>JBDHKE010000373.1:0-2508 GCA_039586555.1 Gemmatimonadota bacterium | reverse complement strand
GCTACATCGATCAACGTAACCGTGAACCCAAGCCCTTTGTCTGGACCGCTTCCGTCGAACAGATCATCGACAAAGTCAGCAAGGGCTTTAAGACTTTGGCTACGCTACACTAGCAGATGGTAGAGACAAGAGAAAGCCGCCTCACAAGTTGTGAAGCGGCAATCACTTATCAAGTACGCCCGACAGGACTCGAACCTGTGACCTTCGGCTCCGGAGGCCGACGCTCTATCCGGCTGAGCTACGGGCGCTTGTTGTTACTTCCTGCATCCTGGCGGAGCGTGCGGAGTAAGCCGAGTTCTGTTCCCGTCGAGACGGGCAAGGATCATTCATCTGGGACCCGCATTGCTGCGGGCCTCGTGCGGCCTACCCGGGACTCGGACGGGGCGGGCCACCCCTCGTCCTCTATTTGGCCTTGCTCCGGGTGGGGTTTGCCGTGCGACCTCTGTTACCAGCGGCCCGGTGCGCTCTTACCGCACCCTTTCACCCTTGCCTGTGCTCCCAAAGGAGCCATCGGCGGTCTGCTCTCTGTGGCACTTTCCGTCGCCTTGCGGCGCCCGGGTGTTACCCGGCACCCTGCCCTGCGGAGCTCGGACTTTCCTCCGGCAGCACCAACACCGGCCCACCGGCGATCCTCACTCGCACGCCCCCGTTCAGTCGGACCCCAGATGTCCGCAAGTTCGACTGACCAGGAGTCTCAAATGTTAACCTTGGCCGCTCTCTCATGTAACCCCCCGGAGCGACGCTTGGCAGCCGCTCTCCAGCGGGTATCTTGGTACGTGCGGAAAGGAGTGCCAATCATCTCAATCCTTCGGAGCACCTCGATATGATGAGCCAAACGGTTCAGGACGCCATCAACGATCAGATCAGGAAAGAGTTCGCCTCGGCCTACGTCTACCTCGCCATGTGCGCCTACCTCGAGCGCGAGGGATTCCCGGGCTTCGCCCAGTGGATGCGCATGCAGGCGAAGGAGGAAGAGGCCCACGCCATGCGGCTCTTCGACCACATGCACGACCGGGGAGCCAAGGTCGTTCTGCAGACGATCGATCAGCCGCCCCTGGATTGGGACTCCCCTCTGGACGTGTTCGAATCCGCGCTGGAGCACGAGCGCAAGGTGACCGCCTCCATCAACGAGTGGAAAAGGAGAAGAGTGCCGGCGACATCGTCGACCAGCTGAAGATGGCCGGCGACCACTCGGCCGCCCTCCTGTTCCTGGACAACAAGCTGGGCGGAAGGAGCGAGGCGGAGCACGAGCACTAGAGCACGCTTCTCCACCCTGAGGCCCGCCTTCGCGGGAGCCTCGGCACAGGCTCGCCTTCGATGATTCCCTTAGGCCGGGAGGACCCCCCGAGGTGCTCCCGGACCCAGGGCTTCTCGGCGACTACCAGGTCGTGAAGTACCCGAGAGTCAGAGCCGAGCCTGCAGGCAGGTTCTGGCCGTCCACGGGAATGCGCCCTCCCAACTCCACCGCGCCCGGCCCCAACTTCCAACCGACCTTGGGGAAGAGCTGGATGATCTTCCGTCGGGCAGTCACGGTGGGAATCCCCTCGATCATGGGCGTCAGTCCCCACAGACCCTCGGCCGCGAATTGCCAGGTAAGCCGTCCCAGCTCCCCGCCCACCGCCGCGAAGGCCAGGCGCTCGTCCCCGGGATCCCTCTGAATCTTCTCGTTCTCCTCACGCCATCGATATCCCACCCATCCGTACGCGTAGAGGGGGCGTGGGTAGAACGATGTTCCGACCTCCAGCAGGAGCTCCCAGTCCCTCTGACCCTCCGTCAGCGGAATCACCTCCGCGTCCACCGGAAACTCGGCTCCCGGGAACTTCACCCCACCTCGGATCGCCACCGCCAGGGGACCCGGGTTCGAGACGCCGAACAACTCCGGCCCGAGCCTGAGGAAGAGTCTCGGATCTCCGACCCCGGTCTTGTCCCGATCCCCTGCGGCGTCGTTGAACTCGAGGCGGTGCAGCGGCAGCTGGCCCCACGCGTCCACCCCTCGTGTCAATCCCACTGCGGCTGTCACGAAGAGTGACGTGGAGACCACGTGTCCGTCGGCGAAGAAGTCCTGGGTGTCACCGGTGGGGCCGAACTCCTCGGTCGTATCCAGGTGGTACACCACCGCCTGCAGCCATCCCTTTCCGGGCTTCTCGATCCACTGCGCCTCGGCGCGTGACCCGGCGAAGAAGGCCAGGAACACCAGGACCGCAAAGGTTTGTCGCGGCCCCCGGATCTTCTGACGTCTTGAGTCCGTCATCAGCACTGCTGAGTCTCCGTGCTGGGGCGAGAGGACGCTCAGGCGAATCAACTTTGCGAGCAGTGCTTCAGGCAGGTCATCCACCCCCACCGCGCGCAGCATCCACTCCGCCGGGCATCGATCCCGCCGGGTGCGGGAGCGAGGCCACGGCCGACCTGAGCGGCCGATTCCAGGCTGCTTCAGCCCTCGAACGCCTTCGGACCCGGCTCGGGTTCCCGGACCACGCCCATGATGGGAAGCTGACTCGTTGCCTCTCA
>JBDHKE010000372.1:0-2117 GCA_039586555.1 Gemmatimonadota bacterium | reverse complement strand
CGTTGTCCGACCTCGCTGGCGGGGATGACGACGGTGGCAGCCCGCCCCCCGCGTCCGGTGCAGCGAACGTCGACCTCGTGGCTCACCTGCGCCGACTCAAGGCGGCTTTGGAGGCTGGCCTGATCAGCAAGGCCCAGCACGACGCCGCCGTCAACAAGGCGCTGGGCCTCTGAGCCCCACACCGGGGGGTGAGCCGGGCCGACCTGGCCTGGCTCGCCCCCGTGCCCGTCCGCCCCTGATCCGGGGTGCTGAGGATGGCTCATGGAGAGCCGAAACGGGAGGCAGCATGACGAGCGAGGACAGGCGAGACCTGGCGTGGAAGCTCCACGCCCTGGACAAGCGGGAGAGCACCCGACCCCTGGACCGGCTGTGTACGTTCGCCGGCCTTGAGCGGGAGCTCGAAGAGGACCAGCTTGCGGAGATGGCAGCCCGCAACGACGACCGGCCCGACCCCAGAGGGGGTCTGTGGCCGGCTCTCCGCGCCGACCTGTAGGATGCCCGGCGCCCTGCCGAGGTGGGGCCATCGCCCGCTCGATGGCAGCACCCCGAGAGGGCGAAAGTGCGTCTCTCCCCCGAATCCGCGAGGGCGGCTCCTCCGCCCTCTCCCTGTCCGTAGGAGGCTGACATGACCGCAGCAGTGACCTGGGTGCCCGGCGAGGGCCGGTTCTCCAGGCTGACCGTGGCCCGCCTGGGCCAGCTCGTACTCGGGGTCGGCAAGACCGGGGTCGCTCGCAAGGGCTCCAACGGCCGTCTCGGCTCCACGCTCGTGGAGGCTGGTAGCCACATCACCTCCTCCGAGTCCTCGGCTCGGGTGGAGTGCATCCGGCAGGGCTTGGCCCTCCCCGAGGCCACCATGGAGCCGGAGCCCGTGCAGGAGGCCCCCCGGGAGCGCCGCCGCCCGGAGCTGCCGTTCTCCGTCCAGCAGAAGACCGACAAGGGCTGGTTGGAGATCGGGGAGGCCCGCAAGGTGACGGGCTTCCTGTCCCGTCTCCCCAAGCTGGGAGCCGGCTCGTTCCAGCTCGTCCGCCGCTCCGACGAGGTGGTGCTGGCCGAGGTCAGCGTCCGAGAGGAGGACTGATGCGACGGAAGGTTTGCCGCCATTGCAGGGGAGAGTTCGACCTGGACTCGCCCCGCAAGCGGCGTGTCGGGGGCTACATCAACGAGTGCCCCGACTGCGTAGAGGAGCGAGGCGGCGATGACAGCCCGCCTCGCTACCTCGGTGTTCAGGCTGGCGATGGCAAGATGTCCGGCCTGACCATTCTCGCCTTCGAGAGCGAGAGGGACCGGGCCGCCTACTCGGCAGCCTGGCGCTCCTGCACCGGAGCGCACAAGGGCAAGTCCTCGCACTTGTCCCCCACCAACACCCCGATGACCGGCCTGCGGTTCCGCAAGGTCGGCGAGAATCGCGGGAACGCCAACCACAAGGGCCGTGCAGACGGCTCCGAGGAGGACTGACCATGAAGCTCAGCCAGCTCATCAAGCTGCTTCAGCTCGCCCAAGCCGACTTCGGAGACGTTCCCGTGTTCGGGGACGACTTCCGGGACGAGGGCGAGAGCGAACCGGACCCGGTTCAGCTCTACGTCCACCGGACCCCCGAGGGCATCATCTTCGGGTGCCAGGACTGGAGCAACGTCGAGGGAGTCGAGAGGCTCACCTTCCCTGCCACCCTGGTCGAGCAGGTGGCCGAGAATCCCCACCTGGAGTGGGGGGACATCCTGGACCTGGTCACCCGGAAGCGGGAGAGGCACGAGGCGATGATGGACGCCTACCGGGACCGGGAGCTCTACGAGCCTGCCAAGTACACCCAGGACCTCATGGATGGCGTCTACGACGGCGTCGTGATGAAGGAGGACTGATGACTACCCACATGAGCGTGACCATCAAGTGCTGCGGCACCGAGGTCGACATGGACCTCAAGGTGACCTACGCCGGGTGCCGGGCTACGCTCGAACACCCGGCCGATCCGCCGGACTTCGTGGTGGAAAGCGCCACGGACCTGGACGAGGAGAACGGCGGCGACCTCACGCAGGAGAGCATCGAGGAGCTGGTCGAGGCGCAGTTCGACCTCATCTGCGAGGCCATCGAGGAGGAGTTCGCAGACCTAGCAGAGCGGGCCT
>JBDHKE010000166.1:0-5713 GCA_039586555.1 Gemmatimonadota bacterium | reverse complement strand
GTGGGGAACGTCACGACGCCGACCATGTTGCTGACCGGAGAGCTCGACTACCGGACGCCCATCTCCGAGAGCGAGCAGTTCTACCAGGCCCTCAAGCTGCGGAAGATCCCCACCGCCCTCGTCCGGGTGCCCAACGCGCATCACGGGATCGCCGCCCGACCCAGCGACCTGGTCGAGAAGGTCGCCCACATCCTCGCCTGGTTCGAGCGCTACGGCGGCGCCACCGACTCCGCACCGCCCGGGGAGCGGCCAACGCCCTAGACCTCGTCTCCGGGCGGGGCGGAGTCGACGCGAGGACCCGGCACAGACGGCCCCGATCGATGAAGGGTATCGGTCGGGGTCAGCCTGCGAAACTTCGGAAGGGTCCGCCTCGTATTCGACATAGACAGGCTATATAGACCGCCTATACCAGGGAGATTCAAGGTGGGCACCATTCGACCCGGAAACCTTTACGGAACGCTGGAGATGTTGATTCTGAGAGCGTTGGAGCTCTGGGGGCCCATGCACGGGGTGGGTGTCGCCGATCATATCGGCTCCCGGTCGGCTGGGTTGTTTCGGGTGGAAGAGGGTTCCCTCTATCCGGCACTTCATCGTCTGCAGGCCAAAGGGTTCGTGGACTGGGAGTGGAGGAAGACCGAGGAGGGGAAGCGGGCAAAGTTCTATGAAATAACCCGGAAGGGACAGCGCGCCCTGTCCAGTGAGTTGGAGGGTTGGGTCGCAAGCACGCGGGCGATGCTCTCGCTCCTCGAGGTCCCCATGGAGGAAGTGGTATGAAACGGCCACGGCTGAGTAGGGTCTTTCACTGGGATCGGTTCGGCAAGAATCTGGAGGGGAGCCTGGACGAAGAGGTGAACTTCCACCTGGAAACCAGGATCCGGCAGTTGGTTGCCGAGGGGAAGACCCCTGAGGCGGCTCGGGAAGAGGCTCTGAGGCGATTCGGGGACCGGGAGTCGGTGGAGCAACGCTGCCGCCGGATCGACCAGGGGGGCCTGCGACGCCGGGTCATCCGCGAACTCTTCTCCGACACCCTTCAGGACGTACGGTTCGCATTCAGGACCCTCCGAAAAGCCCGCGGCTTCACCATTGTGGCGGTCCTCTCCCTCGCCGTGGGAGTCGGGGTGAACGCCGCTCTGTTCACGGCGATTCATGCCGTATGGCTTGCCCCGGTTCCGGGTGTGACGGGCCAGGACCGGATCGTGGACATGGTTCCCGTCATCAGGGGAGATGATTACTGGGCGTGGGCATATCCCGATTTCGAGAATGTCAGAGATACAGACACCCCTTTCGAGTACCTTACCGCATGGGCCGAGAGGGACGCCACCTTCGGTGCCGAAGAAGGGGGGAGGCGGGTCAGGGTGGCTTATGCTACTTCCGAATATTTCCATGTTCTTGGAGCCCTTCCCACAGTGGGCAGGGGGTTTCTGGACTCAGAGGATGGGGGCCCTGGTCAACATCCGGTGGTGGTGGTGAGCCATAACTTCTGGCAACAGCAACTGAGTGGGCGTTCCGACATTCTGGGCCAGTCCTTTCCCCTGGACGGCATTCACTACACGGTGATTGGCGTGGCGGCGGAGGAGTTCAGAGGTGCGCGCGTGAATTGGACCAGCCTGGACATGTGGGTGCCTCTCTTTCAGCACCCCGATGCGGGCGCCGATGAGTCGGTGTTCAGGGACAGGGGAAGCATCTCGGTTCAGGTATTGGGAAGGCTCCGTCCGGGTGCAACAATCTCCGAAGCCCGGGCTGCGGTTCGGACGGTGTTCGCCAACCTGGCGACCGAGTACCCCGAGACCAACCGGGACCGAACGGTCAAGGCTGTCAGTTTTGGGCGCTTTCCAGCCCAGAACCGGGATATGGAAGTTATTGCCTTGGTCGGAGTCTTTGGGCTACTGGCCGTTTTCCTTCTAATTATCTGCGGGAACCTGGCCGGAATGGCCTTGGCCAGAACTGCCGCCAGGGAGCAGGAAATCGGAGTGAGGCTGGCTTTGGGATCGAGTCGTGTCCGCCTCGTGAGACATCTGATGGTAGAGGCGGTAATCTTGGCCGTGATTGGCGGGGGAGTCGGGATCCTTCTGGCCGTGACAGCAATGACCAGGGTTCACCCCATGGACCTGAACATTTCCGCTCCCGGCGCGACCTTCGAACTCAGCGGCTGGACGGTGGCATTGTCCCTGGCCCTTTCCCTGGTAGCGGCCCTGGCATTCGGACTCCTTCCTGCGCTTCGCTTCAGCCGGCCGGAGTTGGTTTCAGCCCTGAAGGACGACACCGGCGGAGGCGGGCGGCGGGTGGGAAGGTTCCAGCGTTATGCTGCATCTTGCCAGACCGGTGTGGCCTTTCTCCTACTCCTGCTGGCGGCCCTATTCCTCCGCTCCCTGGAACGAACGGATGAGAGCCAAATCGGATTCAGACCGGACGGTATGGCCGTTACCGACTTCCGAACCGGGGGGACGTTCCTCGGGTTTCTGGACCCTTCCGAAGAAGGTTATCCGAGCATGGAAGAGGGCGGATCGGCCCTGGTGGACCGCCTGATAGAGTCCATCGGTTCTCTTCCCGGCGCAGCATCGGTGGCCGTGTCCACCGGTTTCCCCTTGGATCGATATAGAGACCGTATTTCCGTCAACCCGGCGGACCAGCCAAGCTCAGATTCAACCGGGGTGAGGGTGGAATACACCCTTGTCACGGAAGGGTACTTCTCCGCCATCGGCACACCCATCCTTCAAGGCAGAGGCATCCTCCGAACCGATGACAGAACGTCCGCCCCGGTGGCGGTCATTACCAGGTCGTTCGCAGACCTCCTTTGGCCGGGCGAGGACGCTCTGGGTCGGCAGTTCTCGCAGGCCGGTGCCGAGAACCGCGCCCACGCCTGGACCGTCGTTGGGGTAGTAGGGCAGCTGGCATCGAGTGCTGCAACGGAAGAATTGCCTCAGATGTTTGTACCGCTCAGGCAGGCGCGAAGTCCTCATCTCGTCATCCTGGTTCGGTCAGATACCGGTACCGATCCAGCTGCACTGGCTGGGCCGGTTCGTGAGGCTATTCGGTCGGTCGACCCCAACCTACCCATTCCAAGCCTGGTTCCCGCTCAGACTTATGTGGCCCGTGCCACCCAGGGGCAGCGGACCAACGGGAATATTACCGGGGGTCTTGGCTTGCTGATCCTCCTCCTCTCTGCCATGGGCGTCTACGGGGTCGTGTCCCTTGCCGTGACCAATCGCACCCGGGAGATCGGCCTCCGAATTGCCCTGGGAGCCACCCGGGGGGTGGTCATCCGTGGCGTCCTCGGGGACGCCCTTCGCACGGCTGGGCCCGGGTTGTTGGCAGGGGGCCTCTTGGCAGCCGGAACGGCCGCGGCACTGCGCTCCATGCTCCTGGGGCTGAGCCCCGTCGATCCCGTCTCCTTCCTTTCCGTCGGAGTGTTGCTGCTCTTCGTGGTTATCACTGCTAGCTTGGCCCCGGCGCTGAGAGCATCAGGAATCCAGCCGATGGAGGCCCTGAGAAAAGATTGACGGTCGGTTGGAAGGCTGACCGTTTGTGCATGCCTGAGACTGGAGGATTCTCAAACTGAGGACAAATCCCCCGTCCCCCGAGCGGTGATCAGGCCACTCGGTAACTGTTGGGCAGCCCTAGGAGCCTGAGCGGGTATGCCAATCGCGTCGATCGAGGACGTCTTGGGCCGCGCGCGCGACGAGTGCGATGTGGAGCACATACGCCTTTATGAACTGATCAAACCGTGACGGGTTAGGTGGCCATCCGCGAGGCACGTCCGACCGTGCAGTGAGATGGCACACGTACAGAACACGTCAATATATGTGTAGCCTTATTTCATCTTGCGCATGGTGGTCGTGCGACTTGACGTAGATGCCGTTGGCATCAGCTGCGCCGCTCGTTCCGTCGCGGTGCGTGCCAGACGTGGTCCCTCTCGGTGATCTCACTCCGCCCGCATCGTCACCACGGGATCCACCCGAGTGTAGCGTAGGACAGGCACCCAGATGGCCAGGGCGGAGGCGATCAGAAGTGTGAGAGAGGCAGCCGCAAACGCCAAGGGATCTCGGGGGCTCACCTCGAAGAGGAGGCTCTCCATCACGCCCCCGAAGGCGAAGGCGCAGACCACGCCCGCGGCGGTGCCTAGGGCAACGACACCGAAGGATGACAAGAAGATCCGCTGCCGTACCGTCCGGGCTCCGGCGCCCAGGGCCAGGCGGATTCCGATTTCCCGGGAACGACTGGACACCGAGTAGCTCACTACGCCGAAGATCCCGACGGCCGCCAGGACGAGGGACAGGGCCGCGAAGCTCCCCAGAACGGCCAGCGTGAAGCTCCGCTCCCTGAGACTCTCACCCAGCCGGGCCCTCATGGTGTGGATCGTCCCCGGCACCGCGGGGGCAACGGCACGGAGGCGCTCCCGGGCGGGCCCTGCGATGGACGCCGGGTCCCCGGTGGTGCGGATCACGCAGGTCATGTACCAGGTGTAGTCCGATCGTTGAGGCCAGTAGACGAAGACCTCCGGCTGGCTCCCCTCCTTCTTGCGCCAGTCCCGGGCCTCCGCCACCACTCCCACCACGGTCAGGTCCACGTCACGCCAGAAGGGGATGACCTGCACCAGCCTTCCGACGGGATCCTCCCCCGGGAAGGCCCGGTCGGCCAGCGCCTGGTTGAGAATGGCCACCGGGGGACCGTCGGGCCGGTCCTCGGGGGAGAAACCCCGCCCCCGGACGAGCGGAATGCCCAGGGCGGCAAAGTAGTCCTCGTCCACCACCCGCCATCCTGAGCCGGTGCCGGGCCTGTCCGGGTCTCTCTGTTTTGGCGCTGGGGAGCGGAAGACGGGACCCCTCATGTAATTGGGGTCTGTGGGGAGGTGGTTCACGAAGCCCACGGCGGTCACACCGGGAAGCGCCTCGTACTCGCGCTTGAGCTCTTCGAGGACACCGGCTCGATCTTCAGCGCCGGTGTACCCACTTCCCCCGAGATCCATCTCAACAGTCAGCGCTCCTTCCGGGCGGAAGTGCGTCTCCTCGGAGAGCACCTGCTGGAAGCTTCGGACCAGGAGGCCGCACGCCACGACCAGAACGACGGCCAGGGCCGCCTCGCCCCCCACGAGAACGTTCCATCCGAACGCTTTCCTTCGACGCGCGTGTCCCCGTCGCCCACTCCGAAGCGCTCCGGCCATGGCATCCGACGCCCGGAGAGCGGGGAGGAGCCCGAAAAGGAGGGACGTGACGAGCGTCGCCCCCAGAGCGAAGAGCATGACCCGAGTGTCGATCGATACGGTCTGCAGCCGGGGTACCAGGTCCACTCCCTGAGCACGGACCAGATCCAACGCCAGGGTAGACAGCAACAGGCCTAGGACGCCCGCCAGGCCGGCCAGGAGCAGACTCTCGGTGAAGAGCTGCTGGATGAGCCGAAGTCGAGCCGCACCCACTGCCGTGCGGATCGCCATCTCCCTTTCCCGGTGTGAGCTCCGGGCAAGCAGCGTGCTGGCCGCGTTGGAGCAGGCAAGCATCAGCAGGAGCCCCGCGGCGCCCAGGAGGAAGAGGAGAGGCCGATCCACCTCTCCCAGGATCTCGGCCCTCAATGGTCGCATGCTTACCGATTCGGTCTGCGTTTCCCCGGGGTAGGCCTCCCGGATCCGGGCCGCGATGCCGTTCATCTCCTGCTGGGCCTGGGTCAGGGAGACTCCGGGAGCTAGGCGTCCCACCGCGCGGTAGTTGTGGGAGTCGCG
>JBDHKE010000054.1:0-22297 GCA_039586555.1 Gemmatimonadota bacterium | reverse complement strand
GGACGCTCGAAGCGCCCTGCAGGAGTGGTGGGAGCGAGCCTCCGCCGGTGCGCCGCGTCTGGATGTTCAGAGGGCGCTGTGGCTCAGGGCGATCCTGACCGTGGATCCGGATCTGGCGGAGGCCGACTATCAGAGACTGATCGTGGAGTTCCCGGGTGGCCCCTACTCCGATCGAGCCCTCCTCCGTCTTGGCTACGCGGCGCATGCCCGGGACGACCTCGCCACCGCACGGGGCAGCTTCGAGACCCTGGTGCGGGACTACCCGGGGAGCCCCCTTCGGTCTGTCGCTCAGCGCTGGCTGGAGGAGTACGGGGACTCCGTTCCGGCGGGGCCGCCACGAGACGAAGCCCGAGCTCAGGTCCTGGCCGGGGTTCCCGCCGACACCGCAGGGGAACCTGCCACCGATATCGCGGCAGAGGCTGTCACCGACACCCGGGCGGAAGTCGTGACCGACACCGCAGCAGGAGTCGTCGCGGACCGGGCAGCCGAGGTCACCCCCGACACCGCCGTCGTCGTGCCGCCCACGGTACGGCCGGCCCCCGCCCCTCCGGAAGAGACCACGAGAGCCGCCCCGGAGACGGCGGGTCGCTACACCGTCCAGCTGGGAGCCTTTTCCATGATGGCCGGAGCCCGCTCGATCCTCCGGAGAGCGAGATCGGCCGGCCTGGACGCGCGGCTGGTGCGCACGGAGGGCAGCGAGCTCATCCGCGTGCGGGTCGGACGCTACTCTGACGCGGCGGCTGCGTCGCGGGCCCGGGCGGAGGTCCGCAGCATGGGTCTCGAGGCCATCGTGGTGGAGGACGCCGACCGGGAGAGTCCCGTCACGTAACTTCCCGATGGGGGGTCTGACGGAGGGCTCTCGGCCTGCGAGCGTCCTCCGCCCGGCGGGTCCGCCGGGCTAGAGAGCCGCCAGGACCCTCTCCATCCGTGAGCGGACCTCATCGGCCATGGGGGACATGTCGTCCCGGCCAGCCAATCCCAGCATGTTCACGGGGTCCAGGATTGCCACCACGGAGGTTCCCTCGTCTTCGCCCGCGTACACGATCACGTTGCAGGGGAGTAGGAGCCCGATGTCCGTCTCGGACGTGAGAGCCCGGTGCGCCAGCGGTGGGTTGCACGCGCCCAGGATGCGATAGGGTCGGAAGTCCACGTCCAGCTTCTTCTTGAGGATCTCCTGCACGTCGATCTCGGTGAGAACCCCGAACCCCTCCTCCTGCAGCGCCTCGCGGACCCGGCGATCCGCCTCCTCCACTCCAATGTCCAGAGTTCTCTTCAGCCCGTAGGGAATGTGGGACCCGTTCATCGTCGGTTCGTTCGCTCTCGAGGTTCGTCGGTGGTGGTTTCTGAACCTAATGCCTCCCGTCGTCTCGTCCACGGCCGGAGAGCGCTCCGCCGCAGCCATTGCCGGTTGCACGCCGTGGGGGAAGATTGACTCTCGGTCCACAGGGACCTCTCACCCACCGTACCAGGAGTCGGAGAAGAATGTCCATGGGGTTCACGCTGCCCTTCGGGAGAGCTTCCAGCGCAGTCAGGGGAGCGGCGAAGGGGGCACGACGGGGCGGATACGGCTTTGGCGCCAGCCCGGTCTTCCTGGCCAGCATCAGCACCATCCTCGGTGCGATCATGTTTCTCCGCTTCGGCTACGCGGTGGGCAACACGGGACTACTGGGGGCCCTCGCTATCATCCTTCTGGGCCACGCCGTGACGATCCCGACGGCCCTGGCCATCGCGGAGATCGCCACCAACCGCAGGGTGGAAGGCGGGGGAGAGTACTTCATCATCTCCCGGTCGTTCGGAAACACCATCGGAGGAGCCATCGGAATCTCGCTCTACCTTTCACAGGCCATCTCGGTGGCCTTCTACATGATCGCCTTCGCGGAGGCCTTCAGCCCCCTGGCCCCGTGGTTCGAGTCGGTGCTCGGGTTCGGGCTCGACCCCAGGATCATCTCCCTGCCCGCCACTCTCGTGATGGTGCTGCTGGTGGCCAGCCGCGGGGCGAACCTCGGGGTGTCGGCGCTCTGGGTGGTAGTGGCGATTCTCACGCTCTCTCTGGTCCTGTTCTTCGTGGGGTCCGCGCCGGCCGGAGTCGAGATCGGCCGGGTGAACCTGGTGAGCGGCTTGGAGGCTCCCGATCCGTTCATTCTCGTGTTCGCCATCTGCTTTCCCGCGTTCACGGGGATGACAGCGGGCGTTGGGCTCTCCGGCGACCTGGCCAATCCCCGCAAGTCCATTCCCCAGGGGGTCCTCTCGGCCACCGTGGTGGGCATGATCGTGTACGTGGCCCTGGTGACCAAGCTCTCGGTCTCGGCCACACCGGAGATGCTTGACCAGGACCAGATGGTCATGTCCCAGATCGCGCTCTGGGGCCCCATCATCCCCGTCGGGCTCGCCTGTGCCTGTCTCTCGTCAGCTCTCGGGTCGGTCCTCGTGGCTCCCCGCACTCTGCAGGCGCTGGGGGGCGACGGGATCCTCCCCGTGCCCGTCGCGAACGGGTTCGTGGCGAAGGGTGAGGGAGCCACCAACGACCCACGCAACGCGACCATCATCACGGCGGTGATCGCTGTAGTGATGGTGATCCTGGGCTCGGTCAACCTGGTGGCCCGGATCGTATCCATGTTCTTCATGGTGACGTACGGGACCCTGTGCGCCATCTCCTTTCTGGAGCATTTCGCGGCCCGCCCCTCCTACAGGCCCAGCTTCCGATCCAAGTGGTATCTGAGCCTTTTCGGAGCGGTGATGGCCTTCCTCCTGATGCTTCAGATGGACCCCATCTATGCCATCCTGGCCATCTTCGTCATGGGGATCCTTTATTGCATGATCCGCAGAAGCCTGGGAGAGCAAGGGGACGACCTCTCGGTGATTCTCTACGGGGTGATGACCCAGGCGACCCGGTACCTCCAGATCCGCCTGCAGAAGATCGGGGGAGGCGACTGGCGGCCCAGCGTCATCATGATCACCTCCCGGACCTTCGACCGCTCGGCCCCCCTCCAACTCCTGGCGTGGTTCAGTCAGCGATACGGCTTCGGGACCTACCTCCACTTCGTCAAGGGACTCCTGAATCGTGAGACCTTTCAGGAAAGCCGATCCATAGTCGCTCAGCTGATCCAGGACGTGAGGGAGCGCCACAGTGTCATCTACGTGGACACCATGATCAGTCCCTCGATGAAGACGGCCCTGGCCCAGAGCCTCCAGGTTCCCGGAGTCACCGGTGTCGAAAACAATTCCATCCTGTTCGAGTTCTCGGTGCACGACCCGCCGGAGGTTCTGGAAGAGGTCCACAACGGTTGCCGCATGGCGGGTATCCCCGACATGAACCGGCTGGTTCTGCGACACGGTGACCACTTCTTCGGCAGTCGCAGCGAGATTCACATCTGGCTCACCTGGCACGACTACCGGAACGCGAACCTGATGATCCTGCTGGCGTACATCCTTTTGGGGCATCACGACTGGAGGGAGGCCGAGATACAGATCTTCGCCGCCTTTCCCGAGAGCCAGGCCGATCAGCAATCCGCCAGGCTTCGATCGATGATCTCGGAGGGGCGGCTACCCATCACGGAGAAGAATCTGAAGCTCATTCCCACGGACGATCGGGTCAACTTTCGGGCGCTTGTGGAGGAACGCTCGGCCATGGCCGATCTCGTGATTCGGGGATTCACGGACCACCACCTGGAGGAGCATGGCGCCGACTACTTCCTCCGCCACCCGAAGGTCAGGGATCTCCTGTGGGTATCGGCGGGAGAGATGGTCTTCATCGAATAGGCCGGTGGCCTGGAAGTAGGGATCCGGTGGCGTGGAAGCAGGGATCCGCCTGGGTCCGCCATTCCAGAGGGCTCATCACGTTCCGAACGAACTCCCCGGACGGGTCATGTCCCCTGCCGACGAGGCGCTCCGGTTGATCGCCTCTGTCGGCCTGGGTATCCTTGTTCACGCTGCTGGGTTTCATTCCCTCCGATCGGTCGATGCCCAACACGCAAGACACTCCGCTGATGCGTCAGTGGCGGGAGGTGAAGTCCCGCAACCGGGACGCTCTCGTCTTCTTCCGCGTGGGGGATTTCTACGAGCTGTTCTACGAGGACGCGCAGCGGGGCTCCCGCCTGCTGGGTCTCACCCTCACGTCCCGCAACAACGGCGCCGCCGCGCGGGTTCCGTTGGCGGGCATTCCGGTCAAGGCTCTAGACGAGTATCTACGACAGCTCGTACGCCAGGGCGAGCGGGTGGCGATCTGCGAACAGGTGGAGGATCCCGCGACGGCCAAGGGAATCGTACGCCGGGAGGTGGTGGAGACGGTCACCCCCGGCACGGTGGTTCACGACGCCCTGCTGGATGCCGACCGGAACAACTTTCTGGTGGCGATCTCTCCGCCCTCCAAAGGCGAGCACGGGGTGGCCGCGGTGGATCTCTCCACCGGAGAGCTCGTGGCCCAGAAGGTGGACGCTCGCGACTTGAGCTCGGAGCTGGGTCGACTCGAGCCATCGGAGCTCCTGATTCCACGGTCGATGAAGGAGGAAGGGGAGGGAGGACTCTTCCTGGAGGCCGACGGACCAGGTGGAGGGACGCCTCGGACGTTCCGCGACGACTGGACCTTCGATTTCGAAATCGCCCGCGACGAGCTCCTGCGGCGCTTCAAGGTCCACTCCCTGGAGGGTTTCGGGCTTCAGCGGAACGATGAGGTCCTGGTTCGGGCGTGCGGCGCTCTGGTCTCGTACCTGGCGGAGATCCAGCCCTCCGGAGTGGCCCACCTGCGCCAACCGCTGATCCGGCGGTCCGGCGAGGACATGGTCCTCGACGAGATGACGCGGAGGAACCTGGAGCTCGTTGACTCGCTGCGACCGGGCGAGGATGGAGGGACGTTACTCTCCGTGCTCGACGAAACGGTCACCGCCATGGGAGCCCGGCTCCTGCGGCAGTGGATTCTCCGACCCCTGGTCCTTCCCGAGAAGATCTGGGCGCGCCAGACGGCGGTGGAGGAGTTGTTCGAGCGGCCCGAAGAG
This sequence comes from Gemmatimonadota bacterium, assembly GCA_039586555.1. Classification (GTDB taxonomy): domain Bacteria; phylum Gemmatimonadota; class Gemmatimonadetes; order Longimicrobiales; family Gaopeijiaceae; genus JBDHKE01. Next base: position 17,306 of record JBDHKE010000054.1, on the reverse strand, counting down.
CGCCGGACTCTCAGGGATCTGCTCCGGCAGGTCTGCGATCTGGAGCGCGTCTCCGCCAAGGTCAGCTCGGGACGGGTGACTCCGAGGGAGCTCGTCGCGCTGGGAGCGTCTCTCGAGAGGTTGCCCGCGATCCGCTCGGCAATCGGTCAGGCCCGCTCCACCTCGCTGGGAGAGCTTGTCCTGGGAATGGATCTCCTGGAGGATGTCCGGGACGCCATAGCCCGGACCCTCTCACCCGACGCCCCGGCGACCCTCGGGGAGGGGGGCGTGATTCGAGCAGGGTACAACGCCGAGCTCGACGAGCTCCGCGCGGCTCTGCATGGGGCCCGAGATTTCATCGCTAGCCTCCAGGCCCGGGAACGGAGCCGCACCGGCATCGCATCCCTCAAGGTGGGCTTCAACAAGGTCTTCGGATACTACCTGGAGGTAACGAAGGCGAACCTCGACCGGGTGCCCCAGGATTACGTTCGGAAACAGACGCTAGCCAATGCCGAGCGCTATTTCACCCCCGAGCTCAAGGAGTGGGAAGAGAAGGTCTTCGGGGCGGAGGAGCGGGTGGCCTCACTGGAGATGGAGCTGTTCGGCGAGCTGCGCGCCGCCGTCCTGGCGGAGGTGACGCGCCTGCAGGACGCGGCGGATCGCCTCGCGCAGGTCGACGTGCTGTCCACGTTCGCCACGACCGCGGAGCGGCGGCGCTACTCCCGGCCGGAGGTCCACACCGGGTTCGATCTGGACATCCGGGCGGGCAGGCACGCCGTCGTGGAGACGATGATGCCGCCGGAGGAGTTCATCCCCAACGATGTGATTCTCGATGCGGACGAGCGCATCGTGATCCTCACGGGACCCAACATGGCGGGGAAGAGCACCGTGCTTCGTCAGGTCGGACTCATCCAGCTTCTCGCCCAGACCGGCTCCTTCGTTCCCGCCGATTCGGCACGGATCCCGGTGGCCGATCGCATCTTCACTCGCGTCGGTGCCAGCGACAACCTCGCCCGAGGGCAGTCGACCTTCATGGTGGAGATGACCGAGACGGCCGGAATCGTTCATGGGGCTACGGGCGAAAGCCTGGTACTCCTGGACGAGATCGGCCGGGGAACGTCCACCTATGACGGGGTGTCTATCGCCTGGGCCGTGACGGAGCATCTCCACGAGGAGGTCGGGGCAAAGACGATCTTCGCGACTCACTATCACGAGCTCACCCAACTCGCGGACCTGCTGCCGGCCGTGAAGAACCTGAACGTGTCCGTTCGGGAGGTGGAGGACGAGATCGTGTTCCTGAGACGCCTGGAGCCGGGGGGTGCCGATCGTTCCTACGGGATCCAGGTGGCCCGCCTCGCCGGCCTCCCTGCCGAGGTCATCGAGCGGGCCGCGGAACTTCTGAAGGAGTTGGAGGGAACACACAGTCGTGGCGGTGAGGGGCTCGGCCGCTTCGGGCGGCATCGACCGGCGTCCGGGCCGTCACCGGACCAATTGTCGCTCTTCCATCCGTCGAGCAGACTGGTGGAGGAGCTCAGATCGATCGACGAGAACCACATGACGCCGGTGGACGCTCTGAACCTTCTGGCCGATCTGGCGCGTCGCGCCCGGGGGGAGTCGTGACCCTGCACGCCCGCGCACACCCCCGCCGGTACGCACACGTCTCGATTCCGCTCGTGACTGCCTGCCTGCTGGGTTGCGCCGGGGACCAGGAGATCCAGCAGCCTGCGCCCCTCTACGGAGAGGCGCCCATCGAGTACCCGCTGGAGCTGTGGGACCAGGGGGTCGAGGGGGAGACGCTGCTTCGCGTGCGTGTCAACGACATGGGAAGGGTCGACAGCGTCGAGGTGGCTCAGTCCAGTGACTATCCCGCCTTCGACTCCGCGGCGATCCGGGGGGCGTGGGCCATGAGGTTCACCCCGGCCCGGAGGGGGACCAAGCGGATCGAGGTGTGGGCTCACGTTCCGGTGCACTTCTCGAAGAACCCTCCTCCACGAAACCGATTCCCTTGATCCACTCCAGAGCCTGCTTCTGTGGCCACACCCAGTCACGCTGAGCGAGCTTCCATGAAGATCGCCGTTCTCATGGGGGGCAACTCGGAAGAGCGTGAGGTCTCGCTGTCCTCCGGGGCGGAAGTCGCTCGAGCCCTGCGGGAAGCGGGACACGACGTCGTTGCCGTGGACACGACCCGAGGAGTCCTTTCGGGCGAGGAAGAGGACGCGCTCCTCGCATCGGGCGTGCAGGTGGATCCACCGGCCCCGGATGCACTGGACCTGCTGGACACGGGCGACACCACCGCCCTGACGCGCGCGCCCGAGGTGGCCGAAACCGATTTGCTTTTCCTGGCCTTGCACGGCGGCTCGGGGGAGGATGGAACCCTCCAGACGCTCCTGGAGCTCACGGGACTTCCCTTCGTGGGAAGTGGCCCTGTGGGCTGCGCCCTGGCCATGGACAAGGACCTCACCAAGCGTCTTCTCCGGGACGAGGAGATCCCCACTCCCGACTGGATGATGGCGCCGGCCATGACGGACGAGGTGGTGGCGCGGCTGGGACTTCCCGTGATCGTGAAGCCGGTCTCGGGTGGCTCGACCCTGGGGCTCACCCTCGTGCGCCGGCCCGACGAGATCCACGCTGCCGTCAATCTGGCCTTCGAGTATGACGATCAGGTGATGTTCGAAGCCTTCGTCTCCGGCCGGGAGGTCACCGTGGGGATCCTGGGAGACGTGGCTCTTCCGGTCGGCGAGATCATCCCCGCTCACGAGCTCTTCGATTACGAGTGCAAGTACCAGCCCGGGATGGCCGAGGAGATCTTCCCTGCGGACCTTCCGCAGGCGCTGGCTTCCCACATCCAGGAGCTGGCCCTGAAGGTCCATCGGATCCTGCGTTTGCGGGAATTCTCCCGAGTGGATTTCGTCCTCGACGGGGCCGGCGTCCCCTGGTGCCTGGAGGCAAACTCGCTCCCGGGGCTCACCTCGAACAGCCTCCTTCCCAAGGCGGCCCGCGCGGCAGGAATTCCCTTCCCGGACCTCTGCCACCGCATCGCTATGATGGCGGTGGAGCGGGTCAGGAAAGGGAGCCTATTCGCAACGGGTCGGACCGGCACTCGCTCCGGCTCCGGAGGGCGGGAACACGCTGGTTGAAAGAGTGTTCCACCGCTTGCAGGCCTGGTCCGCAAGGGTGAGGCGACGAGCCCCGACTTTCCCTGATTCCCGAAGACGGTGTTCATGGCGTACAGCACCTACAGACTGCCTTTTGGCCACGCCCTGACTCCCTGGGTCAAGCGACTTCTGCTTGCGAACATCGTCGTGTTCATCCTGACCTCGGCGCTCGGGCCGCGCCTGGTCTTCGACTGGTTCGCCTTCCAGCCCAGGAGCATCATCTGGCGCCCATGGGGCGTGATCACCTACATGTTCCTCCATGCGGGTCTGTGGCACCTCTTCTTCAACATGCTGGTGCTCTTCTTCTTCGGGCCTCCTCTGGAGGAGCGTTGGGGTTCGAGGGAGTTCATCAAGTTCTACATGCTCTGCGGGTTCGGGGGTGTGGCGCTGAGCTTCCTGCTTCTCCCCAACTCGGTGGTAGGGGCGTCTGCGGCCGTGTACGGCATCATGCTGGCGTTTGCCATGGCCTGGCCGAATGCTCCCATCTATCTGATGGGCCTGGTTCCGGTGAAAGCCAAGTGGCTGGTGGCCTTCCTGTTCGCAGTGAGCTTCATCGGCGCCATGGGGGGGTCCGCTGACGGAGTCGCACACGCCGCGCACCTCGGTGGCTTCATCGCCGCACTCGTCTATCTGAAGAGCGATTGGAGGGTCCCGGCGAAGATCAGGACTCTCAGGCGGAGCGCTCAGGCCCGGAGGTTCGCCATCGTTCCCGGAGAAGGGTCGGATGAGGAGCCGAAAGACTCCCCGCAAGGCCGTTCCGGCGCCGAGCGACGGGGCCGGCTGGAGCGCGAGGAAGCCGAGCTCCTGGACGCCGTGGATCGCGTCCTGGACAAGATCTCGGCCGAAGGAATGTCGTCCCTGACCGCCGATGAGCGGAAGCTCCTGGACGAGGTCTCACGGAGACGGCGCACCAACTGAATCCGCTCCCGGCGGATCGGGGCGGTCCCGCCCTCCACCGCCGTCGTCGCCTCATCTTCTCGTCCCCACTCTTCGCTCTCCTTCTCCTCGCTCTCCTCTCATCCCTGCCTCTTTCTCGCTCTCCTTCATCGGCCCCGGGGCCCAGCTGGAGCGTGGCGTGTTCCCGTAGGGGCGCCGACGGCGGGGGTAAGATGCGACAGCCCCTTGCGGCCGGAACGATGGTGCGGTACTCCAAGAGGCGAACTGCGAGTTCGCTGGCTGGAAGAGAATCGCCATTTGGAGGAAGCCGTGAAGCTGCTCTTTCTTCTCTTCTTGGAAGAGGACGAACAGACCGTCACCCGTATGTTAGCCGAGCTGGACGTGACCGCGTTCAGCCGTGTTCTTCTGGAGGGGCATGGGGGTGGAAAGCCGGGGTGGTACGGGGAGATCTCGCCGCAACGCTCGAGAATGATCTTCACGCTGATTCCGGTGGAAAAGGCCTCGGCTCTGATGGAAGCCGTCGCTCAGGCAAGTGACGTTCGGGACGGATCGCACCCCATCCACGCGATACAGGTGGATGTCGAGGCCGTCGCTCGCTCCAGGATCCCGACGCCCAGGGCGGACGCCTGATTTCGGGGAAAGTCGGGGAGCTCCTCCATCGCCCTCGTCGCTTCCTAGCCGGAGCGCGCCCCTCCGGCGGGTCCGACAGCGAGGACTGCGGTTCAGGGCGGTCTCCCGCCCCACTCGGGGGAGGGTTGCTGATGCCCTGCTTGACCCTTGCGACGCGCTTTTCTAGGTTGGCTCTCCCCAACCAGTTAGAGAGTTCACTTCCCTGACAGGAGGTAGGATGGGTTTCGCGAAGGAGTTTGCCACCGAACGGATTCGGAACGTGGCAGTCCTGGGGCACGGGAGTTCGGGGAAGACCAGCCTCGTTGACGCTCTATGCTTCACGGCCGGGACTTCGCGTCGGAGGGGGAGTGTCGAAGAAGGTCATGCGCTCACCATGACGACCCCTGAGGAGCTGGAGCACGGTATCTCCATGCAGGTGACCCCGGCTTTCGCCGAGTGGATGGACACGAAGATCAACTTTCTCGACACCCCGGGCTACCTGGACTTCACGGGCGAGGCCCTCTCCGCCACGCGGGTCGCCGACGGAGCATTGGTGGTGGTGAGCTCCACGTCCGGGGTGGAGGTGGGCACTGAAAAGGTGTGGGAGTACTGCGAAGCGAGAGGACTTCCCCGCATCATTTTCATCTCCATGATGGACAAGGAGCACGCCAACTTCGATGCCGTCTTCAAAGAGGTGAAGACACGACTCACGGACGCCGCACTCCCCGTGGAGATTCCCATTGGCGCCGGCGAGTCTTTCCGGGGCATCATCAACCTCTTCTCCGGACGGGCCCACATCTACAAGCCAGGAACTCAGACGGGAGAGTACGGGGAGGAGGACGTGCCCGAGGAGCTGGCCGAGGAGTTCGAGACCTGGCAGACCGAGCTTCAGGAATCGCTCGCCACCACGGATGAAGCACTCCTGGACCGTTATCTCGAGGGAGAGGTCATCACCCGTGAAGAGGCCATCGACGCCATGGCACGTGCGATGGGCCGCGGAGAACTGGTGCCCGTCTTCTGTGGATCCGCCGGGGCTTCCTACGGCACCCGGGCACTTCTCAGCAAGATCGTGGAGCTGCTTCCGCATCCGGGCGAGACCAAGGGGGAAGCCGGCCGGCGGAAGGACCTGGATCAGGAGATCATGCTGCAGGCCCAGGACGACGGTCCCTTCGCGGCCCTGGTGTTCAAGACCGCCACCGAGCCTCACGTGGGGGAGCTGTCCTTCTTCCGGATCTTCAGCGGCACGGTGGTGAACGGCATGGAGGTGGAGAACGGTGAGACCGGGACGGCCGAACGACTGAACCACCTCTCGGTGCCCCAGGGGAGGGAGAGGATCGAGGTCGCTCGGCTGCACGCGGGGGACATCGGTGTGGTGGCGAAACTGAAGGACACCCACACGAACGATACCCTGTGCTCGTCCGGGCGAGCCATGATCTTGGAGAAGATCCAGTTCCCGAAGCCCGACGTCTCGGTGGCCATCCGAGGTGAGACGCGACACGACGAGGACAAATTGGGGGAGGTGCTCCAGAAGCTACACGAAGAGGATCCCACCTTCCTGTCCGAGTACAACAGCGAGCTCAGCCAGACGATCGCCCGTGGCGTCGGCGAGCTGCATTTGGACGTGCAGCTCGAGCGCATGAGGCGCAAGTACGGGGTGTCCGTCCAGACGGAACAGCCCCGGATTGCCTACCGAGAGACTATTACGCGGCAGGCGGAAGGGCAGGGACGGTTCAAGAAGCAGACCGGAGGGCGAGGCCAGTTCGGCGATTGCAAGGTTCGACTGTCCCCCCTCGGCCCGGGGGAGGGATACGAGTTCGTCGATTCCATCAAGGGGGGCGTCATTCCGGGCAAGTACGTCCCCTCGGTGGATCGTGGCATTCAGGAGGCGGCTCAAAGGGGAATCGTCGCCGGGTACCCTGTGGTCGACTTCCGGGCCGAATGCTACGACGGCTCCTACCACTCCGTGGATTCGTCGGATATCGCGTTCAAGGTGTCTGGCTCGCTGGCCTTCAAGAACGTGGCCGAGAGTGCCGGGCCGATCCTCCTGGAGCCCGTCATGGAGGTCCTGGTCACCACTCCGGACGAGTACCTGGGCGATGTGATGGGAGACATCACCCAGCGTCGCGGCAAGGTCCAGGGGATGGAGCCGAACGGAGGCCGGACCGTGATCCGGGCGCGGGTGCCGGAGGCCGAGCTATACAAGTACGCGAACGCGCTGCGCTCCATGACCCAGGGTCGGGCACACCACACCCGCAAGATGGTAGGGTACGAGCCCGTTCCGGAGCATCTCACGCAGAAGCTGATCCGGGAGGCCAAGGAACGCGAGGACTAGTGTACCGTCGCAGTGCGACGGTACACTGGTTTCCCGGGGCAGCCCAGGGAGCCGCCGCCCGGTGGATCGCCGGCGGCGGTTTCCAGTATATTGGATGCCGAAGAGAAGCCAAAGACCCGGATGAAGGCCGGGCGATAAACGACTTACGAGAAGGACGGGAGGCGCCCTTGGCTGGCCACAGCAAATGGGCCCAGATCAAGCGCAAGAAGGCGGCCACGGACGCCAAGCGTGGCCAGATGTTCACCAAGCTGATCCGGGAGATCACCGTGGCCGCCAGGGATGGCGGTGGAGATCCGGCCTTCAATCCTCGACTTCGCCTGGCAGTGGACACGGCCAAGGCGGCCAACATGCCGCAGGACAACATCGAGCGAGCGATCAAGCGGGGGACCGGCGAGCTGGAGGGCGTGAGGTACGAAGAGGTCACGTACGAGGGGTACGGACCTGGAGGGGTGGCGCTGTTCATCGAGGCCCTGACCGACAATCAGAAGCGAACGGTTGCTCAGGTTCGGCACGTGCTCGAGAAGCACGGCGGAAACCTGGGCACCAGCGGGTCGGTTGCGTGGCAATTCGAGCGCAAGGGCCAGATCTTCGTCGACGCCTCCCGCTACGACGAAGATGCGGTGCTGGAAGCCGCCCTCGAGGCCGGAGCCGAGGACGTAGGCCGGGAAAGCGACGAGTTCGTCGTCACGACGGCGGTCTCCTCATTCCACGAAGTTCAGAACGGGCTGAGCGGGCTCGGCATCGAGTTCGCCCAGGCGGAGCTCTGGTGGGTCCCGAAGAACGAGGTGGACGTCAGTGGGAGGGACGGGGAACGACTTCTCAAGCTGCTCGACGCGCTGGATGACTCGGACGACGTCCAGAGGGTCTACTCGAACGGCAACATCGACGAGGCGGTCTTCGCAGAAGCCATGTAGCAAGCACGGGTCAGGCGTCCGGTCATGAGCAGGCCCGAACGCGAGCCTGGCGCACGCATCATCGTGGGCATCGATCCGGGCACCGCCATCACGGGGTACGGCGTCGTCGTGAGGGAAGGCGGCGACGCCGCTTCCCTTCTGGAGTGTGGGGTCATTCGCACCTCTTCGGGAAGGCCTCTGGCCACGAGGATACGGGAGATCTTCGAAGGCGTGGCTGACATCATCGCCCGCTTCCGGCCCGACGCCGTTTCGGTGGAGGACGTCTTCCAGGGGAAGAACGTGCGGAGCGCCCTGACGCTGGGACACGCCCGGGGTGCGATCTTGTTGGCGGCGGCCCTCGAGGACGTGGCCATCGCCGAGTACTCTCCTCGGGAGATCAAGAAGGCCGTCGTAGGGAGCGGGAGCGCGACGAAGGGACAGGTGGGTTTCATGGTTCAACAGCGTCTTCGCCTGCGCGAGGCCCCACGCCCCGACGACGCCGCGGATGCCGTGGCGGCGGCGCTCTGTCATTGCATCATGGGAGACTTTCCCAGGTGATCAGCCGCATCAAGGGCACGTTGCTGTCCAGGGACCTGGATCGCATCGAGGTGGAGACGGGAGGGGGCGTCGTGTACGAGCTCGAGGTTCCCATCACCGTCTTCGGACGACTCCCTCGGGAGGGAAGCGCGGTGGAGCTTCGCACCTACCATGTGGTGCGCGAGGATTCCGCCAGCCTCTACGGGTTCCTCGACGGTCGAGAGCGCAACCTCTTTTCCCGGCTGCTCACCGCGTCAGGGGTCGGTCCGAAGCTGGCTCTCGCGATGCTCTCGGCCATGCCGGCCGAGCGCCTGGCCCAGGCGCTGTACGAGAAGGACGTGGCGGCGCTGCGGCAGGTCAGCGGGGTGGGAAAGAAGACCGCGGAGCGAATCGTTCTGGAGCTCGCCGACCGGGTGCAGGATCTCATCGGGGGGCTGGAGGGAGTAGCGGTCACGACGCCGGGAGCCGAGGAGGCCGTCTCGGGCCTCGTCACTCTGGGGTACACTCATTCGGAAGCCGAAAGGGCGGTGCGGCACGCGCTGGAGGAGGGCCCGGCGGAGAACGCGGAGGAGATCATTCGCAGAGCGCTGGCGGCCAGATGACCAAACGGTACGAGGTCACGACACCGGAGCAGCTCCAGGACGACAGCAGGGCCGAGCCGACACTCCGCCCGGACCGGCTCTCCGAGTTCGTCGGCCAGGAGAAGGTCAAAGAGACGCTGTCCATCGCCATCGAGGCGGCACGACAACGCCAGGAGCCGCTGGATCACACGCTATTCCACGGTCCGCCGGGTCTCGGAAAGACGACGCTGGCGTCGCTCATGGCCCGGGAGATGGGAGTCAACATCAAGACCACGTCCGGTCCGGTGTTGGAGAAGCCCGCCGATCTCGTCGGCATTCTCACCAACCAGCGGGAGGGTGACGTTCTCTTCATCGACGAGATTCACCGCCTTCGCCCCATCATCGAGGAGTTCCTCTACCCCGCAATGGAGGACTACCGGGTGGAGATCCGGCTTTCGGAGGGCCCCAAGGCGCAGACCATGACCATGGACATCGAGCGGTTCACGCTGGTGGGCGCGACGACGCGGTTCGGCCTGCTGACGGCTCCCATGCGTGCGCGCTTCGGGATCGTACAGCGCCTCAACTTCTATCCCTCCAGCGACCTGGCGAGGATCGTACATCGCAGCGCCGAGATCCTGGGTGTCGGCGTCACCGAGGAAGGGGCGGAGGAACTGGCCCGTCGCGCTCGGGGAACTCCCCGGGTGGCCAACCGACTGCTGCGCCGAGTCCGAGACTATGCCCAGGTGAGGGCCGATGGTCTCATCGACGGGGATGTGGCCAGGGCCGGGCTGGAGATGTTGGATGTGGACGAGTACGGACTGGACGAGATGGATGCCCGGGTGCTCCGCACGATCATCGAGAAGTTCGGCGGTGGCCCGGTGGGCGTGAACTCCCTGGCCGTGGCCATCAGCGAGGACGTGGGGACCCTCGAGGAAGTCTACGAGCCTTTCCTCATCCAGAATGGCTTCCTCCAGAGGACGCCTCGAGGCCGCGTCGCGACACCGCGGGCCTATCGCCGCTTCGGGTACGCCGTGCCCGCGCCGGGCGAATCTCATCCGACCCTGTTCGACGAGTGACGGATCTCTCGACGAACCTGAGCCGTGAAGAGGGCCCGGCCCTCGCCGATTACGACTACGATCTGCCACCGGGCCGGATCGCGCGGTATCCCGCGGCGGAGAGGGATGACAGTCGTCTTCTGGTGGTGAGCCGGACCGGAGGTGGAATCCGGCACGACCGCTTTCGGGATCTCCCGCGGTGGGTGGCTCCTGGCGATCTACTGGTTCTGAACGAGAGCCGGGTGTTGCCCGCGCGCCTCCTGGGGGTGAAGCCCACCGGGGCGCCCTCGGAGATCCTGCTCCTGCGCCCCGCTGCAGAAGAGAAAGATCCACGCCTCTGGGAGGCGCTCGTGCGCCCAGGGGGCAAGCTCAAGCCGGGCCGCGAGGTCGTGGTATCCCCCGAGCTGACGGTGCAGATCGTGGACTCGGCCCCCGGCGGAGGGCGGATCGTGCGGCTCGTGACGGCGCTCGAACCACGAGAAGCCATGGAGCGCTTCGGGCACGTGCCGCTCCCGCCGTATCTGGACCGGGAGGACGAGCCGCTGGACAGAGAGCGCTATCAGACCGTGTACGCTCGGGTTCCCGGGTCGGTGGCGGCGCCGACGGCCGGGCTCCATTTCACCACAGAATTGCTGAAGTCGCTGGAGGCGAAAGGAGTGCGCGTCTCCCGTCTCCACCTGCACGTGGGAGTCGGCACCTTCCGGCCGGTGGAGACGGAAAGGCCGGAAGAGCACACGATGCACGTCGAGGCCTTCGCGATTCCCGAGGAGACGGCAGCCGCGGTACGCGGGGTCCGGGAGGCCGGAGGTCGTGTGTGGGCTGTGGGGAGCACGGTCGTGAGAGCGCTGGAGAGCGCGGCCACCCAGGGGAAAGAGGTTCGGGCCGGCCGGGGGGAAACCGACCTGTTCATTCGCCCGGGGTTTGGCTTTCGCGTCGTGGACGCCCTGATCACCAATTTCCACCTGCCCCGCTCGACGCTCCTCATGCTGGTGGCGGCCTTTACGGGCTACCAGCGCACGATGGAGGCGTACCGGGAAGCGATCGCCGCCGGGTATCGCTTCTACTCGTACGGGGATGCCATGGCAGTCCTCTGAGGTCAGGAATGCTGGACTTTCGCATCGATGCTGTGGACGGTGCCGCCCGGGCGGGTGAGCTCGAGACGCCTCACGGCCTCGTGAGGACTCCGGCGTTCATGCCGGTGGGCACGCAGGGCACGGTGAAGTCCCTCTCCCCCGAGGAGCTGGAGGAGATGGGAGCCCGCATGGTTCTGGGCAACACGTATCATCTCTACCTGCGCCCCGGACACGAGTTGGTGGAGGAGATGGGAGGTCTTCACGCCTTCATGCGCTGGGACGGCCCGATCCTCACCGATTCGGGAGGCTATCAGGTCTTCTCCCTGGCCCGGATCAGCGAGATCCGCGATCAGGGTGTCGTTTTCCAGAGCCACATCGACGGTTCTCGGCACCTCTTCACTCCGGAGAAGGTCATCGACATTCAGCGGTCCCTCGGTGGCGATATCGTCATGGCCTTCGACGAGTGCCCTCCTGGAGGCGCTGGAAGGGACGCGGCGCTCGCCGCGAACCGCAGGACGCTCCGGTGGCTGGAGCGGTGCCGGAATCGCTTCGAACAGGCTCAACGGCAGCGCCACGGACCGGATCAGGCTCTCTTTCCGGTCCTTCAAGGGAACGTGTACGACGACCTCAGGATCGCCGCGCTGCGAGACTTCCAATTGGTGGGTGATTGGGAAGGGATCGGCATCGGGGGGCTAAGCGTAGGAGAGCCGAAGGAGGCCATGTGGGAGGTGTTGGAGAGCCTGCACCCCGTGATCCCCGGCGGCTGGCCACGTTACCTCATGGGTGTGGGTTATCCCGACGACCTGCTGGAGGCGGTGCGGCGGGGATGTGATCTGTTCGACTGCGTGGCGCCGACCCGGAACGCTCGACACGGAACAGCCTGGACGACGACTGAAGGTCAGGTGAATTTGAAGGCGGCTCGCTTCAGACGGGATCGGGAGCCTCTGGACCCCGGCTGCGACTGCTACACCTGTCGGCGCTTCGACCGTGCCTACGTGCGGCATCTGGTGACCGCGGGTGAGCTGCTCGGCCACAGACTGGTTTCGATTCACAACCTGCGGTTCCTCATCCGTCTGGCCGAGCTGGCCCGCGAGCGTATCCTCTCCGGAGCCTTCGAGAGCTGGAGCCGGAGTTGGCTGGACCGCTATCGGGGCGCGATCCCCTGACATGGGGGTATCCGCCCGGGACGCGGCACTTGAACGTACTCATCTGAACTGAGGGAGATTTTCGTGATCGATGCCGGACTGGCACTCCTCATGGCGCCTCGCGAAGGGGGGAACACCACCCTCATCTTCCTTCTTCAAATGGCGGCGATCTTCGCCATCTTCTACTACCTGCTGATCCGCCCGCAGCGGAAGGAGCAAGAGCGGCACCGCAAGCTCGTCGAGGGGTTGAAGAAGGGGCAGGAAGTGGTTACGGCCGGCGGGATCATCGGCACGGTCGTCCACGCACAGGAGGACCGCCTGACCATCAAGACGGGAGACAACACCCGTGTGGTGGTCGAGCGCTCCAAGATCGCTCGCGTGCTCACTGCCGAGTCAGGAAAAGCCAGTTGACCCGCTGAGGAACCATGGCGCTACGCGACATCGAACTCCTGGGAAGTGACGTGCTCCGCGAGCCGGCACGAGAGGTGGAGGATTTCGACGGGCCTCTCGTGGAGCTGGTGGAGGACATGTTCGAGACCATGTATCACGCCCGCGGCGTCGGTCTGGCCGGCCCTCAGGTGGGGGTTTCCAGCCGCGTGCTGGTTCTGCACACCCAGGAGGAAGAAGACGAGGAGCCGGTCCGCCTTGCGCTGGTGAATCCCAGGGTGGTGGAGGTCGCGTCCGCCACGGCCAAGGCTCCCGAGGGCTGCCTCAGCATTCCCGGGCTCGAGGAGGTCGTGGAGCGCCCGGAGAGCGTGACCGTGGAAGGCTTCGATCCGGAGGGGCGCCCCGTGCGAGTGGAGGCCACGGGCCTCTTCTCCCGGGTTCTGCAGCACGAGATCGATCACCTGGACGGGATCCTGTTCATCGATCGGGTCAGCCCCCTCAAGCGCCGGATGCTTCTGAAGAAGTGGAAGAAGAGCCAGGAGGAGGCCGCGATCTCTTGAGGATTCTGTTCTGGGGTACCCCCACGTTCGCCCTACCCTCGCTCCGAGCTGTCGAGGACGAGGGTCACGAGATCGTGGGCGTGGTGACACAGCCCGACCGCCACGCCGGGCGGGGCAGGAAGCTGCGCCCTTCTCCCGTGAAGGAGGCCGCCCTCAGCGAGGGCTACTCCGTTCTGGAACCGGAGAAGCCCCGAGGGGAGGAGTTCCTGCAGAAGATCAGGGCATTGGAGCCGGAGCTCTCCGTGGTGGCGGCCTACGGCCACATCCTGCGTCGGGAAATCCTGGACCTCCCTCCGCTGGGGTCGATCAACGTGCATGCCTCGCTCCTCCCGGAGCTGCGGGGCGCGGCTCCCTTGAACTGGGCGATCATACGGGGGCACGCCGTCACCGGCGTCACCATCATGCGAATGGCGGAGGCCATGGACGCGGGACCCATCCTCTTCCAGATCAAGGAGCCCATCGCGGAAGAGGAGACCGCCTCCGACCTGTACGATCGCCTGTCCGAGGTGGGCGCGGCAGCCCTGATCGAGGCGCTGGCGCTCATGGAGGCGGGAGTGCTCGAGGAGGTGGAACAGGACGAAACCCGGGCCACCTACGCGCCCAAGGTGGATCGCCAGAGGGCGCGAGTGGACTGGGAAATGGACGCCGATTCGGTGTCACGCTGGATCCGCGGAATGGACGCGGTACCCGGCGCGTGGAGCTCGCTGGAAGGCAGCCCGGTGAAGCTCTTCCGCGCCCGACCCCAGGAAACGATCACCGAGGAGCACCCGCCGGGGACGGTTGTCGAGGCCTCTGCACGCTCAGGGCTGGTCGTCGCCGCCGGGAGCGGGGCTGTGCAAGTCCTGGAGGTGCAGCCGAGCGGGAAGAGGCGGATGCACGCGTCCGCCTGGATCGGTGGGAGAGGGGCACGCGTCGGGCAGCGATTCGAGTGATCCCTCGCCTCCACGTCGTGACCGACGACGCGGTGTTGGCGCGGGAGTCGTTCCCGGATCTGGCGTGCGGGGTCCTGGAGGCGGGCGGGCGCGAGCTGGCGCTCCACATCCGCGGACCCGGAAGCTCGGGCCGCCATGTGTACCAGCGGGCGCAGAATCTACTGGAAGTGGCCCGGAGCACGGGGTCGATGGTTCTGGTCAACGACCGGGTCGACGTGGCCCTCGCTCTCGGACTTCCGGGCGTCCATCTCGGTGCCCGTTCCCTCCCGGTGGAGACGGCTCGTGGACTTCTGGGGAGCGATCCTGTGATCGGGGCTTCCGTTCACACGTTGCCGGAGGCGCGTGACGCCGAGCGGCGAGGAGCGGACTTCCTGCTGGCGGGTACAATCTTCGACACGCGATCTCACCCGGGGCGCGCCGGTGTCGGCGTGGGCCCCCTGGCCCGAATCGTCGGTGCAGTTGAGCTTCCGGTTCTGGCTATTGGTGGGATCACCATCGAGCGGGTCGCCTCGGTCATGGAGACCGGTGCTCACGGGGTGTCGCTAATCCGCGGGATCTGGGATGCTCCCTCTCCCGCTCTCGCGGTGCGACAGATTCTGGATAGGCTCCGGCACGCTCACGGGGGCCGATAAGACCAGAGGTCGAGAGGAGCTGGATTCGGGATGGACGGAATCAGCACGACGGAGGACGCGATCCGCATTCGGCTGAATGGGCGAGACCGGGATGTCCCCGTGGGATCGACGGTGAAGGAGCTGATCGAGTCGCTCGACCTCCAGCCGGCGCTGGTGGTGGTGGAGCACAATCGGGAGATCCTCGAACGGGATCGATACGGCCGCACGGAAGTCCGGGACGGTGATGTTCTGGAGCTCGTCCACTTCGTGGGCGGGGGCTGATTCCGACGGAGGGGGGATGTGTCAAACGGAAGAGATCCAATGCAGACGACGACTGCGGAGGCGGGGGTCCGAGACCAGCCGCTGAAGATCGCCGACCGGGAGTTCCGCTCCCGACTCATCGTCGGGACCGGGAAGTACAGGGACAACGCCACCATGGCGGAGGCCATCCGGGCGAGCGGCGCCGAGGTGGTGACGGTGGCGGTACGGAGGATCGACCTCGATCGCACCAAGGAGGAGGGGATTCTCTACCACCTGTCACCGGACGAGTTTTTCCTGCTCCCCAACACGGCCGGGTGCTTCACGGCGGAAGACGCGATCCGGTACGCCCGCCTCGCACGGGCGGCTGGATTCAACGAGTGGCTCAAGCTGGAAGTCATCGGAGACGAGCGTACGCTGCTTCCCGATACGGGGGCCACGGTGAAGGCGGCCAAGGTGCTGGTGGAGGAGGGGTTCAGGGTCCTCGCGTACACCAACGAGGACGTGGTCACCGCCCTGAGGTTGGAGGACGCCGGATGCGCGGCGGTGATGCCACTGGCTAGTCCCATCGGGAGCGGGCTCGGACTCGTCAACCCGTACTACGTCCGGGAGATCAAGAGCCGCTGCCAGGTCCCCATTATCGTCGACGCGGGCGTAGGCACCGCGTCCGATGCCTGTGTCACGATGGAGCAAGGAGTGGACGGAGTCCTCATGAATACGGCCATCGCGGCGGCCCAGGATCCGGTGGCGATGGCCGACGCCATGCGTCTCGCGGTCCAGGCCGGGCGCCTCGCATACCTGGCGGGCCGAATGGAGGCACGGGAGATCGCCGTTCCGTCCTCTCCAACTCGCGGGATGCTCGACTGAGCGGAGGCCGAGGGCCCCGTCGTGGGCGCATCGAGCCGTCCTCTCCGACTCCTTTCGTGGCAGGTCGTCCCGTCTCTCCAGGTCGAACCGCGGCCCTGGGGATCCTTCGTCGGGTCTCCCGGGGGCAGAGGCTCGATCGGGCTTTCTCCGCAGAGACGGCCCGCCTGGAGGAGCGAGATCGCCCCTGGGTTCAGGAGCTGACCTACGGAGTCATGCGACTTCGAGGGCGCCTGGACTTTCTGCTGGACCGCAACCTGCGCCGAGGCACGGAAAGCGTCTCTTCGGGGGTGCTTGACGCCCTTCGCCTGGGCGCCTACCAGCTCCTCTACATGGGGGGCGTTCCGGCGCACGCTGCCGTGAGCCAGGCGGTGGAACAGGCCCGAGGGCTCGCGGGCCCGGGGGCCGGATCGCTGACCAACGCCGTGCTCAGGGCCCTCCAGCGAGAGAATGGATCCGAACGACGGTTCCCCGACGCCACCGACGACCTGCCAGGGTACCTGGCGAGCTGGGGCTCACACCCACGCTGGTTGGTGGACCGGTGGCTCGCCTGTTGGCCGCAGGAGGACGTGAAGCGGCTGGTGGATCACGACAACCGCCCTCCCGACCTCTACGTTCGCCCGCTGGGGATTCCGGAGAGCGAAGCCGTGGATCGCCTCCGGTCGAATGGGGTGCGATGTCGCCCTCTGGGATCGGGAACGGGCTGCATTCTCCTGGAGGACGCCGGAGCTTCTCCCTCGCTCGTCCTCTCCCTCGTGCCCGGCATCATACAGGACCCGGGTTCCGCGCTGGTTACCGCCTACGCGGCCTTTCCGGCCGAGGGCCGGCTCGTCGACCTGTGCGCCGCTCCGGGAGGTAAGGCGCTCGCCCTGGCTGGGCGTGTATCCTACGTTGTGGCCGCCGACCGATCGGGGACTCGACTGGCCCTGGTGCGTGACAATCTCCGGCGTCTCGGATGGAGGATGGACCTGGTCCAGGCTCGCGCCCAGGAGCCGCCCTTTCTGTTCGCGGAGTCGGTCCTTCTGGACGTGCCATGCTCGGGCACCGGGACGCTGCGACGCCATCCTGACGCTCGCTGGCGTCTGGGTCCGGCGGATACTGAGAAGCTGGCGGGTGTACAACGGTCGCTCCTCGAGGGGGCGGCCGGCATCGTTCGACCTTCCGGAATACTGGTCTATTCCACCTGTACGCTGGAACCGGAGGAAAACGAGGATCAGATCGATGCGTTTCTGGCGCGTCATGGAGAGTTCCGCCTCGAGCCTGCAGAGAGCGCTGCCGGAGAGTTCGTCGACCGGACGGGTTACCTTCGGGTCCTCCCTCAGAAGACCGGCTTCGACGGCGCGTTCGCAGCACGGCTCCGGAGGGTGAGGTGAAGCTGGGCAGCTCGATTCGTCGTCGACGCGGCGCTTCTCTGTCGCTGAAGGATGCCCTCGCTGGCATCGGGTCCGCACTCCGCAAA
>JBDHKE010000053.1:0-22376 GCA_039586555.1 Gemmatimonadota bacterium | reverse complement strand
TGACCCTGATGGCTGGCGTTCCCGGGGTCGCTCTGTCCCTGGGATTCCTCTGGCTGGGTGCCTACGCCGCCAAGGTCCAGTGGACCGTGAGCGTCTTGCTGCTGGGTTCGTGGATCGGCTTCACCCTGGCCGTGCACCGGGGGGTGATCCGTCCCCTGCAGACTCTCTCCAACATGCTCGGCGCGATTCGAGAGGGTGACTTCTCGATTCGTGCCCGGGGAGCCGGTCCCAAGGATCCCCTGGGCCTCGTGCTCATGGAGGCCAATGCCCTGGAGGAGATTCTGCGGGAGCAGCGCCTCGGAGCCGTGGAGGCGGAAGCGTGGCTCAGGAAGGTCCTCGTGGATATCGACGTCGCGGTCTTCGCGTTCGACTCCGAGGAGAAGCTTCGCCTCTTGAACCGCGCGGGAGAGCGGCTCCTGGGCCAACCCGCGGAACGGGCGGTGGGGCGGACCGCCGAGGAGCTTCATCTGCGTGAGGGATTGGAGGGAGAGGCGCCCCGGACCCTGGAGGTCTCTCTTCCCGGCGGTACGGGTCGGTGGGAGCTCCGGCGAGGGGTCGTTCGTCAGGAGGGGCAGCCGTACCAGCTGCTGGTGCTCTCCGACCTCAGCCGGGCGCTCCGGGAGGAGGAGCGGCTCGTCTGGCAGAGGCTGGTCCGGGTGCTCAGCCACGAGATCAACAACTCTCTAGCGCCCATCAAGTCCATCGCTGCCAGCCTGACGGACCTCATGAGCCGGGAGCCGAGACCCACCGATCTGGACGAGGATCTCGAGCGGGGACTCAGCGTCATCACGGGCCGGACCGAGGCCCTGGGTCGGTTCATGGCCTCCTACGCTCGCCTGGCCCGCCTTCCTCGACCTACCCTGGGCCCGGTGCGCGTGGAGGAGTGGATCCGGCGCGTCGCTGCGCTGGAGACCCGGCTGGAGGTGCAGGTGGCGGCAGGTCCGGACGTCACGATCCAGGCCGATGCCGACCAGCTGGAGCAACTCCTCATCAACCTGATACGCAATGCGGTGGACGCCAGTCTCGACACGAGGGGAGGCGTCGAAGTGAGCTGGAGCCTCGGAAACGGGACGCTCGAGGTGGTCGTGGAGGATGACGGGCCAGGTCTCGGGGCGGGGTCCAACCTGTTCGTGCCCTTCTACACGACGAAGCCCGGCGGGTCCGGCATCGGCCTGGTCCTCAGCCGGCAGATTGCCGAAACCCATGGGGGTAGCCTGAGCCTCGAGAATCGACGGGGCAGGAAGGGCGCTCAGGCCCGTCTGGAGCTGCCGGTGGACCCACGGCTGGAGGATTCCTGAGCACCGGTGCGGAAGACCTCCGGAAGCGTCAGGGCTCGTGCCGTTCCTGCCCACCCCGGTACAGCCACCAGGCAGCCAGGGCGAGAGGGGTGAGAGCCACGATCACGAAGATGAGCGGCCGACGGAGAGGACCGGGCTCGATCGCGTTGACCTGGAACCAGTCTTCACCACCCCCTTCCTCTCCGGAAACCGACACGGTGATCCGCCAGGCCCCCTCCCGGCCCAATCGGAACTTCGCCGCGTAGAACCGCGGATCCTCCGCCTGCTCTCGAGTCGCCCGGTGTTCCGTCGATTCTCCGTCGTGCCCGACAGGGTCTGCCCTCACCTGCACCTCGAGGCCTTCCACCGGCTCGACCGAGCCGGGTCGAGTGATCAGAACGCTCACGTCAATGGAGTCTACCCGCACGGGGGTGGGGTCCGTGAACACGATCACTTCGAAGGGGCCGAGAACGGTGTTGAGCCGGAGCGTGCCTCCGTTGGCCACCAGAAGGGTGGGAGAGACCGAAAGCCAGATCGTGATCGTCCAAGCGGCAGCAGCGAGGCCCGTACGCGTCATCTCGAAACCCTGTCCTGCGTTCGATCATCCAGCCATGAACGTGCCCCTCATCTCCATGGGCTGGAGGAGGAGCCAGATCCCCGCCAGCGAGAGGGCGACCGCGATGGCAACCCACGGGAGTGATGCCCTCAATGCCACGCGGCGGTCCCCGAAGATATCGAGCGAGATGCGGAAGGCCACGGCTGCGGAGAGCAGGAGCCCCATCTCCAGAGCCACCGTCTGGATGGGGAGGATCCAGCCCTCCGGGACCAGGGTGCCGCTTCCCGTTCGGGGACTACCCAAGGGTAGGCCGAGGTCCGCAAGGTACTTCTGAAGGAGGGGAAACAGGACCAGGCCTCCCGTCGCGAAGTGAAAGAAGTAGTGGGCCAGCCACATCGCGAACCCCATGGGAACGAGCGAGAAGGTGAAGCGGGTCCCGATCTGCGTCACTGGCAAAGTGGCCCCGGTCCACCGGCGGGTGAGAGTAGCGGCACCCAGGATGAGCACGGCCGGGAGCACCACCACTCCCCCGAGGAACAGGAGCAGCAACGGCACGGCCTCCGACGTGGTCCCGAGCAATCGGGACATCGAGGCGAGAAGCCCATACACCGGGCTCACCATCCCGAAAGCGTTGAGAAACGCGGAGAAGACCAGCACGAGGACCAGGGCGGCCAGGTCCGGACGCTGTCCCAGCCGCCCCAGGCCCGAGCGCCAGGAGTCGTCGTACAGCTCCCGGGCCGGATTGCGGACCAGAATCCCTACGTTGTCGTGCGGACAGGCGTGGATGCACTCCATGCAGAACGTGCAGTCCAGGTTCCCGACCTTCCGTTGCTGGAAGAGCCACAGCTCGCATCCGTTCTGAACGCGTCCTCCCACCTCCCGGCCCCCGATGCAATCCTTGGTTCGACACGCGATGCACCGCTCGGATTCCCGGACGGCCACCTCGAAGGGCGACACCATGGAGTTGACGAAGTGGAACTGCCCGATGGGGCACACGTGTTTGCAGAAGGCCGCTCCCCGGAACAGGCCGTCGATCAGAAAGGCGCCGGCGAAGTACGCCACTACCAGCCAAGCGGTGAGCCACGGGCTGGCCCACAGATCCAGTGCCTCGTACGCCCAGAAGAATAGGATCAGTAGCGAGGCAGCGAGCCATTTAGAGCGGAGCGCCCGAGGCCAGGGCCGTCTGCGGGGGAGGATCTTCTTGGCGAGCCGGCGGGGAAGCATGAAAGGGCAGGCCATGCAGAAGGCGTTTCCCGCCACCAGCAGGGTGAGGACCACGAGTCCTCTCCAGTGCACCCACGGGAGCACGCCCGCCAGGTTGCGAGGCGACAGCTGGGGCCCGAACAGGCCGTCCACGACCACCAGCACGGCCACGGCTAGAAGTGAGGCCTGAAAGAGGGACCGGGAGTGACGCCAGCACAGCAGCCTTCCCAGGACGGGCAGGCACAGAACATCCAGGCGACGGTATCCTGGCCTCGGGGCCAGGCCCGCGGATCTCATCTCCGAGGATCCCTGACACCGGATGTGCCCGGTGCCCACTCTCCCACCACGGTCACCGGATGGGGACGGACGACGAGTGAGCCGTCAGGCATCGTGACGCTGGCCGTCAGCACCCAATCTCCCGCCATGGTGAAGGGGAACCCGGGAACGATGTATCTTCCGTCGCCCAGGGGTTCCGCTCGCTCCTCGACCGGATCCATCCCCGCGTGCTTCATGTCCCCTCGAATGTGGATCGAGGCGCCGTTCACGGGAACGTCCGCGGAATCAGTGACGGTCAGGAGGAGCCGCGCCCGCCCCACGGTGGCGGGCGTGGGAGAGACGCCGAAGTCGACGCGAACCGTGGGGTCCCCCGCGGCCTCGCGGCCGCGGCAAGCACCGGAGACGAGCAGAAAGACCGCTCCCAGTGCGAGGGCCGCAGCAGCCCGAGAGGTCCGTTCCAGGGTCATGAGAGTCTGGTCCTCCCAATCGGGGGCGATGGCGGTTGAGGACGCCTCGATTCGCATCGCCTGGACTAACGGAACCATGGGACCCGACGGGCCTCTGCGCCACTACCCACGCATGACCTCCCTTCAGGCCAGGACAGTGATGGAGAGTTCGGGGGCGGAGGGTACACCCCCTCCACCTTCGCCCGGGTGGCCCGCAATTTGCGCGGATTCGGTGGATACGGACTACTCTCGACGGGATCCGGCCGCTGCAACCGGTAGCCGGCGGGCCACCAGGTAGCGGATCGGGAGCCGTGAATCGGTCAAGGCGTTGACGCGCAGGCAGACCCGGAGGCCATCGAGCTCGTTCCGGAGGCTCTAACCCGACGTTATCACGTCTTTCCCGTCGCGGTGGAGAACCGGCATCTCATCGTCGCGACGTGTGACCCCACGGACCTGCATGCAGAAGGAGCTCTGGGGTTCGCCTCCGGGCACACGACGATCTTCCAGGTCGCGCCCCCGGGCGCCATCGAGGAGGCCATCAGCGCCCGGTACACGCTCGGGAACGATGTGAATCCTCTGCTGGCGCAGATGGATCTCGGTGATCTTGAGGCCGTCGAGCTCGTCGAGAGTGCCGGACCCGAATCGATCACAGAGGAGGATGCTGTAGCGGCCCCGGTGATCCGGCTGTCCAACGTGATTCTCCGAGACGCGATCAAGGCGGGTGCCAGCGACATCCACCTCGAACCCACCGGCGGCTACGGAGTCGAGCGGTTCCGCGTGGACGGAGTTCTGCGACCTCACATGCAGATGCCCGCCGCAGCGATGAACCGGGTCGTCTCCAGAATCAAGATTCTGTCCAAGCTAGACATCGCCGACCGCATCCGGCCCCAGGATTCTGCTGGTGGACGACGAGCCGTCAGCCCGAGCTCTCATGCGCAGCCTGCTCTCCAGAGAGGGTTTCGAGATCTCGGAGGCGGAGAGCGGGGAGCAGGCCTTGGGCATGCTGGGCATGGACCCAAGCTACTCGCTGGTGATCCTGGATCTGGCGCTCCCCGGCATCAGCGGAAGTGGGGTGCTCAAACGCCTTAGAAGCTCCGTGTCCTCCGCGGCCCTGCCCGTCCTGATCCGTACCGGCACCGGGAATGATGTGGCGGAAGCCGAGCTCCTGGACGCCGGCGCCGACGACTACATCACTAAGGCAACCGACCCGAACCGCTTCCAGGCGAGGGTAAGGGCGATTCTGCGGCGGGCGGTGATCTGACCCTTCGAACCTCCGGGTTCACTCCACGAGCACCCGCGCGGACTCCGGGCCGGTGAGCGAGGTATCCGAGTGAGTCCTGGACCCGCGCTGGCCGCCGCCCCCCGAGATTGACAGTGATGCAGCGACAGGCGAGCTTACTGGGCTTTCGCCAGCAGGCTTGTCACCGCCTGCCCGCGGCGGGTTGTTCACCAACGCGTACGGCACGCAAAGGTCCCCATGTTCAAATCGATTCGAGGCCGGCTTCTGGTCATCCTCGCCGTGTGCGCGGTGGCGGCGGGTTATCTGATCACGAACGGCCTCAAATACGGGCTCGACCTCCAGGGCGGGATGCACCTGGTCCTCGAGGTGGAGGATCCCGACGGCACCCTCACCGCAGAGGCCCGCTCGGACGCGATCGACCGGGCAGAACGGATCATACGGACCCGTATCGACGAGTTTGGCGTCCAGGAGCCGCTGATCCAGAAGGTGGGCTCCGACCGGCTCGTCGTGGAGTTGGCCGGGATCCAGGACGAGGAAAGGGCGAAGGACATCATCCGTCAGACCGCGTACCTGGAGTGGCGGCTGGTGCTGCCCACGAGCGACGTGGACGCAGCCCTGCCCCGAATCGACCGGGCGATCGTAGCGGCATTGGGGGAGGACAGCTTGCGGGCCATGGGTCGAGCGGTGGAGGAGCCGGGACAGTCCATCGAGGAGCTCCTGTTTCAGACCGCCGACTCGGCGGAGGCCGACACCACCGCTGCCGATGCCGACACCACCGCTGCCGATACGGTCCCGGCGGAAGCCGCCCCTACCGAGGAGCAGGAGGCATCCGATGAGACCCTCCTGCGTCCCTTCACGGCACTGCTGAACCAGGGTGACATCGAGGGTACGTACCTCGTGGCCGACGAGGATCGGGCTACGGCCGAGACGTTCCTCTCCCTGGACGCGTCGCGGCGAGCCCTGCCCCGGAACACCGACCTCATGTGGGAGTGGGTGCCCACGGCCCGTGGCGCACGGACCTACTGGCGCCTCTACGTCCTGGAGGGAGACGCCTTTCTGACCGGCGACATGCTGGAGAACGCGGTCGCGAATCGGGATCCTCAGTTCAACCAGGCCATCGTTCAGTTCGAGCTCTCCCGGGTGGGGGGGCGGCGGTTCTCCGAGGTCACGGGCCAGCACGTCGGGGACCTGATCGCGATCATCCTCGACGGCGAGGTCGTCAGCGCCCCGGTGGTACGAGACCGCATCGGTGCCCGCGGGCAGATCGAGCTGGGTGGCTCTCCCATGGAGGAGGCCAGGGATCTGGCGCTGGTCCTTCGGGCTGGCGCGCTGGACGCGCCGTTGCAGGTCATGGAAGAGCGCACGGTGGGCCCATCTCTGGGTCAGGACTCGGTGGACGCCGGAAAGATGGCTGGGCTCATCGGCGTGATCTTCGTGATCGTCGTCATGACGCTGTACTACCGAACGGCGGGGATCCTCTCGATTCTGGCGCTCGCCGTCTACGTTCTGCTGGTTCTGGGTGGGCTGGCGGGGCTCAACGCGACCCTGACGTTGCCCGGCATCGCGGGCCTCATCCTTTCCGTGGGGATGGCGGTGGACGCGAACGTCCTGATCTTTGAGCGCATCCGCGAGGAGCTAGCTGCGGGCAGAGCCACACGCATGGCCGTGGACGAGGGCTTCGGGCACGCCCTCTCTGCCATCGTGGACGCGAATCTGACGACTCTGATCACGGCGCTCATCCTCTTCCAGTTCGGGACCGGACCGGTCCGAGGGTTCGCCGTCACGCTCTCCATCGGCATCGTTGCCTCGTTCTTCTCGGCCCTGTTCGTAACCCGGACGTTCTTCCTGGCCTATCTGTCGAGGAAGCGCTCTTCCGATCCCATCAGCATTTAGTGAGCCGATGCGAATCTTCGAAAAAGCCAGCTATCAATTCATCGAGAAGCGACGGATTGCGTACGCGGTCTCGGGCCTCATCGTGTCGGTCGGCGTCCTGGCCATGGTCCTGAACGTTTTCGCGATCGGGAGCTGGCAGAACTACGGTGTCGACTTCACCGGTGGCAGCTTGATCCAGGTTCGCTTCAACCAGCCGATGACGGCGGGTCAGCTCCGGGACGCACTGGGCGGCACGGACGCTCCGCCCATCACACGGTTCGGCCAGGAGAACGAGTTCGTGGTCCGGGCGCCCCTGGCGGAGGAAGTGGGGATCGCCCAGGTCCGGGCCGAGCTGAACGAGCAGCTCACGGCCGCTTTCGGGGAAGGGACCTTCCAGGAGGTGCGCGCAGAGCTGGTCGGGCCCAAGATCGGTGGCGAGCTTCAGCGGAAGGCGGGATTGGCGATTCTGTTCTCCTTCATCCTGACGTTGATCTACCTGGCCATACGCTTCGAGCTGCGCTTTGGCATCGCCGCGGTCATCGCCACCGTGCACGATATCCTGATCACCCTGGGGTTCCTCGCCGTCTTCCGCGTCGAGATCGCCCTGCCCACGGTGGCGGCGATCCTGACCATCGTGGGGTACTCGTTGAACGATACGATCGTCGTCTTCGATCGGATCCGGGAGAACATGGGCAAGAAGGGCGCGCGCAAGCGGGACCCGGTGGATCTGGTGAACGAGTCCATCAACGAGACGCTTCCGCGAACGGTCCTCACCTCCGGGACCACATTGGTGGTTCTTCTGTCGCTCCTCATTCTCGGTGGGGCGGTGATTCGGGACTTCACCATCGTGCTGATCCTGGGGGTCCTGATCGGGACCTATTCCTCGATCTTCGTGGCCTCGCCTGCCCTCCTGGAGATCCAGAAGCGCTGGGGCGAACAGCCGTCCAAGGATCGGAAGCGCAAGACCGCGACCGCTGCTGTGTGAGGCGGGTCCGTGGGCCCGGTCCTCCGCTCCAGCGGGCCCCAGGGGACGCCCCCGGGGCCCGCATCGCATCCGGGAGGGTCTCTCAAGTCCTATGGTGACCCGGGTCGCTCGATCCTCCATGCTCTTCGATAGCCACTGCCACCTGACGGACGAACGGTTCGCTTCCGACGTCGCCGAGGTCCTGGCGCGGGCGCGAGCGGCCGGGGTCACGCGCATCGTCACCGTTGCTTCGGACTTGGACGACAGCCTCGCGGTCGCGGATCTCGTCCGGCGTGCCGAGGATCTGTGGGGGGCGGCGGGGGTCCACCCTCACCAAGCCGAAGCGGCGAGACCTGGAGCCCTGGACGGAATCCGAGACCTGATCGCTCGGGAGCCGCGACTCGTCGCCGTGGGCGAGACCGGGCTGGACTACCACTACGGGCACCCTCCCCGCGTCGTCCAGCGATCCCTGTTCCGACGTCAGCTCGAGATGGCGGCGGAGCTCGGACTCCCGGTGGTGGTCCATTCCCGGAGCGCCGACGAGGATACGGCGGCGCTGCTCCGGGAGTTCTCCGAGGTTCGCGCCGTGCTCCACTGTTTCTCGGGAGGGATGCCCCTATTCGAGGCGGGGCTGGAGCTGGGCTGCTACGTGTCCTTCTCGGGAATCGCCTCCTTCAAGAACTTCTCTGATGGGGGACGGGTCCGGGCGGTTCCCGCGGATCGTCTCCTCATCGAGACGGATTCGCCGTATCTGGCGCCCGTGCCCAGGCGGGGTAAGCGGAACGAGCCGGCGTACGTGGCCTACGTGCGGGAGGCGGTGGCCGCCCATCGGGACGCGGATCCCGACTCTATCGCCCGGGCCACGTTCGAGAATGCCACACGCTTCTACGGCGTGGAGTAGGGACTCAGGGAGCCACGAATGCCGAGAACGATCCAGATCCTTCCCGACCGCGTCGCGAACCAGATCGCGGCCGGCGAGGTCGTGGAGCGTCCCGCGTCTGTGGTCAAGGAGCTCGTCGAGAATGCCCTCGACGCCCGGGCTGCGGCGGTGGAGGTCGCCATTACCGGGGGGGGGAAGCGGAGCATCCGGGTGGCGGACGATGGAGTCGGCATGGTGAGGGAGGATGCGCTCCTGGCCCTGGATCGTCACGCCACCAGCAAGATCCGGGACGCCTCCGACCTGGAGGGAGTCACCACGTTGGGATTCCGGGGAGAGGCCCTTCCCTCCATCGCCGCGGTTTCCCGCCTCACCCTGGATACCTGCGCGCGGGAGGAGGAGCTGGGTACCCGGGTGCGGGTCGATGGGGGAAGGATCGTGAGCATCGAGGACTCCCCCCGGAGACCGGGAACCACGGTGGAAGTGAAGACGCTGTTCTTCAACGCCCCCGCGAGAGCCAAGTTCCTGAAGAGTGCCCGAGCCGAGACGCGAGCCATCTCCGAGGCGGTCATCGCTCTGTCGTTGGCGCACCCCTCGGTGGCGTTTCTCCTGACCTCCGATGGAAGGGAGCTTCTATCCGCTCCTTCCGCACGGGACATCCCAGCCCGCGTGGCCGCCATATGGGGAGAGGAGGTCGCCCGTACATTGGTCGCCGTCTCCGGGGAAAGCGGGCGCATGAGCGTCAGAGGTCTGGTGCAGAGGCCGGACCAGGCCCGCCCCGGAATGCGAAGAGGATACCTCTACGTCAACGGGCGCCCGTTCCGCGACCCCGTGCTTCTCCGAGCCGCCGATCGCGGATACCGCACGACGATCGCCTCGGGGGTGCGTCCCTGGGTGTTCTTCTACTTCGACGCTCCCAGAGGCCATGTGGACGTGAACGTCCATCCTGCCAAGGCCGAGGTTCGCTTCCGGGATCTCCCTGCGGTGGAACGGTTGGTGGAGGAGGCGGTGCGGCAAGCCCATGGCGAAGAGGAAAGCTCGGCCAGCTTCCAGCCTCGTCCGGAGCTGCCACGCCTGGAAGTGCGAGAGCCGAGACCCGCCCGACGGGACTCCGATCCCACTCTGGATGCGCAGACCGCCTTGTTCGTGCCTCGAGTGGCGGCGGGGGCGACGGCCCCACCTGCGGAGCCAGCGCCGGAGGCGGGCCGCCCCCAACTCTGGCAGGTGCTGAACACGTACATCGTGGCGGAGACCCGGGATGGCCTGGTGTTCATCGACCAGCACTCCGCCCACGAACGGGTGCTCTTCGAGCGGCTGATGGACCTCTTCCAGAAGGGTGGGGAGGTGGGCCAGAGGCTCCTGTTTCCCCTCACGCTTCGCCTGACCGGCGCCGAGTACCGCCAGGTGGAGTCGTTGAGCGGACTCCTCTCCCGGACCGGTTTCGAAGTGGAGGGATTCGGCGGGGACACGGTGATCGTCCACGCCGTTCCCAACCCCCATCCGTACTTCGACGCGGAACGCTGTTTTCGGGAGATGATCGCGGAGCTCACGGAGGGCTCGGAGTTGATGCGCTCTGGCAGGAACCAGCACGAGCGGATCGCGATGACTTTTGCCTGCAAGGGAGCCATCAAGGCGGGCCAGAGGCTCTCCGCTACCGAGATGGAGGAGCTCTTCGATCGGCTCTTCGCCACCGAGCTTCCGTATCACGACGTTCATGGACGGCCCACCGTGGTCCGACTCTCGGCGAAGGAGCTGAAGCGCAAGTTCGGTCGCTAGCCATGTTTCCTTCCCCACCGCCACTGGCTCCGGGATCGGAGAGGGCGCCGAAGCCCGTTTTCCTGGCGATCGTCGGTCCCACAGCGTCAGGAAAGACGTCGCTGGCCCTGTCCCTCGCTCGTCGGCTGCCGGCGGAGATCATCTGCATGGACTCCCGCCAGGTCTACCGAGGCATGGACGTGGGAACGGCCAAGGTCGGCCTGGAGGACCGGGCCCGGGCGCGCCACCATGGCCTCGACCTGGTGGACCCCGATCAACGCTTCAGCGCCGGGGAGTTCGCGCGACGCGCCCGACTCTGGATTCGGGATATCCGAAGTCGCGGGCGCATCCCGATTCTGGTGGGGGGGACCGGCTTCTTCCTGCGGGCCCTCGTGCAACCGATCTTTCGAGAGCCTCCCCTGGATCCGGGACGGCGAAGGGCTCTGCGCCAGTTCCTCGCCCGAGCGGATCGGGAGGAGCTCGAGCGGTGGGTTATAGCCCTGGATCCGGAGCGAGCGGTGGTAGCCGCTGCGGGGGGCCGCCAGCGGATGTCGCGGACGCTGGAGGTGGCTCTACTGACGGGAAGACCGTTATCCTGGTGGCACCGTCAAGGAGCTCCGGGGGCCGCTCCGCTGAGCGGGGTGGTGCTCTACGTGGACATTGCCAGGGAGGACCTGGATCGGCGCATCGATTCGAGAGTGGACGAGATGCTCGCCGGGGGCCTTGTGGCCGAGGTCCGGAGCCTCCTGGACGCCGGTTACACCCCTCACGATTCCGGGATGACCAGCGTGGGCTACCGAGAGATCGCGGCTCACCTGGCCGGCGAGATCGACCTGGATGAAGCGCTCGAGCGAACCCGCGGAGCCACTCGCAGATACGCCCGTCGCCAACGGACCTGGTTCCGGAACCAACTTCCGCCCCTGGCCCACACGCTCGACGCGAGGGCCTCCGAGGGAGCTCTCGTGGAGGAGACCCTTCAGGTGTGGGAGCGGGCGGTTGCTCCGCTCCGCGCGAAAACTCCCCACCACCGGCGTGAGGACGAGATCCCGGAGCCTGAGGAGCCCGGTGCCGGGGTAGGGAGAGAGAGGGGAGAGGAGGAGACGTGAGAATCGGGATCACCTGCTACCCCACGTACGGTGGCTCGGGTGCCGTGGCCACGGAGTTGGGGCTGAAGCTCGCCGGCCGCGGGCACGAGATCCATTTCATCTCGTACGCCCAGCCTTTTCGCCTGGACCACTTCAGGGAGCGAGTGTACTACCACGAGGTGGAGATGCACGAGTATCCCCTGTTCGAGCATCCGCCGTACTCCCTGGCGCTGGCCGTCTCGATCCAGAACGCGGCGGTGGAGCACGAGCTGGATCTGGTCCACGTCCACTACGCGATTCCCCACGCGACGTCCGCCTGGATCGCGCAGCAGATGCTGGAGGAACACCGCCGCCTCAAGGTGGTGACGACCCTTCACGGTACCGACATCACCCTGGTCGGCCCACATCCGTCCTTCCGGTCCATCATTCGCTTCTCGATCCTGGAGTCTGACGGCCTGACGGCGGTCTCGGAGTACCTGCGGCAGAGAACTGTGCGGGATTTCGGCGTTCCAAAAGGCCGAATTGAGGTGATCCCGAACTTCGTCGACACCGAGGTGTTCCGGCGGGACAAGGAGCCCTGTTTCCGGTCTGCGCTGGCCGCACCCGGCGAGAAGATCCTGATGCACATATCCAACTTCCGGCCCGTCAAGAGAGTGATCGACGTGGTGGAGGTATGCGCGCGGGTCGCCGAGAGAATGCCCGTGCGGCTGGTGTTCGTGGGCGACGGACCCGACCGCCCCCGAGCCGCGCAACGAGCCGATGAGCTGGGCATAGGTGACCGGGTGTCCTTCCTGGGCAAGCACGCGTCGGTGTCCGAGCTCCTCGCCTGCGCCGACCTGTTTCTGTTGCCCAGCGAGTCCGAGTCGTTCGGGCTGGCGGCGCTGGAGGCGATGGCCTGCGGCACGCCCGTGGTGGGCAGCGCGGCGGGCGGGCTGCCCGAGGTCGTTGCCGATGGAGGGGCCGGATACCTGCTTCCGGTCGGTGCTGTGGAGGAGATGGCGGACGCAGCTCTGGAGCTCCTCTCGGACGAGGAGCGATGGAAGGCGGCGAGCTCGTGCGCGCGCAACATCGCCCTGGAGCGGTTTCGCGCGGAGGAGATCGTGCCCCGGTATGAGGCCTTCTACGCCCGGGTTCTGGAGCAGGACGCTGCGGAGTGAGTCTTCTGGAAGCGTTCGTTCTGGGCGTCGTGCAGGGCGCGACGGAATTCCTCCCGGTCTCCAGCTCGGGACACCTGGTGGTGGGGCAGACCCTGCTGGACGTCCGGGTCCCGGGGGTCGTCTTCGAGGTCGCCGTGCACCTGGCCACCCTGGTCTCGGTTCTCGTCGTGTACAGGGGCCGGGTGACCTCCCTGGTGTCGGGTGCCATCCGTGGGCGATCTTCCTCGTGGCGATACCTGGGGCTGCTGGTGCTCGCCACGGTGCCGGCGGCCGTGATCGGGCTCTTCTTCGAGGACCCGGTGGAGGTCCTGTTCGAGCGCCCCGAGGTGACGGGCTTCGCGCTCCTGATCACGGGAGCTCTCCTGTGGAGCACGCGCAGGGCCCTGGCCCGTGGAGATTGGATGGGTGTCGGCGCCACGGTGGCCGTGGTCATGGGCCTTGCGCAGGCTCTCGCCCTGGTTCCGGGCATTTCCCGCTCCGGTACAACGGTGGTGGCGGGCCTGTGGATGGGAGTCGCCGCGGAGGATGCCGCCGAATTCTCCTTTCTCATGGCCGTGCCGGCCATCGCGGGAGCCGCGCTCCTGCAGGTCCCGGAGCTCCTACAGGGAATGGACGGGCACTGGGCGTGGGCTCTCGGGGTCGGGGGGATCGCCGCGGCCGTCACCGGGGTGGCGGCGATCCGAGCCTTCGTGGCCACGCTACGTCGCCGCTCGTTCCACTTCTTCGGGCTGTACTGCTGGCTCGTGGGTGGGCTGTTCCTCCTCTACCTCCTGGGCCGATGAGTCGAATACCGGACCTGGAACGTAGGGCCGCCATCGACGGGCTCGTGACGGTGGCTCTCGAAGAAGACGTGGGGAGTGGCGACTGGACGACGCTCTGGACCGTGCCCCCCGTCGATGCCGAGGCCGTGGTCGCGGCCAGGGAGCGACTGGTTGTGGCCGGCACGGAGCCCGCCCGTCTCGCGTTTCTCGCGGTGGGTCCTGACCTCCAGGTGGAGGTGGAGGTCGGGGATGGGGGGGAGGTCGAACCGGGAACGGCCATCCTTCGCCTGCACGGCCCGGCGAGAGCGATTCTCACGGCGGGAAGCACGGCACTGAACTTCCTCCGCCATCTGTCCGGCGTCGCCACTCTGACCCGACGATTCTCCCGCGCCGTCGAGGGCACCGGCGCCCGGGTCATCGACACCCGGAAGACGACTCCAGGCTGGAGGATCCTGGAGAGAGAAGCCGTTCGGGCCGGAGGCGGGGCCAACCATAGAATGGGCCTTCACGACATGGTCCGAATCAGCCGTGACCACATCGCGGCGGCGGGCGGACTCCGGCCAGCGGTGGATGGAGTCCGCGCGAGCAACTTCCGGGGTCTCGCCGTGGAGGTCGAGGTCACCGACCTGCAGGAGCTGGACCAGGCCTTTGAGCTGGGCGTGGACCGGGTCTTTCTGGTGAAGATGACCCCGGACCGGCTTCGAGAAGCCGCGGAGAGGGTACGGTGTCGTGGCGGGCCGAGTCCGGAGCTCGAGGCCGCTGCCGATGCCACCGTTGAGAATGTCCGGAGGATCGCGGAGACGGGCGTTGACTTCGTGCGGGTGGATGCTTTGACTCAATCGGCGCCTGCCGCGGACCTGACCCTTCGCTTCGTACGAGTGCCATGGAAGGCGAACTGACCCACTGGGAGGGAGAGCCCACCCAGGTCTGGGAAGCCCTGTGGGAGGTTCCCAGGTTTGAGGCCTTCAGCACGCTCTCTTCCACCAACGACCGGCTCAAGGCCATGGCCGCGGAGGGTGCCTTCCCGTACACGGTGGTAACCGCCGAGCACCAGACACGGGGAAGGGGCCGCAGCGGGAGGGTGTGGAGCTCCCCCGAAGGTCTCGGCTTGTGGTTGAGCGTTCTCCTGGTGGCGGAGTGCCGGGAGGACCGGGTCCGCATGCCGCTATTGCTGGGGCTGGCGGTGGCACGGACGGTGGCTTCGGTGGTGCCCGACCTGGAGCCCCGGATCAAGTGGCCCAACGACGTCCAGGTTGGGGGGCGCAAGGTCTGTGGGGTGCTCTGCGAGGCGGCGGGATCCAGGGAGGTAGTGGCGGGTGTCGGAATCAACGTGCGTCAGAAGGCCTCGGACTTCCCGTTCGAGATTCGGGACCGGGCGGTGTCCCTGGAGGAAGCCTCCGGCCGCCGAGTGTCCCGCTCCACCCTGGTGGGGGCCCTCCTCGGCGAGATCCGCGGGCTCTTTCGAGAAGGTGTCCCCTGGCTGTGCGGTTCCCTGGCCCTGGAGTTTCGGCGCCGGGATGCCCTGTACGGGCTCCGGGTCAGGGCCTCGGCCGGTTGCCAGGGGGTGGCGGCAGGCGTGGATTCGTCCGGTGCCCTGCTGGTGGACGTGGGGGACTCCGTCGTCCGGGTCGCGTGCGGCTCGGCGCGGGTCGAGGAGGAGCGGCTGCCTCCCGATGTGTCTCAGCCTAATCCGAGTGAGTGACCATGCACCTCGTGATCGACGTGGGAAACACGGAGACGGCGCTGGGCCTCTACCGGGGCCAAGAGATGGAGCTGATCGGCCACTGGAGGGTCAGCACTCCGGTGCCCCGGACCGCCGACGAGTACCACCTCCTGCTCCGGACTCTGCTGGCGGAGAGAGGGTTCAGCGCCGCGCACGTTGCGCGGGTCGTTCTGGGATCCGTGGTGCCCGACTCTACGAAGGTCCTTCGAGAGACCCTGGGCAGGCTCTCCGCAGGGCGGGTGTACGTGGTGACGGCGGAGTCGGATCTCCCCGTCCGCCTGGACGTGGAGGAGCCCCGAACCGTCGGTGCCGACCGGATCGTCAACACCCTGGCCGCATCCGGACTCTACGGTCGCGACACCATCGCGGTGGACCTTGGAACGGCCACGACCTTCGACTGCATCAGCGCCGAGGGGGTGTTCCTGGGTGGGGTGATCGCGCCCGGGGTCCCGGCGGGGCTCGAGTGGCTCAGCCGCCGTACGGCCATGCTGCCGCGGGTAGAGCTCCTGGCCCCGGAGGCTGTCATCGGCCGGCGGACCGAAGCGTGCCTCCACAGCGGCATCTTCTACGCGGCGGTCGACGGTGTCGACGGGATCGTCCGCCGCATCAAAGAGGAGTGGGAGAAGCCGGAAGCGTACGTGGTGGCCACGGGGGGGCTGGCCGAGGCCATCGGACCGCACCTCCGATCCGTGGATCACCTGGAGCCGTTCCTCACCCTTCACGGTCTGGAGATGGCGGGGCGGTACATGGCGAAATCCGACACTTGATTGCTAGTTTTGAACGCTTCGATTCGACTCGCACAATCCACGCCCGGCTGGCGCCGGGGTGACCCGAGAAAGGAAGAAGGGGCCGAGAAAGGATGACGCTCTCACCGGTATTCCGATCCCCCGAGGCCGTCGGCCTCCTGGAACAGCGAGGCGTGTGGGAGCGACTCGCGCCCGCCATCGAATCACAGGCACGGGCCGTTCGGCTGTTGCACTCGGACCTTCACCGGGTCATCGATCCTCGCTATCTGGCCTCTGAGCGCCTGGAGACGGACTCGGTCCTTTCCTCGGACCCGGACCAGCCGTCCTTCATCCAGGAGTACTTCTTCCTGATCCTCTTTCGATCCCTCTTCGAGTCGCTGGGCATCCGCGCGGAACGGCTGGAGACCTATGCGGAGCTGAACTTCTGCATCAAGGGCACCATCACCGCTGCGGACAACATCTTCGACGACCAGGACAAGAGCCTACTCCCCTTCAAGCCCGTGATCGGCGCGCGGTTTCTCTCGATTCTCCAGCTGATGTGTTTCGAGCGTCTGGTCCGGGGAGCGTGCGACCGGGCTGTGGCCGGGGGGGTCATGTCCGGCCTGGAGCGGGAGCAGATTCTCCGAGGGATCCTCGACCGGATGGCGGAGATCGGGCAACTGGAAGGCTCGGAGGAAGGTGGCGTGAGGGAGATCCTCCCGCCCGACCGGATGGTGGCGGAGGTTCATCGTGTGCGTGGCGGTGCTCTCTTCGCCCTGGCGTTCGTGGCGCCTCGCATCCTGGAGATCGGGGAGATGCGCCGGAAGGTGCGGAGGGCGGAGCCCGCCGTGGCCCACCTCGGAACGGCGTTCCAGATCGTCGACGACCTCACGGATTTCGAGTTCGATCTCGGGCGGCACAGCCACAACCTGCTCGTCTCCGAGATCCATCACCACGGCGAAAGCCACGAGGTCGAGGAGCTGAACCGTTTGTGGTCCGGTGCCCAGGTGGAAGCGGGAATGGTGGAGGGAGTCTTCAGGACCCCCGCCCGCCGGGTGCTGGAGCGGGCGTACGAGGAGGCTCGCTCCTCCTTCCGCTCTCTGGAGGAGCTGGGCTTCTGGTTCCCACCCGAGCTCGCCGACGAGGTCGTTCACGCCATCGTGGGCCTGGACGGCGTGGCCCGGATGGAGGCATTGACGGTCAGCGGGGATTGATCTCGCCCATGGCCCTGTCCTCCCGCCTGGAGGATGTCACACAGGGCCGCCCAGCGCGCACCCGCACGTTCCACATTCGGTCTCCGCTTGACAGACCGGATGCTTCGGCTACATTTGTGGGCGACTCTTAGCACTCTCCTCGGATGAGTGCTAACAAGGGACGTTCAACACGTCACCCACAGCGAACCGTAAGTTCATGGAGGAGCGGGAGCTATGTCCGCCGAAAAGATTCAGCCTTTGGCCGACCGCGTCGTGGTCCAGCCGCTGGAGGAGACGGAGGAGATGAGGGGTGGGCTGTACATCCCGGACACCGCCAAGGAGAAGCCCATGCAGGGCAACATCATCGCGGTGGGTCCGGGCAAGCTGTCCGACGAGGGCAAGCGGATCGAGATGGACGTGAGCGTCGGCGACCGGGTGCTGTACGGCAAGTACAGCGGAACCGAGGTGTCCATCGACGGTTCGGACTACCTGATCGTGCGGGAGTCCGACATCCTGGCCGTGATCAAGGCCTGAGCGGGCGGGTTTCACAACGACCGGCCGGCCTCGAGCCTTGGATTGCACGAAACGACGAGCCGACTCCCCTGGGGAGTGAGGCATTGAACGAAGGAGAAGCGAAATGGCAGCGAAGGACCTCAGATTCGGCGTGGACGCCCGCACCCGACTCAAGTCCGGCGTCGACCAGCTGGCGGAGGCCGTGAAGGTGACCCTGGGACCCAAGGGCCGGAACGTGGTTCTGGACCGGAAGTTCGGTTCCCCCACGGTCACGAAGGACGGGGTCACCGTGGCCAAGGAAGTGGAGCTCGAAGACGCCGTGGAGAACATGGGCGCGCAGATGGTCAAGGAGGTGGCAACGAAGACCTCCGACGTGGCGGGAGACGGGACGACCACCGCCACCGTGCTGGCGCAGGCCATCTTCGCCGAGGGGCTCAAGAACGTCACCGCCGGGACCAACCCCATGGGCATCCGCCGGGGCGTGGACAAGGCCGTGAACAAGGTCGTCGACTTCCTCCAGGAGATGTCGACGGACACCAAGGGAAAGAAAGAGATCGCCCAGGTGGGAGCCATCTCCGCCAACAACGACATGGAGATCGGCGACCTCATCGCGGACGCCATGGAGAAGGTCGGTAAGGACGGGGTCATCACGGTCGAGGAGGCCAAGGGCCTGGAGACCACTCTCGAGACCGTCGAGGGCATGCAGTTCGACCGTGGTTACCTGTCCCCCTACTTCGTGACGGATCCCGAGCGGATGGAGGCGATTCTCGAGGAGCCCATGATCCTCATCCATGACAAGAAGATCTCGTCCATGAAGGATCTGCTCCCGATCCTGGAGAAGGTCGCCCAGATGGGGAAGCCCCTCCTGCTCATCGCCGAGGACGTCGAGGGTGAGGCCCTCGCCACTCTGGTGGTCAACAAGCTGCGGGGCACGCTGCGGGTCTGCGCCGTGAAGGCTCCGGGCTTCGGAGACCGCCGGAAGGCCATGCTGCAGGACATCGCCGTTCTCACCGGCGGACAGGTGATCTCCGAAGAGGTGGGCTTCAAGCTGGAGAACACGGTCGTGAGCGACCTGGGATCGGCGAAGCGAGTCGTCATCGACAAGGACGACACCACCCTCGTGGACGGCGCCGGTGACCACGACAAGATCAAGGGCCGCATCGAGGAGATCAAAGTCGCCATCGACAAGTCCACCTCGGACTACGATCGTGAGAAGCTCCAGGAGCGGCTCGCGAAGCTCGCTGGCGGCGTGGCGGTCATCAATGTGGGCGCGGCCACCGAGACCGAGATGAAGGAGAAGAAGGCTCTGGTGGAGGACGCGCTGCACGCGACCCGCGCGGCCGTGGAGGAGGGCATCGTGCCCGGCGGCGGAGTGGCACTGCTGCGGGCTCAGAAGGTCCTCGACGACCTGAAGCTCGACCGGCACGACGAGCAGGTGGGAGTGGACATCCTGCGCCGCGCCCTGGAGTTCCCCCTCCGCTGGATCGCCATCAACGCGGGTGCAGAGGGCTCCATCGTGGTCGAGAGGATACGGAGCTCCGAGAGCCCGTCCTTCGGATACAACGCCCAGACAGAGGTCTACGAGGACCTCGTGGAGGCGGGCGTCATCGATCCCACGAAGGTGGTGCGCACGGCCCTGCAGAACGCGGCCTCCATCGCCGGCCTGCTCCTCACCACCGAGGCGGTGGTGGTGGAGAGGCCCGAGGAGGAGAAGGCTCCGCCGATGCCGGGCGGGATGGGCGGCATGTACTGATCGAGGCGCGACGCCCCGAGCGTCTGCGCGACAGGTCGCCGGGCCCGGGGCTCCCGAAGGAGTCGCGGACCCGGAACCGGCCGCTCTCGATGCGAGGCCCGTTCGCCTGATAGGGCGATCGGGCCTTCACCGTCCGTGGCTGCGGAGCCGTTCCATTGACCCGACGGTCCGCACCGGTTAAGGTTGGCCCGAACGGAAAGTCTCGAAGGGGGATGACAGTGCTCCAGCGGTCGGCTTCGCAGTACACCATGGGGACGACGACGGGCCCCGCGAGGAGGCGCCTGGGTCTCTGAAGACTGTTTCCCTCGAGACTCCGCGCGGCCTCCAGCTCGGTGAGGCCGCGTTTTTTTTGTTGCCCTGGCATGAACGGCTCCTGCGAGGGCGGGGGGTCCAACCTCTCCCCGAGGCCCCGAGGAGCACTGGAATCGAGGTGCAGAGAGCGATGGCACCGGACATGATCCGAGTGACGCTACCCGACGGTTCGGTCCTGGAAATGCCTGTCGGATCCACGGTCCGGGAGGTGGTGGAGAAGATCGGCCCGGGCCTGGCGAGGGCCGCACTCGCCGCGGAAGTGGACGGCGAAGTCGTGGACCTGTTCCGCCCGCTGGAGGCCGACGCGACGGTCCGAATCCTGAGCGAGCGGGATCCCGAGTCCCTGCCTGTTCTCCGTCATTCTGCCGCGCATGTTCTGGCGACGGCCGTGCGCGACATGAACCCCACCGCGGGCATCGGCTTCGGTCCCGCCATCGACGAGGGGTTCTACTACGACTTCGAAGTCGACGAGCCGTTCACCCCGGAGGACCTAGAAGACATCGAACAGCGCATGGCGGAGGTCGTCCGGGAGGACCTCCCGTTCGAGCGCCGTCGAGTGACCAAGGAGGACGCCCGTCAGCTCTTCGAGGACGATCCGCTGAAGCTCGAGCGTCTTGAGGAGTTCGCCGATGATGAGGTGATCACGGTCTACCGGGACGGGCCGTTTCTGGATCTCTGTAAAGGCCCCCACGTGCCGTCCACGGGCCGACTCGAACACTTCAAGCTGTTGAGCGCGGCTGGCGCCTACTGGAGGGGGGACGAAACCCGCCAGATGCTGCAGCGCATCTATGGGACCGCGTTCTTCTCCAGTGCGGACCTGGAGGGGCACCTCGAGCGTCTGGAGGAGGCCAAGCGGCGGGATCACCGGGTCCTGGGAAAGACCCTCGACCTCTTCTCGGTCCAGGACGAGGTGGGTCCGGGCCTGATCCTCTGGCATCCCCGGGGCGGGCTCATCCGACACACGGTGGAGGAGTTCCTCAAGTCCACGCTTCTGGACCACGGATACGAGCTGGTCTACTCCCCGCACATTGCCAACGAGGAGCTCTACCGCATTTCCGGGCACCTGGAAGTCTTCTCGGAGGACATGTTTCCGGCCATGGACGACGAGGGACAGCGCTTCCGCATGAAGCCCATGAATTGCCCGCATCACTTCATGATCTATGGCTCCCGGAGCCGCTCCTACAGGGAGCTTCCCCTCCGCCTGGCGGAGCTGGGGACCTGCTATCGGTACGAGCGGTCCGGGACGCTTCATGGAATGCTGCGGGTTCGGGGCTTCACCCAGGACGATGCGCACATCTTCCTTCGTGAGGACCAGATCGGGGAGGAGTACGACCGGCTCCTGGATCTGGTGGACTACCTCTTGGGCGTGTTCGGATACGAGTACCGCCTGGCCCTGGCCACGCGCCCGGAGAAGGCGATCGGCGACCCCGAGGTGTACGACGCCGCCGCGGAGGAACTCCGGCAGGTGCTGGACAGACGGGCTCTGCCGTACACGCTGGACGAGGGAGGCGGCGCGTTCTACGGACCCAAGGTGGACGTGCTGCTGGTGGACGCCCTCGGCCGTGAGTGGCAGGGTCCCACGCTCCAGCTCGACTTCCTGATGCCTCAACGATTTCATATGGAGTACGTGGGGAGCGACAACCAGAGGCACAACGTGGTGGTGATCCACAGGACGCTTCTGGGTTCGATGGAGCGCTTCATCGGGGGGCTGGTCGAGCACTATGCGGGAGCGTTTCCCGCGTGGCTGGCGCCGGAGCAGGTTCGGGTGCTCCCGGTCTCGGAGCAATGGGAGGAGAGTTCCCGGGAGCTTCTGGAAGCGCTGCGGGCGGCCGGCGTGCGCGCATACCAGGAATCTCGGGATACCGTCTCATACCGGATCCGGGAAGCCGAGATGCTGAAGATCCCCTACATGGCGGTCATCGGCCAGCGGGAGGCCGAGGCCGGGACCGTCGCGGTGCGGAGGCGGGGTGCGGGGAAGAAGCAGGAGATGATGGATCGGAAGGAGTTCATCGAGAAGGTCCGCTCGGACATCGACGACCGCAGGCTGGGCTAGGGTGCCTCTTCAAAGAGGAGTTCTCCACTTCACTTGACCGCCTCCCCGGGGGGCGTATCTTTGGGGGACAATTTTCGCGAAGTGGGGGAGTGGAACCCCCCCACCTTTCGGTTCCGCGCCCGGGGCGTGGGGAACCGCCGGGTTCGAAGAGCGAGCGCCGCCGGAGGGGCTGGACGGCGCCCTTTTTCCAGCCTGGGGTCACCGGGCTTTTTTTGTCGGGGCTGCCCATCACCGAGGTGAGCTGGCCGGGCGGCGAAGTCGAACCCCAAGCGCAGGAGCTCACAATAACCGAACGAAGAGTCCGCGTGAACGATCAGATCCGGATCAGCCCGATCCGCCTGATCGACGAAGACGGGTCCCAGGTCGGGATCGTGGCCCTGGAGGAGGCCCGAGAGCACGCGGCGAACAAGGGGTTGGACCTGGTGGAAGTCGCACCCGAGGCTCGTCCTCCGGTCGTCCGCGTCATGGACTACGGAAAATACAAGTACGAGCAGGCCAGGAAGGCCCGCGAGGCGAAGAAGAAGCAGCATCACATTCAGGTAAAGGAAGTGAAGTTCAGGCCGGGGATCGAGGATCACGACTACGACTTCAAGACACGGCATGCACGTCGCTTCCTCGAGGAGGGCAACAAGGTC
>JBDHKE010000052.1:0-27445 GCA_039586555.1 Gemmatimonadota bacterium | reverse complement strand
GAGGGACCAGCGCTCCCGCCACCCCCTCGAGGATGGCTCGCTCGTGAGGAAGCAGGCGAGCGGACCGACGCAACGGAAGAGGAGTCACGAAGCTCGGCCTTCAGGGCTCTCGGGTCCCCGGGTGACGAAGCTCGAACGGGCCGGGACGGGGTCGCTCGAGGATCTCGGAGGCCCTCCGGTTCTTCCGAAGGCTCCCGAGCCCAAGAGCGGCTTCCCGCAGGGTCGGATGACCGACGAAGCAGCGGAGGTTCTCGGGATCGAGCTGCGGCATGTCGATGAGGAACACCTGCTCCAGGGCGGGCGCACGGGCCAGAGGACTCAGATCCTGCAGTCCCTTCATGGTCTCCAGGACCACCCTCCTGAGGGAGCGAGCGCCCGCAAACGAGGGCAGCGCCGTGACCCCGCGCAACGCCTGAAGATGGAGTTCCTGCAGCTCGCCCAGGGATCCCAGGACCGAAACGTCCTCCAGCCCCCGAATCATCCAGAGCTCCAGGTGGAGCAAAGGACCGGTCTCGGTGAGGAGGCGAAGGTCGCGGGTCCCGCCCAAGTGGAGCTCCAGCCACCAGAGGCGCGAAAGGGGCCGCAGGAGCGAGAGATCCGGCAGAGTGATGGAACGCAGGGTGAGGCGCTCCACGGCGGTGAGCTCCCTCAGGACCTGGATGTCCTTCCGATGTCCGTTGAGAAAGAGCTCTCTCAGATGCTGGAAGCGCGCCAGTGGAGCCAGTGCGAGGCTCTTCGTGAGGGTGTCGTCGATGCCGAGGGACTCAAGGGTTTCCGGAAGATGACGCAGGCCTTCCAGGCTCTTCAGACGCAGGTTCGACACGTGGAAGTCCCCCACCGTCTCGAAATACTGAAGGAACTCCAGGTTCTCATCCCGATTCGCGATCCGAAGCCCCACCTCCGGACAGGTGTTCGCGAGCTCCGCCACCCGCCGATAGCCCTCCTCGTCGAGGCTGGAGCGGATCCAGATGTACCGTTCGCCCGGGCCCAGTGGGGCGAGTCCCTCCTCGGTCAGGGGCGCAAAGATCACTCGAACCTCCGGGCTCCTCGACCAGCAGGAGCCCGGGTCAGTCATGATGGGAACCTCGCAGGCGGGCGCCCAGGTGCTGCTCCGAATGCAGGACCGGCTCCCGGCGCAGAGTCTGCGTGAAGCCGAAGGCACCGAACGAGATCTCACCCCCCTCCGGCGCGTTCAGGCGGATGCCCCAGCGATAGTAGGGTCCATCTAGGTACACCTTCTGGTCCGCGATCCGTTCCCGCTCGATACAGTGAATGGAAAGAAGGGTCGGTGCCACCCGGAACCCCGTCGCGCCCCAGTCCACGTCGATGCGCAGATCGGTCACGCCGTGGAAGACCAGGGTGGCCGGAGCGAGGCGGAACCTCATGCCCTCCTGGGTGGGCACCCACTCCACGATATGGTCGATGTCCAGGACCAGTTCGGAGGTCCAGTCGTCCAGCTCCGGCTCCCCCAGGAGGAGTTCCAGACCGTAGATGTGGTTGTCGTGCCAGGAGAAGGCGGCGAAGTCGGATTCGGTCATGACCGCACCGCGGGCCGGTCCTGAATCGGAGATCCTCCGCCGAACTGCTCCAGCGTGCGGTGCCAGAGCATGACCCATCGGTCCTGTCGCTTCTGGTACACCCGCACGTACGTAACCCGGGAAACCTCTTCGCTTCGATCCACTTCGGTGCGCATCCGTATCCGGCCCGTGAGAATCGCCAGGTCCCCGAACGACTCCCCTTCCTGCCGGTCGACCGTCCGGGTGGTGACCACTCCAGAGGTCCCGGCCCTTTCGATGGACTCCAGCCACTCGCATTTCGTCAGAGCCAGGCCCGAACTCAGCGTCAGTCGGAAGTTCTCCGCGTAGACCGTGTCAAGGGCGGCCAGGTCTCCCTCGCTGACAGCCCTGGCGATCAGGTGCTCCCGGGCCATGAGCATGTCGACGATACTGTCGGTGCCCGACCCCTGTGCGCCCACGGACACTGCCCCTGATCCCAGGGCCAGGCTCACCAGCAGCGGTGCGCCGAGAAGCGTCATCCGGTGATTCATCTTGAACCCTCCTGGATGGTGATGCCCGTTCGCCTGCGGCCCCGCGACGGAGGTCGGAAGAACCAACGCACCGGAGATCCGGCGCCGCGCCGCTCGATTGGCCCGCACTCTCCCTTGACGCCTGCGTGCCGGTACCACCACAGTGACGCCTCATGTCCGAGGAGTCCAGCGCAACCCTGGCCCGCGCCATCCGCCTTCCCCACGCCACCGCCATGGTGGCGGGTACGATCATCGGCGCCTCCATCTTCGTGCAGCCGTCCGAGATCACCGGGCAGGTGCCCTCCCTAGCCGGAACCGCCCTGGTCTGGCTGGTGGCGGGAGCCCTGACCTTGCTGGGAGCCCTGGTCACCGCCGAGCTGGCCTCCATCTTCCCCGAGACCGGCGGAGTCTACGTCTACCTCCGCGAGGCCTTCGGCTCCTGGCTGGGCTTCCTGTGGGGGTGGGCCATGTTCTGGGTGATGCACTCGGGAATCATCGCCGCCCTGGCCATGATCTTCGCCTCCTACGTCGGGTTCCTGGTCCCTCTGGGCGCGGTGGCGACGAAGGGAGTGGCCGTGGCGGCGATCCTCGCCCTTTCCGCGGTGAACTATGCGGGGGTGAAGCACGGCAGCGACCTGCAGACAGCCTTCACCGCGGTGAAGGTGCTGGCCATCCTCCTGATGGTAGGGCTGGGATTCGCTCTGGGCCCCTCTCCGGAAGCAGGGGCTTCCGCCCCGGCCCTGCCCGATGCGCTCGTGGGCGGGGCAGCGGCGGGAATGCTGGGGGGCGCCACCCTCTCCGAGTTCCTGATCGCCGTGGTGGCGGGGCTATTCGCCTTCGGCGGCTGGCACATGGTCACCTATAACGCCGAGGAGACCGTGGCGCCGCGGCGAACCATCCCCCGTGCCCTGGCGTGGGGTGTGGTCATCGTCACCCTGTGCTACGTCCTGCTCAACGCCGCGTACTTCTACGTGCTTCCTCTAGAGACCGTGGTCCGCTCCCACCGGATGGCCGCGGACGCCGCTGACGTGGTGATGGGACGCGGCGGTGGTGCCGCCATGGCGAGCCTGGTGGTGTTCTCCACCTTCGGTGCCCTCGCCGGGATCGTGCTGGCGGGACCTCGCGTGTACTATGCCATGGCCCGGGACCGTCTGCTCTTCGGATGGGCGTCCGGATTGCACTCCCGGTACCGGACCCCGCACCGCGCCATTGTCCTGCAGGCGGTCTGGGCGTCCATTCTGGTCATTACCGGCACCTACCGGGCTCTGTTCACGCGGGTCATCTACACGGAATGGATCTTCTTCGGGCTGATGGCACTGGGGCTCTTCGTGTGCCGACGCCAGGCCGGTCACCAGCGCGACTATTCGGCGTGGGGATACCCGCTGACCCCCATCGTCTTCGCCCTGGCCGCCTTCGCCATCGTCGGGAACCAGGTGATCTCGGACCCCGTGGAAAGCGCCGTAGGCCTGGGTATGGTGGCCGCGGGCTTGCCGGTGTACGCTTTGTGGGCGCGCCGCCGCCAGAACGGCGGCGGTCTGATCGGTCCCGTGGGGCTCCGATCGGCGCGGCAGAGACAATGAACAATCCGGACTAGCGCGTACCCTGGACTCCGCGAACCATGATCATCGACTTCCACAATCACTATTTCCCGCCCGAGTTCCTGGACGCGATCCGCTCGGGACCCAGCAATTTTCGGATCACGGCGGACGATCAGGGCAACCCCGTCCTCCACTCGCCCGGGGACTACAACGTGGTGGTCCGGGCACACCGGGACCTGGAGTACCGCCTTCAGGCCCTGGACACCGCCGGAGTGGACATGCAGGTCCTCACCCTCACCGCACCTGGAACCGGAATCGAAGCGCCGGACCGGGCCGTGGAGCTGGCCCGGATCGTCAACGACGCTCTGGCGGATGTCACCCGACGGCATGGCCAACGGTTCGCGGCGCTGGGTCACCTGCCTCTCGTCCACCCCGAGGCCGCGGCGCGGGAGCTGGATCGTGTCCTGGGCGAGCTGGGTCTGCCGGGCGTCATGATCTTCGGCAACGCCAGAGGAGTCCCCCTCGCGGACCGACGCTTCCATCCGATCTATGAGCGGGCGGACGAGGCCGGCGCCGTGCTCTATATCCACCCGACCTACCCGATGGGCGTCGAAGCCATGAGGGAGTACATGCTGATGCCGCTCGTGGGCTTCCTCTTCGACACCACCCTGGCCGCCGCCCATCTGATCTTCGCCGGCATCCCCGAAAGGTATCCCGGCATTCGGTGGGTGCTGTGCCACGCCGGGGGAGCGATTCCATTCCTCGCCGAGCGACTCGACCGGGGCTATGAAGCGTTCCCGGCGTGTCGGCTCAATACCCCCCAGCCTCCCAGCGAGTACCTGAAGCGGTTCTATTACGACTCGGTGAATTTCGACCCGGCGTGCCTGCGCCTCACCGTGGATTTCGCGGGTGCGGACCGGATCCTGGCGGGAAGTGACTACCCGCACATGATCGGGAGCCTCGACAAGATGAAGGAAAGCATTGCCGCGTCGGGGCTCACGGCCGAGGGCGAGGCGCGAATCCTCGGCCAAAACGCGCGGGAGCTCCTGGGACTCTAGTGCACCGTCGCAGAGGTACCGCTGCCACCGAGCCACAAGGCCAC
Organism: Gemmatimonadota bacterium; assembly: GCA_039586555.1. Taxonomy (GTDB): domain Bacteria; phylum Gemmatimonadota; class Gemmatimonadetes; order Longimicrobiales; family Gaopeijiaceae; genus JBDHKE01. Next base: position 22,779 of record JBDHKE010000052.1, on the reverse strand, counting down.
CTCCCCACACCCAATCAGGAATAGGGACGAATGGGCTCCCATCACACACGTAGAACTCCCTGGAGCGCCTGCCTCCTCATCGCGCTGGGGCTCCAGGCCGCGGGGGCGACGCCCCTTGTCGGGCAGGAAGTCACGCTGGAGCCAGGGTCCCCAACTCAACACCATGTTCCGCATGGCGTCCAACACGAAGCCGGTGGTGGCCACCGCCATCGCCAGGCTCGAAGAAGGCGGAGAGCTGGAGTACTCGGACCTGGTGCGAGAGTACATCCCCTCTTTCGACAACTACCGGGCGGGGTTCATCAACGTGGGCCAACTTCTCAGCCACACGAGCGGGCTCCGAATCGAGACGCTCTTCCTGGAGCCGCTCATGGAGGCGTCCTCCGAACATCCCGAGGCCCCGACCCTGAAGCTGGAGGTCGGCCGCTTCGGGAACGTCGGAGCGGAAGTTCCGCCCGGGACCAGCTACGACTACAACAACCCCGGCTACAACACCCTGGGAGCTCTGGTGGAGATCGTGTCGGGCCGCATGCTGGAGGACTATCTGAAGGACGAGATCTACCGCCCTCTGGGGATGGTGGACAGCTACAATCACGAGATCCCGGAGAAGCTGGAAGGCAAGCTGGACCGCATGTCGGTGGTGTACTACGAGCGAGGGGAGGACGGGCAGTGGATTCCGGGCTGGACCCCTGGAGATCCGCCCCAGATGCCCTTCGTTCGGGCCTCCGGTGGGATGATCTCCACCGCGCAGGACTACGCGATCTTCCTTCAGATGTTTCTGAACGGCGGCATCTACGACGGTGTGCGCATCATCAAGCCCGAGACCGTGCAGCGAATGACGACTTTCAGGACGGAGCCCATTGGGGGCCGCGGGGGCCCGAATCTGGAGGTCCACTACGGATACGGGTGGTTCGTCCGGGACGACGGCGTTTACTACCACAGCGGCTCAGACGGCACCTACGCCTGGGTCGATCCGGAGAACGAGGTCATCGGTCTCGTCTTTACCCAGACGCCCGGGGGACGAAATCCTCGGGACAAGTTCACGGAGCTGGTTCGGCTAGCCATCGTGGACCCGGACGGGTGAGGGGGCCTGCGACGGGACGCCGGACGGTTCAGCGGTTCGCTCGTCCGTGTTCGTGCCCAACGAGACGGACTGGATCTGCATTGAGGAGGGATGCCAGAATGACAACACGCCGAAGCCTTTTCCCCCGCACCGTCGCCCTGGCGGCGGCCGCACTCGCCGTCGCCCTCTTCTCCCGGGACGCCCGGGGGCAGACGCCGATCGAGACCCGTGACATGGCAACCTTCCGGCCTCGAATCATCGGTCCCGCCGTCACGGGAGGACGGGTTCACGACATCGAGGCCGTGCCCAGCAACCCCTCGATACTCTATGTGGCGTCGGCTTCCGGAGGCCTCTGGAAGAGCACCAATCGGGGTCACACCTGGACCGCCGTTTTCGACACCATGGCCGTGAGCACCTTCGGTGACGTAGCCCTGGCACCCTCTAACCCGGAGATCGTCTACGCGGGCACGGGCGAGCAGAACAACCGTCAGAGCACCTCGTGGGGCAATGGCGTCTACCGCTCCGACGACGGCGGACGCACGTGGCACCACCTGGGTCTGGAGGAGACCCGCCACATCGGGAAGTTGGAGATCCATCCGTCCAATCCCGACATCGCCTACGTGGCCGCGCTGGGAAACCTGTGGAAGTCCTCTTCCGTGCGCGGCGTCTTCCGGACCCGCGATGGGGGAAGGTCCTGGGACCGGGTGCTCTACGTGGACGCGTACACCGGAGCGGTGGACCTGGTCATGGACCCGTCCAATCCGGACGTGCTGTACGCTGCCACCTACCAGCGGCTGCGCCGGGCGTGGGGGTTCAACGGCGGAGGCCCGGGAAGCGGGATCCACAAGACCACGGACGGGGGAGAAACCTGGACGGAGCTGACCAACGGCATTCCCGAGGGTGACAAGGGTCGCATCGGCCTGGCCATCGCCCGTTCGAACCCCCAGGTGCTCAACGCCATCATCGAGCATCCGGACGACGACCTTCAGGGGACCTACCGTTCCGCGGATGGCGGCGTGAGTTGGTCGATAGTCAACGAGCTGAACGTCCGGCCCATGTACTACTCGGAGATCTTCATCGACCCCAACGACGAGAACCGCGTCTACGCGCTGGCCACGCAGTCGCACGTGAGCCGCGACGGAGGCCGAACCTTCACGCAGATCGCCGTCCCACCCACCTACGACGTCGGTGTTCATGCGGACCACCACGCCCTCTGGATCGACCCCGGCGACCCCGAGCATTTCTACCTCGGGGGCGACGCGGGCCTGCACGAAACGTACGACGGCGGTGTGAGCTTCCGGAAGCTCAACAACTTCCCCATCGCCCAGTTCTACGCCATCGGCGTGGACATGCGGGATCCCTACTGGGTCTACGGCGGGCTCCAGGACAATCACTCGTTCATGGGTCCCTCCGAGACCCGACGCTGGGCCGGAATCCTGAACGATGACTGGATGCAGAACGGCTTCGGGGACGGGATGTACTGGAAGGCGGATCCCCGGGACGCCCGCTACACCTACGGCAGCTCGAACGACGGCGACTACTTGCGCTACGACACCCACACCGGGGACATGATGGACATCAGCCCGCTACCGCCCCTGGGTGAGGAGGAGTACCGCTTCGACTGGACCTCCCCGTCGCTCCTCTCCACTCACGATCCAGACGTCTTCTACGTGGCGGGCAACCGCCTCTTCATCTCTCGGGACCGGGGGCTCTACTGGGAGCGCACCGAGGACCTGAGCCGCCGGATCGATCGAGACACGGTGGAGCTCATGGGCGTGAAGGGCGCTGACCTTAGCATCTCCCGCAACGACGGCACGGGCAGCTTCGGGGAGGCGGTGACCTTGGCGGAGTCGCCCCTGGACCCGGCCATCCTATGGGTGGGCTTCGACGACGGCAATCTCCAGTTGACCCGGGACGGAGGACGCACCTGGACCGAGGTGTCACGGAACGTCAGGGGTGTTCCAGACCACACGTACGTCAGTCGAGTGGCCACTTCAACGAGGGGGCCGGGCGTGGCATACGCCACCTTCGACGCCCACCGGGATGGCGACTTCGCGCCCTACGTCTTCCGTACCGACGACTTCGGGGTGTCCTGGACGCCCCTGCACGCCGGGCTGCCGTCCATGGGTTCCGTGAACGTGATCGTGGAGCACCCGGACAACCCGAATGTGCTCCTCCTGGGCACCGAACACGCGCTCTTCGCCAGCACCAACGCGGGTGCCAGCTGGGCCAGGGTCCCCAACCTGCCCACCACCGCCTACGACGACCTGGTCATCCACCCCCGGGAGAAGGACCTGGTTATCGGGACTCACGGCCGGAGCATCTGGATCCTGGACGACACCCGGCCCTTCGTGGAATGGGCGGCGGCCCCCGGGCCCGTGCACCTCTTCTCGGTGGCCCCGGCAACGATCAAGATCTACCGGAAGGACACGTCCTATCGGGGCCAGGCCGAGTACGCCGGAGAGAACCCGCCGGACGGGGCTCTGGTCACGTACCGGCTGGGACCGGGAAGCGGTCCGGCGGTGCTGCGCGTGGCCCGAGCGGACGGCGACGTCATCCGGGAGATATCCGTCCCCTCCGATGAGGGGACGCACCGGGTCAACTGGGACCTCCGCCATCCCGTCCGGGACCGCGACGACATCTGGGAGCGCCACGAGGCCCCCGGGCTCGCGAGACCGGTAGAGGATCGTGGGCCTTTCGTCTCTCCGGGCCGGTACACCGTGACGGTGGAATCCCGGGGCAGCAGCGCCAGCCAGGAGGTCGAGGTCCGCGGCGATCCCGACATGCCCATCACCGTGGCGCAGTATCAGGAGCGCGAGCGCTTCATGCTCGAAGTCCAGGCCCTCGAGGAGGAGATCTCGACGCTGATGCGCGCGCGAGGACTCGCCCCGAGAGGCTTTCGCTTCGGACCGCCGGCGGGTCCTCCGGACTCGCCCGAAGCTCGACTGCGCCAGGTAGCGCGGAGGGTCCAGGGCGTCTTCAGATCCATGAACGGGGGTGGGGTGCGACCCGGGACGCTGTATCCACCGACGGCGACGCAGCAGCGGGCCATCGAGGAGGCTCGCCGCGAGCTGGCGGCGGTCCGGGAACTGCTCGGCGGATGAGGTGGGGGCTACACCGATACGATGACCACCGGTCCCTGGGGGACGTGAGCGGCACTGAAGCAGAGCCCCACGCTGCGCCGATCGAGAGGATCGGTGGGACCGCTCATCCACTGCACGGACATGCACGGTGAGGGCATTCCCCCCATGATGAAGGGGCAGCCGGCGATGATGAAGGTGTCCGAGGCGCGCAGCCGTGGTGGCCCGCCCGATGCCGTTGGGGCCGAGGAGGCCACCGCGGTGATTCGCCCCCCGTGAGGACAGATCATCGTCGATGCCATCGTCAGAGGGGGGAATGGATTGGGCACGCCCCGGGTGTCGTACTCGTTGAGCTTGTGAAGCGTGGGTCCGCCCGGGTCGACCCTCCCATCCGTCCCAGGCCAGCCGAAGTGGTGGCGCTGGAATCTCTGAATGGCACCGATGGTCTTCGGGCCACACAATCCATCCACCGCCAGTGGAGGCACGGGCCCACCGGAGCCGGTGGGGACGTTGTTGAGCAGCTCCTGAACGGTGGTCACGTCCGGGGGTCGGTTCACGCCACCCATCCTTCCCACCGATGCCGTGATTCTTCTGGCCATTGAGGTCGCCTGTACGGTGCCATCTTGCACTCGAGCCTTGTCGGTCCAAGATAGGGGAGGCCCATCGCGGGGGCGAGCGCAGTCTTCCCTCCGCCTCACGCCCCGCCGCCTAGGCAGGGCACCCGCAACGGGCTGAGACCGGAACCGTGAACTCACCGAGGGCCTTGACCATGGATCATGCATCGAACCGCATTCCCATCCTCCTTGCCTGGACGCTCCTGGCCATCGCCGGCTGCTCACCCCACCCCGAGCCACACCCCATCGACGTGGTTGAAGCGACCATCGCCCAGGTGCAGGAGGCCATTCTCGCGGGCGAGACCACCTGCCGCATGGCGGTACAGGCCCACCTCGACCGCATCCAGGCGTACGATGAGAGCACGGTCAACGCCATCACGGTGGTGAACCCCGTCGCCCTGGACCGAGCCGACGAGATCGACGCGGCCGTCCAGGCGGGAGAGGCACTGGGACCGCTCTTCTGCGTGCCCATGCTGGTAAAGGACAACTTCGACACCTACGACATGATCACCACTGGCGGGTCCATCGCCCTCGTGGAGAATCTCCCGCCGGACGACGCGTTCATGGTACGGAGGATCCGGGACGCCGACGCCATCATCATCGCCAAGACCAACATGGCTGAATGGGCGTTCAGCCCTCGCCAGACGGTGAGCTCCTCCTTCGACACGACGGCCAACGCGTACGCCCTGGACCGGGTCCCCGCCGGCTCCAGTGGAGGAACGGCGTCCGGAGTGGCGGCGAGCTTCGGGCTCATCGGGCTGGGGAGCGACACCGGCAACTCCATCCGCGGTCCCTCGTCCCACCTGGCCCTGGTGGGGATCCGTTCCACCCTCGGCCTCACCAGCCGGGACGGGGTCATTCCGCTCTCCTTCGATCGGGACATCGCGGGCCCCATGGGCCGCACCGTGGAGGACGTCGCCAGGGTGTTCAACGTGGTGGCCGGCCACGACCCCGCGGATCCGTACACGGAGGACGGCCGGGAGCGGAAAGAGGACGATTACACCCGGTTCCTCGACCCTGACGGACTTCAAGGAGCGCGCATAGGCGTGCTTCGCTCCCTGGTGGGCGTGGAGGACACCGACTCCGCCATCCTCAGGATCTTCGAGGAGGCCCTCGCGGATCTAGCCCGCCTGGGTGCCGAGATCGTAGACCCCTTCGAATTCGACGTTCAGGCCCAGCTGGAGCGACCGAACCTCTTCTGCCGGCGCTTCCGCTACGACATGGGGCAGTACCTTCGGTCCCTGGGCGACGCCGCGCCCATGACCGACGTCATGGAGATCCTGGAGACGGGACAGTACTCGGACCACTCCGAGCGCTCCCTCCGCACCAACGCCCGCATGCCCCTGGACGTCCACCCGGCCGACTGGGATCCGCCCTGCCCCGACTACTTCGAGCACGAGGGACGCCAGGCCTACCTGAACGAGCTGGTGGCGGCCATGGACGAATCCCGGGTGGACGCCCTGGTCTACCCTTCGTGGCTGAGCCCTCCAGCCCACATCGACCGGGCCCGCGAGGAATACCGGGGTGACAACAGCCAACGTGTGGCGCCGGCCACCGGCATGCCCGCCATCACGGTGCCCATGGGCTTCAGCTATGGGATCCTGCCGGCGGGGCTGCAGATCCTCGCGCGCCGGTACGACGAGGGACTCCTCTTCCGCTATGCCTACGCGTACGAGCAGGCCACCCGCCATCGCCGCCCGCCGGAGGGGTATGGCGCATTGCAGGCGTCAGAGGAGGAGGGGTAGGGATCCGCTGAGCGGGTGCCTCGCGCACCGTCCCGGACGTCAACGGCACTTCTGGGACGGTACACTAGGTCGAGCGCCCCAACCGCTCCGCCGCGCTCGCGATCATCGGCGGCTGAGGCGCTTTGCTCCACAGCACGTACAGAATCGTCACCACCGCCACGAACGGCAGCGCCGCCACACCACCTCTGACCAGTCCCACCAGCAGCGCTGCTGTCAGCCCCGCGGTGGGAACCAGGAACGCGCGAAGCTTCGAGTGACCCAGGCGCACCAGCGCTGAGAAGAGGGAGGCCAGGATCAGGAGGTCGCCCACCCCGGCGATGGGCCTCACCGCACCCCCGTAGGGCACGCTCACAGTAAGGTAAAGGAGCAGCCGACTCTCCCCTTCCCTGTAGGACTCCATGATGTGCCGGGTGAGTCCGCCACCGAACGAGAAGAGATCCACGACCGCGATGGTGACGCAGAAAGCGACCACGGCGCCCGTGGAGCCCAGGAACCGTCCAATCAGGAGTCCCCCCGCTGCTGCCGCGAGGAGGAGCGCGGCGTCGGCGAACCACCACGCTCCGGGCTGCCACACGCAAACCCCCGAATAGCCCGTCAGAAGGGCGATAGCGAGGACCAGCCGTGGTCTCGGTGCGATCCGCAGCGCCTGGGCCACGCCCACACACACGAGGGCCGATGCGGCCAGAACGGTAAGTAGGGCGACTGTCGCGAACATGGGACTCCGCTCGTGGGGCGCGATGCCTGGTCGGTGTGGGCCTCGCTCAGGACCGAGGCGGGCCCTGTATGTCCAGGTTGGTGAGGCCGACCTGCCGTGCGTATTCGACGACCTCGGTGTACTCGGTGCGAGTCAGTGGCCTGGAGATCTCGGGATAATCGAAGGCTCGGTACATGGGCCGGTACTGGGACATGATGTTGACGTAGGTGTCGCTCGGAAGGTTCTCCGCGATCCAGCCCACCACCTCCTTGCTCCCGCTGACGCTATTGGGCATCACCAAGTGGCGGATCATCAGACCCCGGTACATCAATCCATCTCTCGCCGGCTTCGCGACACCCACCTGGCGGTGCATCTCCAGCAGGGCCCTCTTCGTGATCTCCGGGTAGGTGTCCGCTCCCGAGGAGTACTTCGACGCCATCGCACCGTCCGAGTATTTGATGTCGGGAAGATAGATGTCCACGATGGCGTCCAGCCTCCTCAGGATCTCCGGACGCTCCCAGCCGCAGGTGTTGTAGACCAGCGGTAGTCTGAGTCCTCTCGCGGCAGCGAGGTCGAGCGCCAGCACGATATGGGGTGAGTAGTGGGTCGGTGTGACGATGTTGACGTTGTGGCAGCCCATTCCCTGCAGGTGCAGCATCATCCCAGCCAGGTCCTCGAGGCTCGTGGGCTCCCCCTCACCCCCCTGGCTGATCTGCCAGTTGATGCAGAATACGCAGCGCAGGTTGCAGTTGCTGAAGAAGACCGTGCCGGAGCCCCCACGCCCGACCAGAGGCCTCTCCTCTCCGTAATGGGGGTGATGGGAGGCCACCTCCAGTTGGGAGGTGCCCTTGCAGAATCCCTCTTGCCCATCGAGCCGAGCGGCACCGCACTCCCTGGGGCAGAGAGAGCAACTCTCCATGAGCTGCCAGAGCTCTTCTCCCCGCTGCCGCAGCTCTCCGCTCCTGTGAAGCTTCAGATACCCGGGCTCGAAATCGGAATCGATGTGGGGCGCGCCCTTCGTCTCTTGCAGGCAGCCAGTCAGGAGGCGCGGGAAGTCAGGGCTGAAGCTCACCACGATCAAGGAGGAGACCGATCCTATGAACCCTCTTCTCGATTGACTTTTCACGGTTGGCTCTCCCGCGATCCGGCCTGGTGGATGGCGGGAGTCCGGCAGGATCCTTCATGGGGCCTGGGCGGCCCGAGGTCGTGTGATGATTCGCGGATTCAAGGTAGGGTGCGCGCGGATCGAGCGCGAGATTCCACCATCCAGTGCGTCGTCATGGACCGTAAGCACGGACGGGAATCGGCCTTCAGAGTCTGACCCGTCGCAGCCTCAGGCTGTTGCTCACCACCGTCACGCTGCTGAAGGCCATGGCGAACGCGGCGAGGATCGGGTGGAGGGCCCGCAGCATCATCGGCAGGAAGCGAAGAGGAAAGAGCACTCCGGCCGCCACCGGGATCAGGACGACGTTGTAGAAGAAGGCCCAGAAGAGATTCTGTTTGATGGTGCGCATCGTGGCCTGGCTCAGTGCGATGGCCTGGGGCACGGACCGCAGGTCGCCTCGCATGAGGGTCACGTCCGCCGTCTCCATGGCCACGTCGGTCCCGGTGCCCAGGGCAATGCCCACGTCCGCCTGGGCCAGGGCCGGGGCGTCGTTGATCCCGTCCCCCACCATGGCCACGAGACCCGCCCGCTCCTCCTGCAGGACGCGGATCTGCTCGGCTTTCTGATCCGGAAGGACCTCGGCGACGACCCGTTCGATGCCTGCCTCCAGGGCGATCACGTCGGCCGTGGCGCGGTTGTCCCCCGTGAGAAGCACGACCTCCAGGCCCAGTCGGTGCAACTCGGCCACAGCCTCTTTGGAGCCCTCCTTGATGGCGTCGGCCACCCCGATCACTCCCACGGCCTCCCCGTCCACCGCGACCCACATACAGGTCCGTGCGTCGGCTTCCAGGCCCTCGGCCTCCACCTCCAAACCCTTGAGAGAGACCCCTCGCTCACGCATGAGCCGAAAGCTGCCGACCGCCACCGCGAGTCCCTCCACTTCCGCCTCGATTCCCCGCCCCGGAATCGCCTTGAATGCCGCGGGCTCGGAGAGGGAGAGGCCATGGTCGCTTGCGGCTTTGACGATGGCCTCCCCCAGAGGGTGCTCGCTTCCTCGCTCAGCGGAGGCCGCCAGTCGGAGCACCCAATCGTCCTGGGAGATCGGACCGTCACTCGACTTCGGGTGGCCGACCGCCAGCGCCTCGGGGATCCGGGCCACGACTTCATGGACCACCGGCTCCCCCGTCGTCACGGTTCCCGTCTTGTCCAGCACGATCACCCGGAGCGCATGGGCCCGCTCCAGAGCCTCACTGCTCTTGAAGAGGATCCCCTGCTCCGCTCCCTTCCCGGTGCCCACCATGATCGCCGTGGGCGTGGCGAGCCCCAGGGCGCAGGGACAGGCGATAACCAGAACCGCAACCAGACGGATGAGGCCCGCGGTGAACCCGGCGTCCACCAGGAGCCACCAAACCATGAACGTCACTATCGCGACCCCGATGACCACGGGAACGAAGACCCCCGACACCCGGTCCGCCAACCTCTGAATGGGAGCCTTGCTGCCCTGCGCTTCCTGGACGAGTCGGATGATCTGCGAGAGCACCGTCTGCGCACCCACCTTCGTCGCCTGGAACTTGAGGACACCTTCCTTATTGATCGTGGCACCGACCACCTCATGGGCGGGGGCTTTCTCCACCGGCATGCTCTCCCCCGTGAGCATGCTCTCGTCCACGGCGGAATGCCCTTCGACGACGATGCCGTCCACGGGAATGCGCTCGCCGGGCCGGACGACCACGATATCGTCCAGCTGGACCTCTTCGATGGGGATGTCCAGCTCCCGGCCATCGCGAATCACCCGGGCCGTCCGGGGCCTCAGGCCCATGAGGCGCCGGATCGCTTCGCTGGTCTCTCCCTTTGCCTTCGCCTCCAGCAGCTTGCCCAGCTTGATCAGGGTGATGATCACGGCCGCCGTCTCGAAGTAGACGTGCTCCCCCAGGGTAGCAACTCCGAGGGTGAGAGCGACCGTGACCGGAAGGCTGTAGAAGTAGGCTGCGGACGATCCCATGGCGATGAGGACGTCCATGTTGGCGGTCCGGTTGCGAAGCGACTTCCAGCCCCCCACGTAGAAGTCCCAGCCCACGTAGAACTGAACCGGGGTGGCCAGGGCCAGCATCAGCCAGTTCACCCAGGGCTGGTGGCTCCAGGGCCCCAGCAGACCGAAATCCCGTGCCATGCTGAGCAGGAAGAGGGGCAGCGCGAAGACGACGCCCGTCCAGAACTTCTGAGTCTGTCTCCGGATCTCGGCCCGCCGTGCCTCCGCCTCGGCGTCTTCCATCTCCTCCGGCGGCGCCTCCACGACCCCGTATCCGGCATCTTCGATCGCCCGGATCAGATCCCGCCGGGTAACCGCGCCGGGCACGTACTCCACGGTGGCCCTCTCTGTGGCGAAATTGACGCTCGCGGATACCACCCCCGGGACTCGCGACTGAAGCGTTCGCTCGATGGTGGCCGCACAGTTCGCGCACGTCATGCCGGTGAGGGGGAGTTCCACCTTCGATGTGGCCACGCCGTACCCGATCTCCTGAATTCGCCCGGCGAGGGCATCTTCCCGGAGCACGGTCGGATCGAAACGGACCGTGGCTCGCTCGGAGGCGAAGTTCACGGATGCGTCCCTCACCCCCTCGAGCTTCCTCAGGCTCCGCTCGACGGTGGCGGCGCAGTTCGCGCACGTCATCCCCGTGATGGGCAAGTCCAACTGGCGCTCAGACATGGATACCACCGCAATTCGGGTTCACCGCTGCAGCTCGCAGGGGTCCGACCTCACACCGAGCCCGCGCCGACCCTTCCTCACTCGGCCGGCGGGTAGTTGATCTCGGTGAGGAGATCGCGAACGGCCTCCCAGCTCCCGGATTCGTCCCATTCCACGGTCACCCGTCGAGCGCCCTGATCTGCGGACACCCGTGTGACGCCGGGCACCTCTCCAACCTCCCGCTCGATGGTGCGCACGCAGTGTCCGCAGCTGATGTTCGGAACCGTGAAGGTTCTGCTCTGCATGGATGTTCCTCCCCTTTTCTAGAGCTTGTTCGTGGCCTCGAAGACACCCATGATCTCGTTGATCACCCGCTCGCGCTCGCCGGGATCCTCACCTCTGATCGCCGTGGTGACGCACGTATGCAGATGACGGTCCAGGATCATGGCGTTCACCTTCTGGAGAGCCCGCTGCACCGCCAGGATCTGGTTGGCGATATCGATGCAATAGGCGCCCTCCTCCACCATGCGTGCGACTCCTCGCACATGTCCCTCGACGCTCTTGAGGCGCCGCAGAGTCTCTCTGGTGGCTTCGTCTGCCATCTCTCTTCTCGGCTGGGCTTACGCGGCGCGTGACCGCCCTGAGTTATGTCACGCCCCCCCTCCGTGTTACCCCACCCCCCTGGGGGGGGTCAACAAACATAATAAGCGGAGCTCCTGTGAAGGTCAAGAGAGTGGTCAAGCGAGCCCATGACCGCAGGGTCGGCGGGCCAAACGCCGACGGCGCTCCGAAGGCTGTGCGAGCTAGGGCGCTGGGTCCGTGGGAGAGAGGGCCCTCCCCTGCCCGCGACGGGCCGCGCCGACGAGCGCCCACAGGACATCAGGAAAAGGCGAAGAAGGGTGGGGTCCGGAGGTGGAGGGGTGGGAGCTGAAGCGGCGAGTCGGCGGGTGGTCGCCGGCTACTCGCTTCGCATGGTGATGGACGCATCCAGGTTGATGGTGTTGCCTCCCGTGATCCAGATCATAACGGGCGAGATCCACTTGAAGGTGTACGGATAGATGATCTGGACCGTGTTGTAGTCCCCTCGGTCCGCGCGCGGCGGAACCGTAATGGTGGCGATCCCTGGATCCAGGCGATTCCGGATCAGAGCCCACTGAATGATGCTGTCGACCTGCGTCTCGGTGAGGTTGTTGTCGACGACAAGGGCCCGCGCCCCCGCCCGCGCCGCGTCCGTGATCGCCTGGTGCGACTGCCAGGCTCGGGTGAGGTCCACCATTCCCAGAATGAGCAGCATGAGGACTGGCACGACGAGTGCCAGCTCGACGAGACCCTGACCTCGATTGGAGCGTCGAAGCCGAAGCAGTATCCTCATGACGCAGTTCCTCCAAGTGGCTCCCAAGACACCTCGGCTGTCTAATATCTCAACGCAGGCGCCAGGTTCCTTTCGTTCTTCGGTCGCGGGCGCGACCCCTCCCCGTCGTCCGCCCACACGACACCGGAAGGCGGCGGCACCTCTGCGACGGTACACTGATCAGCAGTACTCGTGCCACGCACGACGCGGATCTGCCACAGCTTCGCCCTGGTCGGCTCGAGGGCCTCGGTCAGCACGACGCATTCGTTCCCGTCCGGGAGGAGCCCCCTGCATGGTGAGTCCCTCGGGGTCCGCCGACCAGGCGCCCTGCACGACGCTCCTGTCGCGGTCCTGCAACACTCACCCCCCCTCACCGGATTCTCCCCTGACGCCTGTCACATATCCCACAGGTGGCTGTCCGGACTCGGCCGATTCACGCCCCATTCCGGACCGCCCCGCCGACCGAGGGGGTGATCCGCGTGCGAGGCGCGAGCACATTTTTCCGCCGGAGGGCGGGATGCCCGGGCGGGTAGACCGGGTAGACGACGGAGCCCGATTCGGAGTGGCTCGAGGCACTCGCGGCCCGCAGCGCGCATAGACAATCACCAGCCTCGGAAGGGCGACCACTTCTGGGCGCGGATAGAGGTCGCCGAGGGGCGAGGATTCGCCACCCGCCCGAGGAACAGGACGCTGCCCGTCCCCCTCTCACGGATCAGGAATAGGAACGGGTGATCGGCCCGGAAGGCGCGCCGCGGCGTAGCATGAAGCCCGGAAGCTTCCGTGACGGCGGCCGTCACCGCGGCAGCCTCCGTACCCTCCTCCGCCACCACAACGAATGCCTCATGAAGAATCGCGTCGAAATGGAGCCATGGCTTCCGCCCGTCCATGCCCGAGAAATCCGCCCTTTCCGGATCGAACGGAAGAGCCATCCCCAGATTCCGTAGCGCCGCTCCCAAGGTTAGACCCTGCGGATCTGGAATCTCGGCAGAGAGATGGTCACGTCCTCCGGGGCCAGCCCCGTGAGCCACTTCCTCATCCGCGTCATGGACGCCGCTCGCTCGAGCCGGGAGAGCCCGTCCACCGCCCTTGGAAGGAAGACAACCATCGACAGATACTCGCCGGCATAGGGAAGCTCGAGAATCTGGAGCCCCTTCACCCTCGCATACGGGAAATACCCTTCATGGGCCATCATCGGCACAAGAACGTGCTCCCGCCGATTCAACCAGAATGGTTTGTCGGAGGTGAGACGCTCGTTGAACGGCTCAGCCCAGGCCCCCTTGAAATAGACAGCGCTGGTGAGGACAAGGCGCGTCATCTCGTTCAGCGCGCCGGGCGGCACGAGCTCTCCGATCATTCTCCGGGTCTTCTCTGCCCCCCAGCGGTTGATGACCTCCCGAGCCTCTTCGGGTCGGGCATAATCGACCGAACGCACGGAAGCGCGGTACGCGTCCCGGGCGACCACCTCGAAGGCCTGGAGAAGCTCGCGTCCGGCCTGCGGCCAGAGCGCGTTCGCGAGGCAGAGCGTCACCCCCGGCACAGCGTCCAGTTCGTCGAATCGGGTATTGAGGCTCGCGAAGGCCGCGCGCAGTTCCTCGGTACTGGACGGAAGCTGAAGAGCCACGGCCATCTGTTCGGCCGTTTCGCCGCGTGCTCCCGCAAGGGCCGCGCTCAGAACGGTCGACACGCTCAGAGGAGAGTAGAAGAGATTGCCCTCTCGAGCGAGGCGGCGATGGAGATCGAGGGCGAAGCCAGCGTTCGCTTGCGCCAGCCCGTGGGGCGAGTTGTCGGTCTCTGTCAGAGCCATTGAAGGACCCGGCCGGCGCGGCGGGGCGTCGGGCAAGGGAATCACGCCGGTTGGTGGCGGAATCCAACGGGATTGGTCTGGTCTGCTGATCGATCTCCGTGCTGCGGCTGTCACGGAAAAGATACGCCCACCTCGGGCTCGGCGCCAATCCGGTCCAGGGGCCGCTACCGATGATTCTGGATATGCCCGCGCTGCGCGAGCTACGCCGGCGTCGCCCGGGTCGGCCCTTCCGCGGGGCTTCTCCGCCTGCAGCCACGGAAAGAGGCTCCTTGCGGCGTCGAGCCACGACCCGAGGCTGGCGTGCCTGGGCGGGGCTCCCCAAACTTCCTCGAGACTCCGGCGAGCCGGAGGTCGCCCGTGCCGGGACACGGACAGAGCCCGAGAAGGGAGAGCCAGGTGCAGAAAGGAGAGCAGGCTTCAGGTCCCTACCAGCTTTTCATGCTGGCGCTCTGCATCCTGGTGCTGATCAGCCTGGCGGTGGAGGCCTTTGTGGACCTCGACGCCGACACCCGGCTGATCCTCTTCTACGCGGATACCTTCGTCTGCGTCATCTTCCTGGGAGACTTCCTGTTCAGCCTGATCCGGGCTTCCGACAGAAAGCGCTATCTCGTCACCTGGGGCTGGATCGACTTCCTGTCCAGCATCCCGGCAGTGGGTTACGTGAGGTGGGGTCGAGCCGCCCGCGCGGTGCGCATCCTGCGCGTGCTGCGCGGTGTCCGCTCGGTCAGGGTGCTCGGCGCGTTCATCCTCAGGCGCAGGGCGGAAGGAGCGCTTCTGGCCGTGACCCTGGCGTCCATCCTGGCGGTGGTGTTCGCGTCCATCGCCGTTCTGCACCTGGAACGTGCTCCGGGTGGCAGCATCAGCACGGCCGCGGATGCCCTCTGGTGGTCGTTCGTCACGATCACCACCGTGGGGTACGGCGACACCTTCCCCATCACGCCGGAGGGCCGCTTCCTCGGCGCCGTACTCATGGCCACCGGCGTCGGTCTCTTCGGCACCTTCACGGCGTTCGTCGCATCCTGGTTCCTCAGCCCCCAGGAAGAAGAGCAGGACCGGGAGTTGGAGGCGATCCGTGCGGAGCTGGGGGAGATTCGGCGGCTTCTGAGTGACCGGGAGGCGGCCCCCCCTCCGGCCGCCCATCCCGCGGACCCGGACGAGGCTCACTGAGAGGGGGCGGCCCGAGAGACCGGGTTGCCTCCGCAGCGTGCGCCGATTGGAGTCCGTCCCCTCACCCCCTCCCCTCCCCGGTGGGCACCGAGCATTCCCGAACCAGTGAGACGGCTCGCTGCCGAAGCTCTTTCGCCCGCGGATCCCCTCGCGCCAGGGCCTCCTCGAGAGCGTCCAGAACATCGTAGTAGAGATCCCATCCCCGGCGTTCCTTCTCGTAAGCGCGGCGCAGGAGACCGGCGTCCTCATCCACGAATTCGAAGGCCTTCGAGAGTCGTTCCGCGCCGCCTGTCACGAACTCCTTGGCCTCCGGGCCCCGGCCGGATTCCTGCAGAGCGAGGGCCTTGAGGGCGAAGCGCAGATACACGACGGTCGCCGGGATTCGCGAGATGAAGCAGCCCGTGAAAGGATCGACCTGGCCCTTCAGCGCTTCCCAGTCGTCGCTGAGAACTCGGGCGTACGCGGAGAAGTAGAGCACGCGAACGTAGTCTCCGACGAGCTTCCCCACGTGGGCAGCTCGAATCGAGTCGCTCGCGAAGGCCTCCTTGTCGTGGCGCATGATCAGCCCATCCTTGTGGGCGTAGGCGAGCCGGGGCTCCCGCCGCCCGATGGCGGACAGGATGTAGGCCTGATCCTCCGCCCGGCCGAAGAAGGACGGCGTGAACGGCCGGTGCTGCCGGAGGCTCTCGACGAGAATCCCGTTGGTGCCCCCGGTGACGTGGATCCGCTGGATGCAGCTCCGGGCACCGTCCAGGGCTCCGGGTTCGTAGCGGGTCATCATCTCCGCTTCGGTGGACAGAGCCTGAGGAAGCAGGCTGAAGAAGACATGCTCGTCCAGGCTCAGATCCCTGTCGGGAAATGGGACGTCTGGAGTGTAGAGGGAGCGGTGGATCTCTCGCTCGTTCACCAGGGCACCGGCGATCATCCCCAACTCCACCGTCCGGTTCGAGCCATCAGTGCCCACCGCCCCCCAGAGGGGAGTGCGCAGGTGCTCCAGGGCCGAAGCTCCGGCCTCCGAGACCAGCTGTTTCTGGGGGAAGACCTGATCCAGGTCGATCTTGAATGTGGCCCTCACCGCGGGATCAACAAGAACCGACCAGAAGGCGGAGATGGCTTTGAGGAAGCTGTAGTGGCGCCCGTATTCTCCGTCGACGCCGAACATCGCCAGGAGCTCACGGGCTTCCGCCTCCTCGAGACCCAGGAACCGCACGGCTGCGGGGACAAGGATCGTGTTCAGAAGTCGCCGGGTGTCCGCCTCCGTGAAGGCATGGACATCAAGGCCCTGGAGACCCCCCGCCCGACGCAGCTCTTCCTCCACGTACGCTCCGGCGATGCCCTGAAGCCGTTCGTGAGTCACGGAAACCGAGAGCACGCACGTCAGCCGGGCGTCGCCAGTCACGGTTCCCCGGGCTCGCTCGTGCGCCAGGGTTTCCGCCAGTCCCCGGAGCCCGTACACCACCTCGTTCCGGTCCAAGTCCACACCCATCTGGATGGGGTGATCGTACCAGTATCGCTGGGGCTCGGCGCGGGCCACGTGCAGCTCCGCTCTCAGCCGGGGGCCGAGTGGCAGCTCGTCGAGGGAGCGGGACACCGGAGGGAGCGTGAGAAGGGCGTTGGAAGTGAACAGAATCTCCCGAGCGGGCTCCCGGATCGGGTCTGGGTTGAGAGCGGTGATCCTAACTCGCCTTTCTTCTCGCAGGGCCGCGACCCGGGCGGCTTCGTGACCGACAATCCCCGCGGCCTCGGGGAAGAACACGGACCAGGTCTCTTCTTGGAGGTCGGTTCGGTCTCGGGCGCTCTCCGGCTCCGCCAGGTACCGGCAGAGCTCCTCGAGCCGCCGTGCGACTTCCCCGTTCCCGGCCGCGGCAGCAGCCCACTCGTCCTCGACGCGCCGAATCCCCTCGAGATAGAACTCCGCCACTCCTCCCCACTCGGCCGAGGCGCGCAGATCGTCGAGATGCGCTCGGGCCCAGGCGTGGGCCGGATGCTCCGGCCCGGCAAGGGCGACGAGGAAGGCCTCACTCAGCGAGTGGGCCGGCGCTTCGGACGCGTACGGTGCACCGCGAAGGGAAGGACCTTCGGCTCGAGAGCGGGACGGATCCCTCCCTGGCGAGGGGACGAACAGGGCCCGGACCACGGTCTGAAACGATCGCATCATACGAGGCCTCCCAACCCCTGGCGCCAGCCCGGTCCACGATCCGGACACGCTGCACCGGGCAGGGGGTCGGAGGCTTCCCACATGTACCCGAGCGGCCGCCGGTGGCCCCTACGGCACGTATTTGTAGACCTTGCCGCCCTTCATCACGAACACCACGCGGGTGAGCGCCGTGATGTCCTCCAGGGGGTTGCCGTCCACGGCGACGAGGTCGGCTTCCATCCCTGGCGCTACCGAGCCGATCACCTCCCCCAGCTCGAGGGATTCGGCGGCCAGCGACGTGGCGGAGACGATGGCGTCCATGGGATCCTGCCCGCCCACCTCCACTCTGTAGACCAGCTCGTCGGCGAGGCGGCCGAAGGATCCCGCGACCCCGTCGGTGCCAAACAGGATCTTCAGTCCCGGAACCTGGAGCGCTACCTGGAACATGTTCAGCTTCACCGGAATGGCTTCTTCAGTGGCACGGAAGCCCTCCTCGGTATACGAGCCGATGCCCAGAAAGCGCTCCCTGTTGCTGAGGTAGTTGTCCGAGACCAGGTAGATGTTGGGGTCGAAGTAGACCCCCCTCTCGGCCAGTAGCTCCATCGTCTCCCGGTCCAGAAGGGCGCCGTGCTCCACCACCGTGCAACCGGCCTCCGCGGTCCTGCGCGCGCTCTCGCTGCTGTGCGCGTGGACGGCCGAACGCAGGCCCAGGGACTGGGCCTCTCCACAGGCCGCATCCAGCTGCTCCTGGCTCAGCGTCGGAGCGCCGCCGGTCCGGATGCTCTCCGAGGCGAAGATCTTGATGAGGTCGGCGCCCTCGGCAGCGATCTGGCGCACGGCCTGGCGGATCTCGTCCGGCGTCCCCGTCTGCTCGTTGATGGAGCGCAGGGAAGTCAGGATGCGCGGTCCCGGCAGGATCCCACGGTCGATGGCATCGCGCAGGTCACCGTCCGTGGCGCTGCCCAGGCTCTGTACCGTGGTGAATCCCGACACAAGCGCCGTGTAGGCATTCTCGGCAATGAAGAGCATCGCCTGCTCCCGGGTCTCCTCGGATTCTCGACGGGCGAGCCGACCCGTCTGGTCGAAGTGCCAGCTGATGTGGACGTGGGTATCGATGAGACCCGGAAGGAGGGTGTAGCCCGAGAGATCGTAGACCGCGCCATTCCCCCCGGCCGCGCTGGAGCTGACGCTGCTGATCTTGCCCTCCTCCACGACCACGGTGGCCGGGCTCACGATCCCACCCGTCCCGTCCAGGAGCCGGCCGGCGTTCAGCGCCACGGCCGTCTCCGGTACTGTCGTCTCCGGCTGCTGTCCGCATCCCAACAACGGAAGCAGGATCAGCAATCCGATTGTGCTCTCAGACCAACTCATGGAAGTCTCTCCCACCGTGCAGACATGGTTCTTCCCTCTCCTCGCCCTCTACTCCCCCTCCATTCTCCTGGTGCGCTTGTGCAAACCGGGAGTACCGATGGCAACTTGGGGGCGAAGACGGCCGGAAGCCACCTTCACCGCTGCGAGCCGGCCGTTTCGCAGGTCACTTGATGGGACCCCGGCCTCCCGCCAACTTCAGCCTCGACGCCCCGCCAACCCGCGCCTGGAGACCGCCATGCGCAGCTTCTACTGTGTGTCCCCGTCCCTCTGCCTCGGGGCAACCCTCGTGGCGGCGACCCTGATCGCCTCCTCCTGCGCGGCGCCCTCAGATCAGGGAGCCGCCACGGTGGTCTTTCTCGTTCGTCACGCCGAGAAGGCCGATGATGGAACAGATGACCCTCCCCTCACGCAGGAAGGACAGGCTCGGGCCGCCTCGCTCGCCGGGTTGCTGCGGGACGCGGGCCTCACTCACATCCATAGCACCGAATCCCGCCGGACCCTCGAGACGGCGGCTCCCCTCTCCGACGCAACGGGTCTTCCCATCACCGCGTACGACGGCCAGGCTCTGGGGGACCTGGCGTCACGCATCCGCTCGATGCCGGGAAGACACCTGGTGGTGGGACACTCGAACACCACCCCGGCTCTGGTCCGGATCCTGGGGGGCGACGACGGAGGACCGATCGAGGATTGGGAGTACGACCGCTTCTACGTCCTGACCCTTCGCGGGGACGACGCGGTCACGACGGTTCAGCTTCGCCTGGACGTGGTCCCCTGACTCGAAGCCTGGCCGCGACCTGGCTCCCGGAAACCGGGTGCTGTACACTCCCACGGTGGGGTGGGCCGACCCCCGACTTCGTCGTCTCCAAGGATCAGAAACCGGAGCCTCTATGAGCTTGGCTCGGTCCCGGGCGCTGCGCCCTTTCGTCGCGCTCCTCACCCTGGCCTCCCTCGTTCACGTGGGGATCCTCTTCCCCCGGTTCTTCACCATCGCCGGTCTCCTACCAGCCGAGGGTCGAGCGGTCGCGTGGGCGGTCCTTCTGACGGTGGTGACCGCAGTGGGCGCGTGCGTCCTGGCCCTGGTCCTGGTGGCCCGATCCTGGGACCGCGCAGGAGCCCGTAGCCTGGCCCTGTTTCTCGCCTTTCTGGCCTCCGTCTGGGGATCTCTTCTCCGGTTCCTGACGGTGGACGTGACGGAGCGGCAGGCAGACGTCACTCTGTCGGGAGAAGGATGGCCGGCCGTCCTGGCTGTGGGCGGGCTCCTGCTGGCAGTGGCAGCGTTCGTCCGCTTCACTTCCCTCTTTCCCGTGCAGCTGAGCGCGGGGCTCCTCGGGCCTCCCCGGCGGCTGGCCTTCCTGCGACGAGCTCGCGTCCTTCTCCTCCGTCCCGGAATGGTCTGGGGCGTGGCCCTGGCCTTGGCTCTGCTGTGGCGCGGAGCTGGAGCCGCCATGGACCTCCTCGCGGACCCTGCGGCCCTGGCCTCGGGTCAGGGTCCGCCCCTTCTCGTGCCCTTCCTATTGGTTACCGGGACAATCGTCGGGATCATCCCCCTGGCCGGAATCGCCCTGGGAGTGAGGAACCTGGCCTCCGGGTACCGGTTGGCATCCCCGGAGGACCGGGGACGGGTCCTCTGGTTGGTGACGGGGGTCTCGGCCGCCGGGTGGATGATCCTCGGGGGACTGGGCACCTTCCTGCTGGTCATCCTGCTGGATCTCCCGGCTCCCGAATGGATCCCGGTGGTTCTCCTTGCCCTGCCCATCTGCTCGCCCGCCGTGGCCGTGATGGCCATCGCCGTGGCCCTCTTCCACTCCGGCGCCGTGGACCCGGGCCTGGTCTTGAGGCGCAGCACGGTCTATGGAGCCCTGGGAGCTCTGGGCATCATCCTCTTCGCGGGACTCGAGAACGCTCTGTCGGAATGGGTGGAATCGCGGCTCGGCTTCCCCGGGGTCGTGGGATCCCTTCTGGCCGGCAGCGTCGTCGCGGGCGTGATGATCCCCATGCGCAACGCGCTCGGACGGGCAGCCTCGCGGATCCTCCCGGGGCAGGGTTCGGAGCGGACCAGAGGCTAGTGCGGTCTACTAGCTCCCCCGCCTGATGCGCGCCAGAAGGATTGCCACCAACGCGGCGCCCACCGCGATGGCGATCCAGGGGATGGACTCCGGTCCCGCCTCCGAGCCCGCCGAGCGAGCGAGGAAGACGCCCAACCCAAGGGCGAAGACGAGAGCCCCAACCGCGATGGCCAGCCCCGTCTGGACGCTCTTGAGCCCTCCTCTATGCCGCTGCTTTGAAAGGTCCAGCGCCTGCAGGACTTCCATCTCGCTGGTCCCGGGGTTGTTCGCGAGGTAGTCACGAATCGCGCTGTCGATTCGCTGACTCAGGATATGGGCCTCGGGGGAGGGACGACGTCGGGACTGGGTAACCGGTACGAACACGTTGATCTCCCGATGTTTGGACGATCCGAGCCTGGAGCGGCGCCGCGAGCCTCGTGGGCCGGGCACCGTCCTATCACACCTCAGATACGGATCCCGCGCGCACCCTCATCGCCGGAAGGCCCGGCGGCCGGATCAGCCGCCTTTCGCGTACAGGATCTTTCGCAGCAGGTCGTGCGCTCCGCCCCAGTTGGAACGCCACGTCGCGTAGTTCACGCGGTGCACCACAACCAGGTTCATGTCCCACACCACCCAGATGGCGTGGCCGTCGCCCCCTGCCGCCTGCCAGACGACATGGTTGCCGAAGACGCCCGGCTTGGCAAGCCACCACATGTATCCGTAATCCCAGTTGCCGTTGGCCTCCGAGTGAGGATATGTGCTTCGCGCGATCCAGTCCTCCGGCACGATTGGATCGCCCCGCCACAGACCGCCCCTGAGATACAGGAGCCCGAACCGGGCCATGTCCCGGGCGGACATGGAGAAGTGATAGGCGGGGTGCTCCGAAACCGGCTCGTGGTGATAGAAGCCGTTGGCCGCTCGGAAGTCCTGCATCTGAAGGGGCCGGGCGATCCGATCTTCGATGGCCTCGAACGCGTCCATCCCCGTCAGCTGGGTTAAGATCGTCGCCAGGGCATTGAAATCCCAGTTGTTGTAGTAGTAGAACGTGCCCGGCGCGTGGCTGCCGCGCTCCGGGCGCGCGTCCTTCATGGACTGACTCTCGGCCGCCGCTTCGTGAAAGATGCCCGAGCGGGCCTGGAGCAGCATCTCCACCGTGGCTTGCCTCTCGCTCTCCGTCAAAGACGGCGGCACCGAGTCGTCGATGCCCAGCTCCGCCATCGTCGCGGACAGGTCGATCATGCCCTCGGCACGGTAGATGCCATAGAGCGCGCTCATGAAGCTCTTGCGCACCGACTGCACCACCCAATTGGCCGAAGTGGCGCCCCATTCATCCACCAGTATGCCCCGGTCGATGATGATCACCGCTCCGGACCCGATGCCCTGCGAGTATTCCCGAGCGTCCCTCAATCGCCCCGGAGACCAGCCCAGGGCCTTCGGCGTGGGTGCCCGGTCCCAGGTGTTTCCAGGAAAGCCGCTGCCATCCCCGATCTCGGAGATATCGGTGAGGTCAACGCCGATCAGGTCACTGTCGTCGTCGCAGGCGGTCGGCGAGACCAGGGCGGTGAGCAGCAGAACGGCAGCCAGGTGGCGCAGCCATGGTCCAGCGATTGATGCGGCTGAATCCCTCATGGGTGCATCCTCCCCAAGCCGTCGGCGGCCGAGCGCCTCCCCTGACTACCGAGGAAGTCGGGTCAGGACCATGGGCTCGTCCAGGTCGAACAGGAATCCCTCCGCCTCCGAGAGGATCAGGTCCAGGTGTCGTGGCCCCAATCCTTTCAGGTAGACGTTCTCGTCAGACCCTTCGCCGAGTCTTCCCGGTAACCTGCCTTGCTCCACCAGGTGGCGAAAGCGGTCCACTTCGGGCTCGAAGGCGACCAGGCTCTCTCCGCGCCGAACGAGAAGGACCCAGAGGTGCCGTTC
>JBDHKE010000004.1:68782-99827 GCA_039586555.1 Gemmatimonadota bacterium | reverse complement strand
CGACTCGGCGTATCGCTCGATCGTCTCGGCGGTGCCTCGCCCTTCCAGCAGAGAGGTTGCAACCTTCACATCCACCTTCCCGCCGATGTCCTGGGCCAGTTGCCCCAGGTATCCCCGCTCTTCCTTGCGCCTCTCTTCCTCGTACTCCTCCATGGTCATCCCCTCGTAGTAGAACTGGGTGGCCTGAAGGAGGTGGGTGGGGGGGTCGGGGACGTGGACGTGGACAAGATGCAGTGTCGCTTGGGCTGCGTGGGCGATTCCTAAGGCGTGGGGAAGCGTCTGCTCGCTGAACGCCGATGCATCGAGGGGAACGAGGACGGTTTCAATCATCGCGGCCTTGCCTATGGAAGGGCGTTGTCCGACGGGACAGGACCTGTCAGCCCGATGGTATCGCCCGTGTGAGGGAGAAGCAACGCAGTCCGGCAGGTGAGAGGTGCTGAGGCGTGGCCACTAGAAGTCGAGCCGGTTGCGCCGGATCCATCGTTTGCGTCACGTCGGCTGAACCGTCCCCGGTCCCTCCATGTCCAGCCTGGTGATCTGGTACCGGACGACACCTTCCTCCGAACCTTTGCCCACGAAGCGAAGACCCACCTTCTCCAGCACTCCGAGGGACGGCCAGAGACCGGGAAGGGTCTCGGCGATCACCCGCTCGACGCGGTCAGACTCGAACGCATGCATCACCAGCCCGCGGGCGGCCTCCGTGGCCAGGCCTCTGCGCTGGAACTCGGGAAGGATCGAGTATCCGATTTCCACGGTGCCGTCCCGGGTCGGAGGACCCTTGTAGCCCCCCGCACCCACGGCTACCCTCGCCCCCTGGTCGTTCCCTCTGAGTACGAAGTACCGGAATCCCCAGACGTAGTACCCGGGATCTTCTCGCACGCGATCGAGGGTCCACTGTACCGCCTGCTGATCGTACAGCGGAGGCGGCCACGATGCCGGAACGCGGAGCCCCAGGACACGAGCCACGTCGTCGCGATTGCGCAACTCCGCCTCCAGCACCTCGACGGAAGCTGCGATCAGGTCCAGGCGAGGGGTTCGGATGCGCATGTCTCCGGCACTCTGGGTGCGGGCGTCCGGTCCACCGCCGTCCAACACAGGTACGAGATAGGACGAGGGTATGAGTCAACTTTCCGCTTGCCAGACTCCACCGCAACCAGGAGAGCGTGGGCAGGTAGTCTGCGACCCTCAAACGGCTCGGCAGAGCCGGGTGCAAGGGGATAGGCTCGTCTCACCCAAACGAATCGAAGGCCCCGGGTGTCAGTATGATCAGAAAGGAATGTGGCGGCGTGCAGCCCCGGACTCATGGGAGTCTGCGCTGCCGCGCCCACCCTTTGGGCGATCGGAACGAAGGAGAGAACGATGTTTGGAAGATACTTGGCTCTCGCGGCGATCGGCGGGGCGTTGATCCTTGCCGGTGCCTCGGAAGCGGTGGCGCAGCGAGCCCCCCGGCAAGGCACCTTCGGGCCCGGGGTCGGAGTGCCGTCTGGGGTGGAGCGGGTCATGGGGCTCCAGGAGCGACTGGAGCTCACGGAGGATCAGATTGCGCGACTGGACGCATTGCGGAGAGACGTCCTGGGGCGGCGCCAGGCTGCCGCGTCTCGCCTGATGGAGCTCCGGTCCGAGCTGCAGGCGGGAGTGATCACTCGAGAGCAGTTCCGCGACGCCATGGAGGAGGAGCGGGAGGCCATGCGCCCGGCTGGTGAGGAGTTGAGGGAACAGCTGGCGGAGATCCTCAGCGAAGAGCAGATGGAGGAGCTGGAGACTTCCCGTCGCCGGGGTTTCGGGAGACGCGGCGCAGCCTTTGGGCCTCGCGGAAGAGCCTGGCGGGGAAGACAGATGTCGCAGCCCCGTCGCGGATTCTGGTCGTGGCGGCGGTGGTAGCCCAGTGACGGCGAGCCCCGATGGTCTTCGGTCCGGCGGGGCTCGCTCCGCGACTTCCTCGGTCAGAGCCGTATCCGCGGTAGTGCCGGATTCAGGTGCATGAGGATGTCGTACACCGAGATTCCCACGATCTGAGCCACAGCGTTCGGGTGGATCTCCGGGTGGTCAGGGCCGACCAGGGTAGCGACCTCGCCGACGTCCACACTTCGCTCTTCTCCGATCTCCACGATGGTATGACTGGCGCTGACGGCACCGACCACGGGATGGAGACGCCCGCCGATCAGCACCCTCGCCCCGTTCACGGCGCCGCGTGGGTATCCATCCGCGTGGCCCACCGGGAGGGTGGCCACCCAGGTGGGTCGCTGAGCGATGTAGTTCCTACCGTAGCTGACTCCATCCCCCCTCTCGAGGCGCTCGACCCTCACCACCCGGCAGCGCAAACGGACGGACGGTCTCAGCTCGCCCTTCTCCTTCTCCTCATGGGGTCGACTGGGGTAGGAGCCGTACAGGGCGATTCCCGGCCGAACCATGTCTAGATGGCTGTCCGGAAGGTGGTACACGGCGTTGGATGCGGCTACGTGGAGACGACCCGTCGAGACACCGAGCTCGGTGGCTCGCCTCGTTATCTTCAGGAAGCGCTTGGTCTGCTCTGCGTCGAAGGAGGCATCCTCCGTGAGCGCCGTGAATGTACCCTCGATCCGAACGTCGTTTCGAGCAGCGATCGCCTGCATCCACGGCAGCGCCCGTCGGAACCCCATACCCATGCGGCCCATTCCCGTGTCCAGGTAGAACTGGACGGCAATCGGGCCCTCCGAGCTCCGCCTCAGGGCGTCCAGGCGCAGGGGAGCAGCGTCGGTGTAGAGGCTGAGCGCCACCTTTCGAGCCACGAGCTCGCGCGCCTCCTCCTCGGAAGCCATCCCCATCAGGAGGATCGGCTTTCGAACACCGATTTCGCGGAGCTGAATCCCTGCCTCCGCCTTGACCACGGCGAATCCGGCGATCTGGGGAAGGGACTCGAGAACGGGGCTGGCCACGGCCAGATCGAGCCCGTACGCGTTGTTCTTCACCACGGCGAGGATGGGCCGGTCCCCGGTGAGTCGGCGGACCTGTCCAACGTTGTGCCGGATGGCCTCCGAGTCGACCTCCACCCACGGGTCGAATCGGTCTCCAGGGACTGCGGGTGCGAAAGATCCCCGTACAACGGTGCGTGGTGCGAGCCCCGCCGCGACTGCCGCTCCGAGGAAAGCTCTGCGAGGGATGGTCATGGGACTCGCCTCCTCCTGTGAGACGATAGGGCCTCGCCTACCTTGGTGGTTTTTCCCGCGGCCCACAAGAAAGGGCCAGCGAAGCGTCCGAGTTGGGCGGTTGCCTGGCGGACGCCAGCGAGGTGCGGTGAACGGGCTGGTGATCGGGCGCGACTTCCAGGATGCGCCTCGTAAACTCCGACAGCGAGGGAGGCTCTGTGGAGTGGAAGAGGTGGGTCGGGCAGGTGCAGTCCGAAGACCCGAACCCCCGAAGGCCCTGGACCCGTCCCGTCATCGTCGCCAGCTGGCGAGCCCACTCGTGCTCCCGGGGCGCTGGATCGTACGAGTGCCAGACCTCCACGATCGGGGCCACGGGCCTGAGGTAGTCGATATGCCAGTGTGGGGAGCGGCCAGGGCGCAGATGTCGGCGGACCCGTCCTGCCACACCTCCGGGGCCGAAGGCGCTTCCCACATAGGTGAAGAAGCCCGCAGGAGCCGGGACGTTGCCGAGCTTCCCTGCGATGATTGAGCGGGTCTCGCGCAGGTGCAGGACCAGAGCGTAGGTGCCGGGAGCGCGACAGTCGGTCGGCCGTTGGTGTGATCTCATGGTTTGACCAGAATGCGCTCGAGGATCGATATCGCTCCAGAGACGACCTGCTTCTCCGATGAGCTGAGGCGGTCGAGCCCTTTGGCTAGGATCCGCAGACGCTCGCCTCTGCCCTCCTGCAGGACCCTTCTTCCCTCGGCGGTTGCCAGAAGCCCCAGCGCCCGCCGATCGTTGGGGTCTACGAGTCTCTGGACCAGGCCGACGCCTTCGAGCAGGCGAACGATCCGGCTCATCGTCGGTGGCGTCACCTGCTCCGCAGCGGCCAGATCCTTCAGGGAGACGGGGCCCTGGTACACGATCACGGATAGGGCGGAGAGTTGTGCGGGCGTGATGGAACTGACCCGATCGGCCTCCCGAAGCCGACGAAGTAGGTGAATAGCAAACGAATGAAGTCGGTCAGCCAGCCTCAGGTCTTCTCCATCGGGCCGGGAGGGCTTGCGCATCTCGATGGTCCTCGTTAGTTAGTATACCTAATGGTTAGGATACCTAACTAGTCTAATTGAGAGATTCATTCATGGCCACACTGAAGGCCTTGCTCGACGCGATTCGGGCGAATGCTGGGCACTCCGTCTCCGAGATTCTGGACGAGAGCCCGAACCTGATCCACACGCCGGATGCGTCGGGACTGACACCGGTTCGCGCCGCGCTCTACCACGGTGCGGAGGATGCACTGGCTCTCCTGAGAGAGCGAGGCGTCGAACTGGATGCGGTCGAAGCCGCCGCGCTGGGAGAGCACGAGCGTTTGGAAGAGATCGCAGCCCTGGATCCCGGCGCGATACGAGATCCAGGGTGCGACGGCTGGACGCCACTCCACATGGCGGCCTTCTTCGGCAGGCCGGAAACCGTGTCCCTGCTTCTGTCGATCGGCGCGGATGTCAACGCCCCCTCCGGGAATCGGGAGGCGAACTCAGCCCTCCACGCCGCCATCGCGGGTCGGGCGAACCCAGCGGTCGTCGGGAGGTTGCTGGAGGGGGGTGCATCACCGAACGCTAGGGCGGCCCTGGGGGTCACGCCCCTCCACCTCGCCGGGTCCCGGGGGGACCTCGCCGTGATCGAACTGCTCGTTCGCCGAGGTGCCACGACATCGCGAACGGACAACGGGCAAACACCGGCCGATATCGCCCAGGAGCGGGGTCATCCAGAAGCCGCCTGTCGGCTCAGGGAGCTTGAACAGGCCTGACCTCACCAGGCCCTGCGCGGAGCACGTGGCTCACCACGCCTGGCTGGCGCGGACCCGCCGAACGAACCGTTCGAGCTTCCCGGCATCCAGACCTCCGTCGGTGCGCACGCCAGAGCACACATCGACCCCAAACGGCCGTACCGTGCGGATGGCTTCCTGAACGTTGTGCTCCGTTAGGCCACCCGCGAGGAGAACGCGGCTCGAAAGCCTGTCACGAATTCGCGCGCTAAGACTCCAGTCGTGCACTTTACCCGTGCCGCCGAGCTCGGGCCGGTCTGCGTGCGGCCGCCCGGAGTCCAGGAGGACCGCATCCACGAGCGCGTCCACGACACAGGCTCTGTCCACGGCCTCGGCTCCCGTGACGTGCACCACCTGGACCAGCTTGATTCCCGGAAGCCGGTGGCGGAGGTCGGCGAGTCCATCCGCCCCCACCCGTGCACAGAGTTGGATCACCTGGGTCCTGCAGCGGTGATGCTGGTGGACGATCTCAGCCGGACTTGTCCTCGAGGTGAGGAGAAACGTGGATACGGCCGGAGGCACGCTGGTCGAGATTCGCGCGATATCCGCTTCGGGAATAACCCCCGGTCCGCTGGGCATGTGCGAGACCAACCCAAGGGCCGCCGCTCCCAGTCGGATTGCCAACGCCGCCTCCTCGACGCTGGAGATGCAGCAGACCTTCACCCTGACGGAGATTGGATCCGGGACCATCATGATTCACGGCGGTAGGCGCTAGAAACAGTGCCCATTGTGGCCCGGGCACCCACGAGACACAATGTTACGCCCGGGTCATCCGGGCGGAGTAGTCCCCAAGAGGGATGTCCCCGGATGCCGAGCTTCATGGTGGAACCGCCTCCTTCAGACCGCAAAGACCAGCTCGCACGCCGGCTGGGTGCCTTCGACTCGATCATGATGATGATCGGGATCGTCGTAGGATCCGGCATCTTCCTGACCACGGGCATCATGGCGGAGGCCATTCCTTCGCCTCTCTTCCTCCTATTGGCCTGGGTGACGGGGGGGCTTCTCACCCTCGCCGGTGCACTCACCTTCGCGGAGCTGGGCGCGGCCATGCCTGAGGCGGGAGGCCAGTACGTGTATCTTCGGGAAGCCTACGGCCATCTCTGGGGGTTCCTGTTCGGGTGGATCCTGTTCCTGGTCTCCATGGGAGGCTCCATCGCGGCGCTGGCGGTGGGATTCGCGGAGTACGTGGGCCACTTCGTCCCTGCTGTGTCCTCTGAGACTGCCCTGTTGTCGATTCCGCTGGACCTGCTCGGCCTGTCGGCGGCGATTTCCGTGTCCACGGTTCAGCTGCTGGCCCTCGCCGTCATTATGGTTCTCTCGGCTGTGAACTACGTCGGGGTGGGGTATGGGAAGGGTGTCCAGAACGTCGCAACGGTGGTGAAGGTTGGCACGCTGCTGGTGTTCATTGCTCTGGGCTTGGCGTTCGCCGATGCTCCGCCCATCGACCTTTCCCTGAATCCGTCAGGTCTTTCGCGCACTCAGCTGTTGGCAGGATTCGGTGTGGCACTGATCGCTGTCTCCTGGGCGTTCGACGGCTGGAGCAACATCACCTACATCGCAGGAGAGATTCGGAATCCGTCGAGAAACCTGCCCCGCTCGCTGATCGCCGGAACGCTCATTATCACTGTACTTTACCTGCTCGTAAACTGGGTGTACCTGATCGCTCTTCCGGTTCAGGAGATCGTCGGCGAGGTTCGCGTGGCCGAGGTGACCTCGGAGGCCCTTTTCGGATCCGGCGGGGCGAGCCTGGTTTCGGCCGCGGTCATCATTTCCACTTTCGGAGCCCTCAACGGAGCCATCTTCGTCGGCCCGCGGGTCTACTTCGCCATGGCTCGGGACGGAGTCTTCTTCCGTGGGGCAGGGGAGCTTCACCCGCGATTCCGGACACCGGGTGTAGCCATCAGGGCCCAGGCGGTTTGGGCCAGCTTCCTGACAATCACCGGGAGCTACGAACAGCTGTTCACCTATGTCATGGTGGTGACCCTCCTCTATTGGGTCGCCGCCACCGGTTCCGTGTTCACCCTTCGACGGAAGCGACCCGATCTTCCCCGCCCCTACCGAACCTGGGGATATCCGTGGGTTCCGGCCATGTTCATCGTGGCCACCCTGGGGATCCTACTGAGCACGGTCATCGCCCGACCCGTCGAATCGGTTGCGGGGCTGGGTC
Source organism: Gemmatimonadota bacterium (assembly GCA_039586555.1). Classification (GTDB taxonomy): domain Bacteria; phylum Gemmatimonadota; class Gemmatimonadetes; order Longimicrobiales; family Gaopeijiaceae; genus JBDHKE01. The sequence continues at coordinate 92,730 of JBDHKE010000004.1, read as the reverse complement.
TCGCGCTGCTGGGCGTGCCCGTCTATCACTACTGGAGACGAAAACGCCTCCCGGAAGCCGAGATTGGGAGACCATAAGTCCATTTGAAAGCGGATCCGCGAAAGGAAACGGGGCAATGGTCCGTGACGAGGGAGATCCTCTGGTTCGGGTGGTGGTCTGCAGCCCGCAGCGCGAGTATTTCAAGGTGCCCGACCTCGCCAATCACGGCATCAACGAGATCGCCGACCGGGATCGTGCCCAGGCTCAGCACCTTGCCCTGCGGCGTGCCATGGAGGCCCTCGGGGTGGAGGTGACGGTCGTAACCGAGTTGGAAGGTCATCCCAATTCGGTCTTCACTCGAGACGTCGCGCTGTGCACGTCCCGAGGATACGTACGACTACGGATGGGACTGCCGACCCGAAGGGGCGAGGAAGGATGGATGGCCTCGCAACTGGATGACCTCGGAGTTCCGTGCTTAGCGGAGATCGGACCACCCGGAACCGTGGAGGGGGGTGACGTGATCCTGGCCGGTGACGTGGCTTTTCTCGGCTGTTCCGAGAGGACCAATCAGGAGGGAGTGCGGCAGCTGCAGGCGATTCTAGCTGCAATGGGGTACGAGATCCGGGTGGCGGACGTGAGAGGGCGGAGCATGCACATCGGCGGCGCGATGAGCTTGGTTGCCCCCGGGAGGGTGGTCTGTTGTGCGGACGTCTTTCCGGACGGGTTCTTCGACAGGTTCGATGTGATCGAAGTGCCCTCGGAGTCTGGACCTGTGGCGGCAAACGTCATCTGTCTCCGGAAGAATGAAGTGATCGCCGATCCTGGCGAGCACCCGGAGACCATCCCCATCCTCGAGTCCCGGGGGGTCCGGGTTCACGAACTGGATCTCTCGGAATTCCGCAAGGGTGCGGGCGGTCCTACCTGTCTGATTCTGCCCGTGCAGCGGAGCTCACCCAGGGCCGACTGATCCCTTTGCCGGTCGACCGATGTACAGCCCTCGGCCCGGCGATCCCTCCGGATCGTATTCCACCTCCAGGCCAGCCTTGCGGAAGGCCGCCTCCGTCTCCTCACGGGTGAACAGACCGAGCTCGTGAACCTCGCTCGCGCGGCGAAGGCCCTCCGCGTCCCCTGTCAGGTATTCGAAACGGAGGATGGACAACCGGCCCCGAACGTCGGTGTGGGTCATGCGGCACGCTTTGAGCTCCTTCAGCTCCACGGTCTGCACGGTGACGTACCCGGGTTGGAGAGCACCCGGCTCGAACCAGGGCTCGACGACGAGAACGCCATCCCTCTTCAGATGCCGGGCCATCGATGAGAGCGAGCGTTCCAACCCCTTCCTGGTCTTCACGTACCCGATGGAGCCGAAGAGCGAGACCACCGCGTCGTATCGCCTTCCCAGGTGGAAGTCCTCCATGCGGACCCGGACAAACTCTCCATTTGGGACCTTGGACCGGGCGATTTCGAGGAACCGCTCCTCCACGTCGATCCCATCCACTGCAAACCCGTGACGCTCCGCCAGGAGGCGAGCGTGCTCCCCCGTTCCACAGCCCACGTCCAGGATTCGTACGGCATCGGGGCTCCGAGAACGGATCAGCTCTGCCAGTCGCTCGGACTCGCCCGCGTAGTCCTTGTGGTCTCGGTAAATGGCGTCGTACAGCTCGGTGCTTTCTCTGAACATGGCCGTGCGTGTGGGTCGAAGGCCGACGGCTGAGCAGAGGACGCTCCGTGAGTCCTTCCGCTCGCCGCTGCCGGGCTGTTGCGGTACCGTGGCGACGTCAGTTGGAGCCCTTACCGGCCGGTGCCCTGACTCTCCACGAATCGGATCGCCACGACCTGGCCCTGCACATCGTCGCCATCGTCAAAGTGCCAATGGGCGAAAGGCGCCTCAAGACCGGGGTGGACAACGATGTATCGGAGGATGATCGCGTGAGCACCGAGCTCTCCAGCCTTTTCCTGCATGGCTCGAATGAGCTCGGACTCGTCCGTGAAATCGATGTCTGCCCGGCCGTGGATCACCGCGATCTTCTCGAACTCCCACGGAACATCGTACTCCTCGAGGTAGACCCTCACTTCGTGGGGTGGAACCGGAGTGTATCGAGCGCCCGGGTCCAGCATGACCGCGTTGGTGTGCACACAGGCGGCAAGGGCAAGCGCCGCGACAGGAAGCAGTGCGCTCAAGAATCTCATCGCCCCATCCCTCCATCCTGACTGCCTGCAAGGGGGCCCGAAGACGGCTCCCAGCACGAATCAAGGGCAAGATAAGGGCCATCTGGAATAACCGGCAGGAGAGCCCCAGATCCACGGGGCTTCCGGGACTTCCGGACACCGGGGGGTCCTAGTTCTCCGCCTGAGTGCGCCGGATCCGCGCACAGGGCTGTCCTCCCTGGTGGACGATCACGTGATGGGAGCGCCCGAGGCCGGCCCCGGCGGCCTCGAACAGCGATCGTTAAGGCGAATGGAGCCAGTGTCCCCTATATCACGGGCTGCCCGGCGGAGCGTGTCGGGCCTTGGCGCCCTCGAGGGCGCCCTGGATCAGAGCATACGCGGCCCTGCGCGAGAGGCCCTCTGGGTCCCGCTCCCAGGATGGAGTAGAGGCGATGCCCAGGGCGGCCACCTTCTCGTAGCGGAACATCTCAGTAAGCGCAGTAGCGAGCTCTTCGCTCGTGGGCCCTCCAGGCACGGTCAGCGAGTGGCCGGCAACCTCGCTGGGATCCAGGACGTCCATGTCGACATGGACGTAGATGAGGTCCGTGAGGCGAGAGAGCCGCTGCATCTGGTGATGGAGATTGTCCGAGGCGATGCGCACGTCGTGCACGGTGAGCATCTCCACGTCCGATCGATCGATGAGCTCCTGCTCCAGAGGATCCAGGTCCCGAACCGCGGCCATCGTGATGTAGCGGGTGGGAAGCGCCGGATCGAGACCCGACTTCAGACGCAAGTTCTGGAGCGCCAGGCCGGCGGACACAGCCACCGGCATCCCTCCCAGCATACCGCTCAGCGTGGTCTCGGGCGTGTTGAAGTCACCATGAGCGTCGATCCAGACGAGCCCCACCTTGAGGGGCCTTCGGCCTGGACCCGAGTGCTGGAGGCCTGCCAGCATTCCCATGAGAGAGGAGCAGTTGGCGAGGAGGCCCACGGTCAGGTGACCGCTCTTCTCGTTCTCGGTCACGATGCCCGCGAGACGGCCGTTGGCCAGACCCAGTCGGTGCCACTCACCGTACTCCTCCTCCTCCCCGGGAGTGAGCCTCACGGTGCGGACCGGCTTCGTGGCGGCGCCGGTCCGCGTGATGACCTCCAGAACACCGCCCTGTTCCAGGTAGTCGGGCACGTCCGAGAGCTCAGACACGTTTCGAGCGCCCGAATAGGGCATCTTTACCACGGCGACACGCATGATTCCATCTCCCAGGTATCGCTGACCCGAGGCCGCAGCCGGCGCTGCGAGAAGCGGAAGGATGATCCAGATGTGGTGCTTCATGCGTCGGCTCCGCGAGATGGGGGTCGAGTAGAAACCCGGTACCCCGGCCCTACCCGGGCGTCAACGGCCCTGGGTCACGACCCGGGTTTGGGTGAACTGCCGGTGGCCATCGCGCGATTTGTGGAACCCGTACCCGCTCTCGCGAGCCCCTACCCATGGCGCTCCCTTGGCGCCGTGCACGCCACGGTTGACCCCCACCATTCCCGCCCGCAGATGACGAGCGACCTGGCTCGCGCGTTCCTGCGATCCGAACACCACGGCGCCCAATCCGAAGGGAGTGTCGTTGGCACGGCGGATCGCTTCCTCCTCGTTCGCCACGCGGGTGATGCAGGCGACCGGGCCGAAGGTTTCTTCGCGAGCGATGGCCATCTCGTCGGTCACCCCGGTGAGGACGGTGGGGACCACGAAGTTGTCGTGATGCCCGCTTCCGCCCGCCAGCACGCGGGCACCTCGCGACACGGCGTCCTCGATGTGCCGAAGCACATGGTCGCGCTGGCGCTCGTTGACCATGGGCCCGATGGTCGTTCCGGGCTTGAGTCCGTTGCCCACGACCCTGCGCGAGGATGCCTCGGCGAGCAGGTGCTCGAACCGCTCCGCCACGGCTTCGCACACGAAGATGCGCTCGGTGCTGACACAGACCTGTCCAGCGTTGCGGAAGCTGTTCCACGCCGCGAAGGTGGCTGCTTTCTCGATGTCCGCGTCCTCCAGCACGATCAGCGGGTCCTTTCCCCCCAGTTCCAGGATGACCCGTCGCAGACCATCGCTCGCAGAGCGGAGGATGTCCTTGCCGGCCTCCCTCGATCCGGTGAAGGCGATCAGGTCGAGGTCCGAACGCACGAGTGCCTTGCCCTGCTCGTCTCCGCCGTGCGCGATCTGAAGCACGCCGTTTGGAAGGAGGGCACCGACGATGTCGACGTAAGCCTGACCGGTGAGGGGCGTCTCCTCGGAGGGCTTCAGGATGACGCTGTTCCCTGCCGCGAGTGCCGGAAGGACCATCCAGTGCGGCATGGAGAAGGGGAAGTTCCAGGGTGTGATGGCAGCGCAGACTCCGAACGGATCGCGGTACACGATGGATCGCAGACGACCGTCCTCGATCACCTCGGGAGCCAGGGCCTCCTGGATCTCCAGTAGCTCACCCTCCAGGCCCTGGCCGCAGGATCTCACCTCGGACACCGATTCGGCCAGGGGCTTCCCCATCTCCACCGTGATGAGATGGCCGATCTCCTCGGCCCGGTCCAGAAACACGTGCGCCGCGCCCAGAAGACACTCGCACCGGCCGACCGTGCCCACGGCCTCCCAGGATTGCTGAGCTTCTCGCGCTCGCCGCACGAGGGCGGGGATCTCTTCGAGAGGAGTTATGGGGACCTCGCCCGCGACCGCCCCCGTGGAGGGGTTCCGGGATCTCAGGGCCTTCTTGGCGGAATAGGAGCTCATTCTTCACCCCGGAATTGACCACTCACTCCACGATCTCGATGGGATGACCGTAATTCACCTCGAGGACGGCTGGAGGCATGACGTTCTCGAATCGCTCGCTGCCCCATGCCGCCGGCTCGTCCGAGCAGAGCAGCACGCCTTCCGGAGGGCGGTGGAGAAGAAGAACGTGGATGTCGTTGAAGTCCGAAGGGCTGTCGTTCGTGCCGACGATCTCGAGCTCGAATCGCCAGCGGCCCTCGTCGTCCTGATGGAGTGGCGCTTCGGCAAGGAAGTCCATCGGGTTGAAGGGCGCGTCCACGTCCCAGACCTGAGCGACCAGCTCGGAAGGGGACGCGTCGACTTCCTGGCGACTGCGGCGGGTGACCCCGTCCCACTCACAGCGTACATACCGGGCCACCTGCCCCCTCACGATGGTGACCGGGACCTCCACCATGCCGAGATCGCACGGCAGGCCAGTGTTCCGAGCCGTGCGGCTGCGCCAGATGCGCCTCCACGATCCGATGTGGTCCTTGCGGAAGATGTTGACGTAAAGGTTGGACTGCCCCGCCCGGAGCTTGGCGTACTCCTTCTCCTGGAAGGTCACCATGAACGCCCCCTTCTCGTCGGTGAGGGCGGACCCGAGGAGATCGTCGTACCCCAGATGCTCGTCGCGAAGCTCGACCTTGGCGTCCATCAGGGGAGCCTTCCGGTCATCCGGGTACCGCGCCACCACCACGCCCCGAGCCACGTTGCTTCCCACCGACGCGAGACCCGCATCGAGGGTGACGTCGATCGTGAGCGTGGGAGCTGGATAGTTCTTGTGGATGGGCGAGCGGTACAGGACCCGCTGATGCAGAGGCTGCTGGAGTGTGATGTAGAAGTCTCCTCGGCGTCGGTGCCGCCCGTACCAGCGTGGATCGGTGTCCTGCGGATGTGTCAGCGAGTACCGCCCTTCTTCGTCCGTGGCAGTGCCCGCGATTCGATCGTCCGGTCCCACGTCGCGATCCCAGAGCTCGACGGTCAGACCCGCCGCAGGAGATCCGTCCAACCAGGAGACTTTGCCTTTGGTGATCATGGTTTCCTGTCCTGTTGCCGATCGAGTTTGTCGGGCCTCCCCACAGGGTGCGCTGGGCGGGAGAGCGCGAAAGTCCAGCACCATGCGTCTCGGCCGTTCGAGCTACGGAACATTCGCGGCACCGCCCCGGGAGAAGCGCTGGTAGAGCAGATAAGTGGCCAGGGCCGCGAAGAGGAAGAGGATTCCGGGGACTACGACCTCCCAGAAGACTCCTCGGATGGGAGGGTCGGCTGGAAGAGGCGCGGCGCTCTCCAGATCTTGGAGGATGTTGGCCGGAAGGGGTATCACGCGCCACATCAGCGGTCCTCGCCCTCACTCTTTCCACTCTGCTGCCGCCTTCGCCAGCCGAGGTAGGCGAACGCCAGCCCGATGAATGACGCCAGGTACGCGATGCTCATCCCGATGAGTGTGACCAGTCCGTGCTCCACTTTCAGGCTCCTCCCCCGGAGAGATGGGTTCTCTGCATCTCGCCGTCCATTTCCTCCCAGCGCAAGCCGCTCTCCAGCTGGTCCAGATAGGCAGCTTGTCTTCTCTCGTAGTCCTCCGACACGGCTCTCAGCTTGGGGTCGATGACCCAGAATAGGAAGACTGCCAGCCCCGCACCCAGAAGCACCATGGCAACGCCCGCCCCATGTCCGAGAAGGAGTTTCGCGACGCCTACCATCACGAGGGCGTAAATTACGGGGGATACGACGATAGCGATCCAATCCTCACGGGTCCAATCTTGGGCCTCCTCGGAGGCCCAATGCCGCCTGATCACGGGCCGGCTCCGCCGAGACCCGGTGAAGGCCCCCCGCTTCGAGAGCGGGATGAGAAGGCCCCTGCTCTCCGCTTCCGCCCGCACGGGACCCCACCATCCCAGGGGACGTGTCATTACGTAGTAGCGAACCAGGTGATCCATCGATTCCGGTGGGTTGAGAAGCGTGGCGGGAATGAACACTGCAGCTCCCAGGGCCATGAGCAGCCAGAACTGGAGGTAGTCCGGGAGGGCCGGGAGCACACCGAACGCGGGTAGGACCCACACCACCAGCCATGCGACCCCCAGGTTGGCTATCCACGAGGCCAGATACCCCCAAGCGTTGAAGCGCCACCATACCACCTGAAGGATGTTGGGAAGCCAGATGCCCGCCATCATCAGCCAGAGGGCGAAGATCAGCCACTCAGTGATCTCCTCCATCATCAAGCCATAGAAGAAGGAGCCCACGAGCAGCGCCAGGGTGGCCAGCCTGCCCACCCACACGAGAGTCTCCTCGCCGGAGTCCGGATGCAGGTATCGCTGGAACAGATCTCGAGTGAAGTAGAGCGCGCCGAGATTCAGGTGGCTGGATATGGTCGACAGGTGGATCGCCAGGATAGCGCCGAAGAACACGCCCACCAGGCCGGCAGGAAGCAGTTCGAACCCCAGTCGGAACCAGCCCAGCTCAAACTCCGATGCCTCCGTGAGTCCAGGTGCGAGCACGAAGAAGGCCAGGATGCTGGCGGCCCAGAAGCCATTCCGAATCAGGGTGAGGATCCCCCCCGCCCAGAGACCGTAGCTGGCGTCCCGCACGCTCCGGGCTGATTGAATCCGCTGGGCTTCCGAGTACCAGTCTATGCTGGTCCCCATCCCAAACCCGCCAAGGACGGCGATGATCAGCATGGTGAGCCACCACGCGGCGGGGAAGTCTCCGGAGAGCCAGCCCGTAAAGGCGAACGCGTCCAGGCGCCAGGACTCTCCCATCCCCACCAACTGACGCGTCAAATCCTCAGGCCCGCCCACCGCGAAGATCCCCACCAGCGATACCAGCACGATTGCGAAGACGGCCACGATTCCCTGAAGAAAGTCCCCCATGACCACCCCCCAGTAGCCTGCGGCCATCGTGTACACGGCGGTGATGGTGGTCGGGATCACCAGCCCCACCCACGTGGGCCAGCCGAAAGCGAGTGCGCCCACTTTGCCCATTGCCATGCCCACCCAGCCGAGGATGAACATGTTCATGAACACCTGCCAGCCCGCCATCCAGCCCCGGAGCAGCTCGGCGCCGAGACCGTCGAAGCGGAGGATTTGCCACTCGGCCTGGGTGTATGCCAGGGATCGCCGGAAGATGCGGGCCGATACGAAGGCACCGATGGCCGTCCAGGCCGAGAAGAAGGTGTACCAGAGCCCCCGGAGTCCGTGGGCATAGACCGTTCCAGTGACCCACATCGGCGTGTCCGTCGCGGTGTGGGTGCTGAACACGGACGAGGCGGGGAGCCACCAGGGGAGTCCGCGTCCCGCGAGAAAGAAGTCGGATTCGGAGCGGCGGCCCAGGCGGTAGAACAGGGCGGCGCCGCCCACCATCAGAAGGAGGAATGCGCCGGCCCAGATCCAGTCGATCGTAGTGAGTCGAGCCAATACCCGAGTCCCGGCGGAGGAGAGTGTCAGGACGCAGACACCCTATGTGCCGAGACTGAGCGAGGTCAAGCGGCCGCCTGCCGGGGACCGGTGGGCCTGCCGGAGCATCGCGCGATGGGGCCGAGCCTCGTTCGATCCGGCTCGAGACTGTGCACGGGTCCGGTTGATGAGCTCACGCCCCTGGACTAACGTGGACCGGCGGCGCGGCGGCGTCCCTGCGGCCGAACTCCCGCTGTCCCGAGTGGGACGATTGCACCGGGGGGGTATCCCTGTGAATCTGAAGCGGAGCCCGAAGACCATGGCCACGAGGCGTGAATTCCTCGCTCGGAGCGGAATGGTGGCGGTTGGCCTGTCCACGGGTTCAGTGCATGCCCTGGTCCGATCCGGGGGTCAGCAGCGACCGGGCCGGCGTCCTCCCCCGAACCAGCGGGGGTTCACGAGCCAGGGGGTGGAGAAGACCATCCGCGAGGTCAAGGGAGCACTGGCGGATCCTCGCTTGGCGTGGCTGTTCGAGAACTGCTTCCCCAACACTCTCGACACTACCGTGCATCATGAGATCGTGGACGGGCGTCCGGACACCTTCGTGGTCACGGGAGACATCGAGGCCATGTGGCTGCGGGACTCCACGGCTCAGGTGTGGCCTTACCTACCCCTGGCTAGAGACGACCTTCAGCTCCGAGATCTGCTGGCGGGGCTCGTCAACCGTCAGACGAGCTGCGTGCTCATCGATCCGTACGCCAACGCGTTCAACCGAGGGCCGACAGGGAGCCCGTGGGAGGATGACCTCACGGACATGAGGCCGGAGCTCCACGAGCGGAAGTGGGAAGTGGATTCCCTGTGCTACGCCATCCGCCTGGCCCACGGATACTGGAAGGTGACAGGTGATTTCGCACCCTTCGACACGGCTTGGCAGGAAGCGATGCGACTGGTGCTTCGCACGTTCGTGGAACAGCAGCGCAAGGAGAGCCCCGGACCCTACAGGTTCCAGCGGGTGACGGGTTGGCAGACGGACACCGTGGCCGGCGGCGGATACGGGAATCCCGTGCGCCCCGTGGGACTGATCTGCTCCGTCTTCCGTCCTTCCGACGATGCCACGATCTACCCTTTCCTGGTGCCCTCCAACCACTTCGCCGTCACGTCCCTGCGGGCTCTCGGGGAGATGGCTCGAGAGATCGCGAACGACGGAGGTTGGGCGGCCCAGTGCGAAGCGCTGGCCGACGAGGTGGAGGCTGCGCTGTCGGAGCATGCCGTCGCGGAGCACCTACACTTCGGACGTGTATTTCCCTACGAGGTGGACGGCTTCGGGAACCGCCTCTTCATGGACGACGCCAACATTCCCAGTCTCCTCTCGCTTCCGTACCTCGGCTGTTGCGGGCCTGACGATCCCCTGTACAGGAATACGCGCGCCTTCATCCTCAGCGAGTGGAACCCCTACTTCTACGAGGGAGAGCGGGCGGACGGCATCGGGAGTCCTCACGTGGGTCCGGACATGATCTGGCCCCTGGGCGTCATCATGCGGGGTCTCACCAGCGAAGACGACGAGGAGATCCGATACTGCCTCGGTCTCCTTTCCTCCAGTCACGGCGGCACCGGATTCATGCACGAGTCCTTCCACAAGGACGATCCCGCGCGGTTCACCCGGGAGTGGTTCGCCTGGGCGAACACGCTGTTCGGAGAATTCGTGTTGCAGGTACTGAGGGAGAGACCGCATCTGGTGAAGCGATGAGCCCGTGGTGAAGGCACCGAGGTCGCTTCCCTCCATGTGAGATCAAAGGACTCCGGGAGATCGTGCGAATGTCGCGTCTCATCGCCCTTGCCGGCCTGACTCCGCTGCTGGTGCTGGCCTGCTCGCCCCCGGACCGGCCGGATCGAGGTCGGGAAGCGACGGAGAGCCTCACCCGGTACGTGGACCCGTTCATCGGCACCGGAGGTCACGGGCACGTCTATCCCGGTGCCACCGTTCCCTGGGGCATGGTCCAGCTGAGTCCCGACCAGGGTCAGCACGGTTGGGACTGGATCGCCGGGTACAACTACGAGGACAGCGTTCTGGTGGGCTTCAGCCACACCCACCTGAGTGGTACCGGGGTGGGGGATCTCCTGGATGTCCTGGTGATGCCGGTGGCCGGGCGGGTGCAGCTGGCCGAGCACTACGAGGATCGGTGGGATCGGGGTTCCCGTTCTCGCTTTTCGCATGATCGGGAGGAGGCTTCTCCCGGCTACTACGCGGTGGATCTTCTCGATTCGGGAATCCGCGCGGAGCTCACGGCTACGGCTCGAGTAGGCCTGCACCGGTACACCTTTCCGGCCAGTGAGGGGGCCGGGCTGGTGCTGGATCTGGGGTACGCCATCAACTGGGACGAGCCAGTCGAGACGCAGATCACCGTGCGCAACGACACCCTGGTCACCGGCCACCGGTTCTCGAGGGGGTGGGCCGAAGACCAGCGGCTCTTCTTTGCGCTTGCCACGTCGCGGCCGGTGCGGGGGTGGGAGGTGGCGGATGATTCGCTGTCTCTCGGATCCCCGCGCGAAGCGATGGGGGTCCGGCTGAGGGCCCTCCTCTCGTTCGCTCCCACACGCGAAGGAGAGCGGGTCCTTGTGAAGGTGGCCCTATCGTACGTGGATGAGGCCGGGGCCCTGAAGAACCTGCGGGAAGAGGCACCCCACTGGGAGTTCGACGCGGTGCGGGAGGCCGCTCGGCTGGCCTGGCAGCGAGAGCTGGGGAAAATCCGGGTTCGCGGTGGGGATGAGCCTACCCTTCGGACGTTCTACAGCGCCTTCTACCGGACTCGCCTGGCGCCCATCCTCTTCCAGGACGTGGACGGCCGCTATCGGGGGGCCGACGGGGGCGTCCACGTGGCCGAGGGATACCGGAGGCACGCGATCTTCTCCCTCTGGGATACGTTCCGGGCCGCGCACCCCCTCTTCACCCTCACCGACGGCGATCGGGTAGACGATCTGGTCAACTCGATGTTGTCGTACCACGACGAATTCGGGCTGCTTCCGGTCTGGTCCCTGGTCGGCAACGAGACGAATACGATGACCGGGCATCACGCCGTCCCGGTCATTGCCGACGCGTATCGTAAGGGCTTCCAGGGCTTCGACGCCGACAAGGCTTTGAGGGCGGTAGTGAAGAGCGCGATGCAGGACCACCGGGGCCTGAGCTACTACCGGGACTACGCGTACATCCCCTCTGAGCTGGAGCGGGAATCCGTCACGAAGACCCTGGAATACGCCTTCGACGATTGGGCCGCGGCGGCGCTGGCCGATGCCATGGGAAGGGAGGATGTTCGAGAGCACTTCACGGCCCGAGCCGGCTGGTGGCGCAACGTGTTCGACCCCGAGTCCCGGTTCATGCGCGGCAGGACCGCGGAAGGAACCTGGCGGGAGCCGTTCGATCCTCTCCTGGCCGACCACCGGATCCACACGGACTACACGGAAGGCAACGCCTGGCAGCACCTCTGGTTCGTGCCGCACGACGTTCAGGGCCTCATCGACGCAATGGGCGGAGAGGAGATCTTCCTTGCGCGCCTGGACTCCCTGTTCGGGATCGACTCCACCCTGCATGGGGAGCGAATCTCTCCCGACATCACGGGAATGATCGGCCAGTACGCCCACGGGAACGAGCCCAGCCATCACATCGCGTACCTCTACTCCTACGCGGGCGCGCCGTCGAGGACGGCGGAGCGAGTGCGTGGGATCCTGGACACCCAGTACGACGACACGCCTTTCGGCCTCAGCGGAAACGAGGATTGCGGACAGATGTCGGCGTGGTACGTCCTCAGCGCACTGGGGTTCTATCCCGTGAATCCGGCGGAGGGCACGTACGTGCTGGGAAGCCCTCTCTTCCCCGAAGCACGCATGGCGGTGGGGGATGAGCGGTGGTTCACCGTCCGTGCTCGCGGCTCCTCGGGCGAGAACCGGTACATCCAGTCTGCGCGCCTGAACGGCAAGCCCTACGATCTCGCGTACCTGCTTCATGAAGACGTGGCTGCGGGTGGGGTTCTGGAGCTGATGATGGGGCCCGAGCCCTCCGCGTGGGCGACCGGGCCGGAGGCGAGGCCGCCCTCCATGTCGTCCCCCGCGCGTGTGCCCATGGCGACCGCTGCCCCTGCGACGGTTGACGCGCCACCCCTACCTCTGGACGTTCTGCCGGCTGACGAGGTCGCGGATCGGGTGAGTGAGGAATTCCTTCACGCCTGGAGGGGTTACGTCCGTCATGCCTGGGGCCACGATGCCCTCAGGCCCCTCAGCCGGAGCGGGCACGACTGGTACGGCACGTCGCTGTACATGACCCCCGTGGACGCCTTCGATACCATGCTTCTCATGGGTCTCGAGGAGGAAGCCGGCGAGGCCAAGGAGCTCGTGCTGGAGAGCCTCTCCTTCGATCGAGACCTATCCGTTCAGGTGTTCGAAGTGACCATCCGTCTCCTCGGTGGCCTGATCACGGCCTACCAGTGGGACGGACATCCTCGGTTCCTGGAGCTTGCCCGGGATCTGGCGGATCGTCTGCTTCCCGCATTCGACTCGGACACCGGCATGCCGTACCGGATGGTCCACCTGCGTACCGGTGAGCGCTCGGGGCCGGTCAACAATCCAGCGGAGATCGGCACTCTCATGCTGGAGTTCGGGAGTCTGAGCAAGCTGACGGGCGACCCGACCTACTACGAAACGGCGAAGCGGGCCGTGGTGGCGCTCTTTCAACGGCGTTCGGGAATCGGCCTCGTGGGCACCACGATCGATGTGGAGACGGGGGAATGGCAGGACCGGACGAGCCACGTGAGCGGGAGGATCGACTCGTACTACGAGTATCTGCTCAAGGCGTGGTTGCTGTTTCGGGACCCGGACTTCCGGCGAATGTGGGAGGAGAGTATCCGCTCTGTGAACCGATACCTGGCCGACGAGAGGCCCGATGGGCTCTGGTACGGGCACGTGGACATGGACACCGGAGAGCGGACGGCGACTCACTTCGGTGCATTGGACGCCTTCCTTCCCGCAGTTCTGGCACTGGGAGGGGACGTGGAGCGTGCCCGGGCTCTGATGGAGTCGGTGTACCGCATGTGGACGGCGTTCGGCATCGAACCCGAGCGACTGGACTATGTGACGATGGATGCCATCGACCCGGCCTACCCCCTCCGGCCTGAGGCGCTGGAGTCCGCCTTCTACCTGTACCGCCTGACCGGAGACGAACGGTATCAGACCATGGGAAGAACCATGTTCGCCGCGCTCGTGGAGGGGGCCCGGACGGACACGGGGTTTGCCCATCTGGTGGACGTCCGCTCGGGGGAGAAGGCCGACGCCATGGAGAGTTTTTTCCTGGCCGAGACATTGAAATACGCGTTCCTTCTCTTCTCCTCCGATGAGGTCCTCGATCTGAGCGAGGTGGTATTCAACACGGAGGCCCACCCCATTCGGCGCACGTGGGAGTGATCTGTGACCCGCGCGTCGGTGTCTCTTCTTAACGCGGCTAGCCTTATCCTGAGCGCGGCCTGCGGGGAGCCCCGCCCTGCGGTCACTTCCCTCGACCTCTCCCAGGGGTGGGAGCTCCGCCGCATCACCCTCCGATCGGCCGGCTCCGAGCCCGCTGCCGGAGCGGACCAGGACTCCCTGCTGGGAGCGGACCCGCCGGCCGCCTCTCTCAGCGCCATCGGCGCGGAGCTCGATACCACCCGCTGGCTTCCGGCTACCGTGCCGGGAACCGTGCACACGGATCTTCTCGCAGCCGGGGTGATCCCGGACCCGTTTCATCGGGATCACGAACTGCGGCTGCGTTGGATCGAGGGAGAGGATTGGAGCTACCGGACCCGCCTTCCGGTGAACCCTGATGTTCTGGGGCAAGAGCGAGTGGAGCTGGTGTTCGACGGTCTGGACACCTATGCCGAGGTGCTCATCGATGGTGAGCCGGTCCTCCAGGCCGACAACATGTTCCGAACCTGGCGGGTGGACGTCGGTGACCGGCTTGACGGGGGCGACCATCGGCTGGAAGTGCGCTTCTCCTCTCCCATCGTCGCGGCGCAGCCGTCCAGAGACGCCCTTCCGTATGTACTTCCTGCGGGAAATGACCGGAGCGACCGGCCTACCCGTCCCTTCACACGAAAGGCCGCATACCACTACGGTTGGGATTGGGGACCTCGGTTCGTGACCAGCGGGATCTGGAGGCCGGTCCGACTGGAAGGCTGGTCGGGCACGCGCATCCGGGACGTGCATTGGGTGCAGCGAAGCCTCTCCGATGAAGCTGCCCAGCTTGCGGCGGTGGTCAAGCTGGAGTCCACCAGGGCGGAACAGGTGAGGGTGCGCATCTTTTCGCCTGACGAGGAGTTCCCAGGGGTGTCGCGGTCGGTACGGGTGGGTCCCGGGGCATCGCAGGTCGAGCTCGACTTCTCCATACCCAGCCCGGAGCGCTGGTGGCCCAATGGCCTGGGCGAGCCACATCTCTATTCCGTTACCGCCGAGGTCCGGGACGCCAGGCGTGCAGACCTCAGGACCGCACGCCTCGGCCTCCGCACGGTCGAGGTTATCACCCAGCCGGACTCCATGGGGGAAAGCTTCTTCGTCCGGGTGAACGGCGTGCCGGCATTCATGAGGGGCGCAAACTACGTCCCCCTGGACCATTTCACCCCGCGAGTAGGCGATCGTCGCTACCGGCAGCTCTTCCAGGCGGCTCGGGAAGGGCACATGAACATGCTGCGGGTCTGGGGAGGGGGGATCTACGAGGACGATCTCTTCTACGACCTGGCGGACGAGCACGGGATTCTGATCTGGCAGGACTTCATGTTTGCCAACGGGATGTACCCGTGGGACGATGCCTTCGTCGGGTCCGTGAGGGAGGAGGCCGCAGCGAACGTCCGGCGCCTCCGCAACCATCCTAGCCTGGCCCTGTGGTGTGGGAACAATGAGATCGAAGATGGCTGGATGAACTGGGGCTGGCAGACTCAGCTGGGCTACTCTCCGGCCGATTCCGCAGAGGTGTGGGGGGGATACCAAAGGATCTTCCGATCCCTCCTTCCAGAGGTGGTGGATTCACTGGATCCCGGGCGGTTCTACTGGCCGTCCTCTCCCAGCATCGGCTGGGGTCACGAGGAGAGCCTGGAGCGGGGCGACTCCCACTACTGGGGTGTGTGGTGGGGCGGGGAACCGTTCGAAGTCTATGCCGAGAAGCTCCCCCGGTTCGCCAGCGAGTACGGCTTCCAGAGCTACCCGGCGCTGGAGACTATCGAGGCGTTCACGCGGCCGGAGGACAGGAGACTCCGCTCGCCGGTCATGGATGTCCATCAGAAGCATCCGGAGGGAGTGGAGACGATCCTCGACTACATGCGCCGCGACTACGGCGAGCCAGTGGACTTCGAGGACTTCGTCTACCTGAGTCAGGTCGTCCAGGCCGAGGGAGTACGAATCGCTCTCGAGGCCCATCGGCGTGCCATGCCCCGGACCATGGGGACGCTGTACTGGCAGCTGAATGACACCTGGCCCGTGGCGTCCTGGTCGAGCCTGGACTACTACGGCCGGTGGAAGGCGCTCCACCACGCGGCCCGGAGGGCCTTCCGGCCTCTTCTGCTCTCCGCCGTGGTGACGGGGGACACCGTCCGTGTGTACGGGGTCTCGGATCGGCTCGAGCCCACCAGCGGACGCCTGGAGATCGTCCCGGTGGACTTCCAGGAGGGAGAACGAGGCGGACTCGGGTTGCCCGTCACCGTTGCTGCGAACGCCAGCACACTCCTGAGCTCGATTGCGCGTGGAGAGCTACTCGGGAATGCGGATCCCCGGAGGACGGCACTCTCGATCAGACTGGTCTCGGACGGGGTCGTCGTGGCCGAGAACCTCGTCTATCTCGCTGGACCCGCGGACCTGAGCCTGCCGCGACCCACTCTTCGCTTTCATGCCCTCGGCCGGTCTGGGGGAGCCTACCGCCTGGAGGTGGTGTCCAACGTCCTGGCCCGGGCCGTGCGCCTGAGGATGCGAGGTGTGGAGGGACGGTTCGAGGACAACGACTTCGACCTCCTCCCCGGGAAGCCTCGCCTGGTCAGCTTCATCACGGACGAGTCAATTTCCGACGTGGGAGAGCGACTGGAGGCCACCACGCTGGCGGAGGTCCTTCTCCGGGCCGAGTCGCAGGCTGCCACATCCGGCGCCCTCTGATTGCCTGTGCTTGAGTTCCTTTCCCCAGCTGTGCCGGTTGCCCGCCGGGATGGCTGTGGCGCGGCCGAGCCTCAGGAACTCCTGCGGCCTTCCAGGACGGGTCTGCCCTTCAACGGCTAACGCGGCAGGTACTCCTTCGGGAACTTCGCCACCACGGTGTAGATGGGGTCCACGATGTTCGCCACCGAGCTCTCTCCCAGCTGGCCCAGGAGCATGTAGGCGTCCCAACGCCCGAACCCATAGTCGGTCTCGAGCCATTCCACGAGCTCCACGTGGGCGAGGCGGAACGCGTCGATGAGAGGCCTCGCGCTCCCGGCCACCATGATGTACTCGTCGTTCTCGATGCGAGGCCAGTCGATGGTCTTCCCCTTGATGAGATCGATCTTCAAGACCACGTCCATAGACGTCTCGAGTCCTGTCCCACTGACCTCTCCGTGACCCTGACGGGCGTGTCCATCACCGAAGTAGAAATAGGCTCCCTCGTGGAAGACGGGCAGGTAGACGATGGCTCCTTCGCGGATCTCCACCGCGTCCATGTTGCCCCCGAAGTCTCCCGGCCAGAGTCCGGTGAAGGCTTCTTCGCCGCGCGGGGCCACCGCGAGCCGGCCGAGCATCGGGCGCAGGTCGATCGTGATCTCCCTCATGCGGCTGTCGGGAAGCGCCACGGTGCCGGTCATCTCCACCGGGTCCAGGCGCCATTCGTACCGCCGGGACTCGATAGGATCGTTGAGGAGCCGTACCCGGCTGTCCGAGGCGAGGCCGCCGAAGTTGGGATAGAGCTGGGTTCCCGCCAGATGATGATTGGGCCGGACCTCGATCACCTCCACCACCAGAACGTCGTTGGTGGTGGCTCCCTCGATGTAGATTGGGCCTGCCTCCCCGGGAAAGGCGCCGCCGCCTTCGGAGTAGTACTCACCGAAGTTGGTCCGGGAGATGAGAACGGTCCCCGGCTTGATTCGGAGCACCGGCTCACGCACCGCGAAGGTCGGATATCCGACAGCGGGTGTGAACCGGATCGTGTCCTGGGCTCCGATCGCTGGAGGAAGGAGAATGCCGAAGAGCAGTGTCGCGAACAGAAAGCGCATGGCCGAGGCTCCTGTTGGAGTTGCTGATGGTCAACCCGTCAAGTGTGCATGCTGGCTCCGGGTGCCGCCAGCGCGGTCCAGGCAGCGTGCCTGCCCAACCGCTAGGTCGTAGCCCAGGAAGGAACGACAACTCCCGACGCCCACGAGGCGTTCGCCGCGATGGATCCGAGTCTCTCAGCGCTCTCCGGGATGCTTTCGGGCGGCTCTTCGTGAGACCCGGGATCGCAGCTCTGGCACCTCTGTGATCCGGACGGCGCGCCTTCTGACCCCTCTGGGCCCCATGCTGGCCGGCGCCCATGATTCTGCCATCTGCCTGCTGGAGTTCCTTGATCGACGGATGCTGGACGCTCAGCTGCGCCGTCTGGCATCGCACCTCGGCAGTCCGATGGTGCCAGGTACGGATCCGGTGCTCTCCCAGCTCGAGGGGGAGCTTCAGGACTATTTCGAGGGCAAGCTGTGGGAGTTCAGAGTGCCCCTGGTGACGCTGGGCACCGAATTTCAACGGAAGGTGTGGGGGGAGCTTCGGCGAATCCCCTATGGAGAGACCCGGAGCTATCAAGAGCTTGCAAGGAAGATCGGGTCAACCGCTGCCGTGCGAGCGGTCGGGACCGCCAACGGCGCGAACCGGATCGCGATTCTACTCCCGTGTCATCGGGTTGTTGGAAGCGACGGCAATCTCCGAGGCTACGGAGGAGGCGTGTGGCGCAAGAGGTGGCTCCTGGAGCATGAGCAGCGGCGTGCAGCGGCTGGAGGGTGTGGTTAGAGAGCCTCGAAGGGTCCCCTCTTCTCCACCACCACCCTGAACCCCTGGAGAACGGAGGGAATCCGGCGCTTGTGGCTGGGATCCTCGCCTGACACGAACACCTTGAGGCACGGCTTCCCATGGTGGATGCCGATGGCGGTTCCTGAGACCCGCGGGAGCGCGATCACCCGATCGGTCAGCTTCTTGTGCGCCGCTTCGATGTCCCGCTTCATCTCGACTCCTGTCTAACCTCCGTCGACGGACACGCCGAAGCGGTCGAGAACCGGCCCGATGGGATTCGCGATGGTAGTTCCCGTGCCTCCAGCGAAGAGGAGACCCACCGGACGACGGTCGTCTCCGCCCCTACCCCTGGTAACGATCAGCGACCCGGAGTCGCCTCCCTGGCTGAAGAAGCCGGAGACGATGATCTGGTTCACGAATCGAGCGGATCGCCCTCGGTAGCCTACGTTGACGGTAGCTCGGATCCCGCTCACGAAGCCCTGTGTCAAGCCCGTCGTGCGACCATACTTCTGGACCTGCTGATTCAGCCTGGCCTCCACGGGATCGCTCCGGGGAACACCGTAGCCATTGGGCGGCGTCTCGTTCTGGAGGTTGTCGGTGGTCGTCGACGCGATGGCGGCGTCGATCAGGTTCTCCGGGCAGGTGAGGGGGAAACTGCCGCAGAACCGGATGGGCTCGAAGTCGGCGAGGGTGCCGATGGCATGATCCGGATCCCGGCCACCGTCGCGGATTCCCGGCTGTATGATGTTGTCTCCGATGCGCGCGTCGTTGGACGCGGCGAAGACATGGTTGTTGCTCAACGCGAAAACCTCGGTGCCGTTTGTCACCCGGGCACCGATGGTGCCGGCAGTGACGTTGGCCTGACCGGAGGAGACGCCAATGGGCACAGGTCGTGGGAAATGGGACCTCGGATCGACGGGGTTACCATCGCTCTCGGACTGGCTGGGTTCCTGAGCCAGTGCCCGAAACGGACCCGTGACTTCCGGGACCAGTGTGATCCCGTCGAGGGCCGCGGGCAGAGCTGCGACTCCCACCACCGAAAGATAGACCTTAACGACGGGCTGGCCGTCAGATCCCAGGCCGATGGCCGTGCCCACGACTCCGGGAATGCCGAGCAGAGAGGGGGTGTACCGATCCTGTGCGGCGGCGGCCGCGGCGAAGGCCTCCTGGGACAGGCCGTGATGAGAGACCGGATCCCCCTGGAGGAAGAGGTCCGCGAGGAGCGCCCCGGCGAGGGCGACACGCGAAAGAAAACGCCGTCTGTTCACGTCTTACTCTACGCTTAGAGGAGCGGATCGGTTTCCCTTCCTGGGTCTCCGCGGCTCCTACAGGTCGGTGGCGTAGGCGATACGGAGCCACTCCATGACCTGTCCATCGAAGTCCTGCACCGTTCCGAGGGCGAATCGGTGAGTGATCCGGTCGCTCCTGTCCATGCTCAGGATCTCCTCGAGGCGGTGGGGGAGCTCCTGTGTGGTCTTTCCCAGTGCAAGTCCCAGATCGAGCCGGTTCCTGGCGGCGGGTTTGATCTGGGCGAAGACGTGCCTGCGGTAGAGGGGCACCACCGTCTTGACCGGGCAGACCTTCACGTCGCTCCCAAGCGTCCGGGCGAACTTCAAGATGGAGTCGTGAATGGGCCGAAGGCCGGCCTTGGCGCCCGAGTACATCGCATCCACGTACCCGGCGGCGGCCTTCAGGTAGGCCGCAGGGTCGAGCTTCTCAGCGCCCATGCCCAGGGATTGTTCGGCGATCATGGAGGCGGTTGTAGCCCCGAGTCCCTGCTCTCTCACGAGCCAGTTCCGACGGGCTCTCGCATCCGGCGACGCTTCGTGAAGGAGCTGGATCCAATCCTCCAGAGACCGGCCGGTTCTGTCCGCAAGGTTGTCGAGAATCGACCGAGCGTAGAAGACGGACGGGTGTACGCTGTAGAGCTCGCTGTCCGCTGACGGATCGGACGTCCCGTTCATTGCGGTCTCCTTAATCTCTTTCGCCTCCCACCGTGCGGCTGACGATCGTGATGGGCTGCGGGTAGCGGATGGGCCCAAGAGCCGTGTCGATGGTGGGCAGGGCTTGTAGCTTGATTTCTTTGGATGCACCTCCCTGCCCTGCGAGGGAGAGTGCAACCTCGATCAGGTCCTGTGAGCTGCCTTCGAAGAACTCCACCAGGTTGAGGCGGACATCGACAGGCACGTCCGTCGGAACGCCGGGCTGGAGCTCGAAGCTCCGGGCCAGGCTTCCGGAGATCGTCTCCCTGTCCTGAAGCAGCAGCGTCCAATCCATCTGGAGGAGCCGTGCGGATACGGGGTTGTCCGGGGGGTTCTCGGCGAACACGTGGAGGGCGAGCTCGAGGGGGACGTCGCGGTTGGCCAGGGCTACCGCGAGGCGACTCACATCCACAACGCCGAGCTCCGAGAACGAGCGGACACGGTCGAGCTCCACGCCTGCAACGCGCAGCTCGGATACGCGGTGAAGGGAGAAATCGACCTGGCGCAGCGCCGTGATCTGCTGGAGGGTAGCGCAGCCGCTCACGAGCAGGATCCCCAACAGGGCTGGAGCGGCGAATTTTGGAGGCTTCATGGGCGATGACTCGGCTTTCAATCTGTGACGGCACCGAGAGAGGGACACGGCCGCCGAGGGAACTCTGAAGCCGGATGCGTGACGGTGGGCCTCGGGCCCCCGCCAACCTGGAGTAGAGAGCCTGGGAATGGCAAGCACTCGGCAGGAGTCTGCAACGCGAGGAATCGTCGGCGCGGTGTGGAAGCCCTGACACCGTCCGGTGGGTCAGTGCCGCACCCAGGTTGGGCGGCTGCGGCGCTCCAGAGCGAACAGGCTGCGCGGGAGCTCGACGTCGGTGGCCCAGTAAGTGGACCGCTCCGTGATGGTCAGCCTACCGTCCACGTAGAACTCGACCACGGTTGGAATCCGGCTGCCCCCCAGGGGCTGGTGGTCGCGGAATCGTATCTCCCGGACCACCCCGGTGCTCCCGTCGGTGGTGATGAGACGAAGGAAAAGCAGGCTCTCCTTGTCCATCCAGAACTGATTGGCTCGATCCCCCGGAGAGGATGAGCCCACCACCCAGACGGGCCGTCCCTGCCACTCATCCTCCCGCAACCTGTTCAGGTCGATCCCGATGCGCTCGAGTGTGTGCACGGTCTGGGAAAGAGGCTGGGTGTAGGCATCGAATCCAAGAAGGAGCACGGGGTGGAAGCTGGGACGTGCCACCGCGACGGAGTCTCCTCGCATCCGGAAGATGGAGTCGTTCCGGAAGAGCTCCGTGACCCGGTCATCCAGGGGGGCGACGTCGCTGCGAACCATGCCGGGCAGATCCATGGATTGGTAGCGAATCTCCGCCCGGTCCGGTCTTCCGCTCCCAGGGTCGAAGTAGACCACCGACTGGATGAGCACCAGGGGTCCGATGGTGGTCTGGGAGTGGCGTTCGTGCATGGCCCGAAGAACGTCCTCTCCGGAGCGCATCTGGGGACTCGCGGCCAGAACGAGAAGCGGCAGCAAACATAGTGGCTGGATCATCCGGACCTCCCAATCACGCGGCCGAACCTCGTGGATCGCGCCGCTTCGCGCCATGATGCACCTAAGCTGGGCCGCACCTAAGCTGGGCCCGGTCACCGCGGATCGCCAGCGGTCTTGAGGTATGTGGCTGGAGTGGCCGCACCCGGAGGAATCGCTTCGAGGAAGTGTTGCGGGCTGCCTGGCGCCCGGTCATTCTTGGCCCCAGAGCTTGAAGGGTGAAGGGGCTTGCCACGGGTCGGTGCGTTCTTCCGTTCCCAGGATGCGTGAGAGAGAGACCGTGAGTTGCACCACCGGGTTGCTCTTCGTCGTCGCGCTCCTCGTGGGGTGTGCACGTGCGGATTCAACTGATGAACTGGAGGGAGGGCCGGAGGCCCCGCCCGGTGCGAGTGCTGCGTTGGGGCTGACTGATCTTCAGGATGGCCAATCGTCTCCCCTCGGAGTGCGCTTCGAGCCCAGGGAGGCCACCCCGCAGCAGCTGGAGCGCATTCATTCCGCAGACGAAGCCCTGCGACGGGAACCGGCCGAGGTCGAGCGTATCATCGAGGCCGCGCTCGCTCGAGAGGAGGTCTGGCGCTACGGAGAGGCGGTTGATCTGTACAGCCGGGGGATCCGGATCGCCCCGAGGGATTACCGTCTGCTATTGGGTCGGGCTCATCGGTTGATCCGACTTCGGCGTCCTGACGAGGCTCTGACGGACCTGGCCCGGGCGGTTCAACTCGATCCGTACGGCTTCAACTCAGCGTACCTTCGCGGCCTCGTGTACTACCTCACCGGCCGCTTCGACCAGGCTGCGCAGGAATACGCACGGTGCGCGGCGCTGGCGGAGGACCCGGTAGCCCTCGAGTTGGCGATGCGAGGTGAAGCTCCTGGTGACCCTCGCCACTGCATGCTGATCGCTTCCGACATCCGGACACGCGCGGCGATCACGGCCTGGCGATGGCGAGCCCTGATGCGTGCAGGTCGAGATGCCGAAGCGGCCCGTGTGCTCGAGTGGGTGCAGCCGGGCATCGTCATGGACGAACCTTCGGCGGACGAGTACGAGGGTAGTCTGATACGACCGGGGAGCAACCGTCACTACTATGAGACCCTCCTCCTTTATCGGGGCTTCATGGACGGGGAGGACCTCCTGGATCGAGAGAAGTGGGGCGGGCAGTGGCCGACGGTGGGATACGGGGTCGCGGTCTGGCACCTGACGAGAAGTGACACGGCGCGAGCCATCGCCCTCATCAGGGAGATCGCCCACAGTCCAGAGTGGGCCAGGCTCGGACACGTGGCGGCGGAAGCCGATCTCCTGAGGCTGGAGCGGCGAGAATCGGATCCGGGAAGCTGACCTCGGGGCCGGCCTCAGGCTTCCTTCGATGGCCTTCCCTTCGATCGGCGCACTCGGTCCACGAACCGCAAGGCGGCCTCGATCGCCTGATCGGGCTTACGGTAGTCGGCGACGAGAAGAGCGGGATTCCCACGGACCATAGCAGACAGCGCTCGCTCATTCTGCTGTCGGAACAGGCACAGGATGGGCAGCCCCAGATCTTCGGCTCTCGCGAGCTCGTACCCCACCCCCAATGACGGGACCGTGACCTCGGCGATCAACGCGTCCGCCTCGCGAAGCCACTCCAGGTCTCTCCCGAAGATCCACTCGTCCTCGTTGGCCGATTCGCCCCGCTCGTCGAGCTCGGGGTCTGCGAGGTGCTCCGTCAGGATCCGGGCATGGGGGCGAAGGGAATCGATGATCTTCTGGTAGAGGGCCGCTTCTCCTCTACCGCCCCGGATGGACGCTGCGAGGTAGACCTTCGGAAGCGCAGCATCCGCTTCCAGCCGTCTCATCAGCACGGCGGTCTCCGGACATTGCTCGACGAACTCCCGTGCAGACTGGATGGAGGAGGGCGCCAGAGCTCTCGGAATCGGGGCGAAGCCGAATCGGCGGAAGAAGCCTTCGGCCGTCTCGGTAAGCAGGTAGGTCTCCTCCGCCCCTCCGTCCCGGGCGTGTTCGAGCGCGCGGGCGACCAGGAGGGTCGCATGGCCCCTGCATCTCTGCTGGGGATCCACCGCCACCGAGCGGAGGAGAGCCGAAGACCCGTACCGCTCCACGCCGGACACGCCTACCACGCGACCACCTACGTCCAGCA
>JBDHKE010000004.1:0-68767 GCA_039586555.1 Gemmatimonadota bacterium | reverse complement strand
GTCCAGCACGAAGAAGTCCCGGATCAGGGCCTCCAGCCCCTCGTGAGGCAATGCACATGCTTGCAGGATCTCGCGGATGTTCGCGACGTCGGTGGCTTCGGCCGCGCGGGGCTCGAGGTTGGCCGCGGTCACCGGGCCCCCCGATTCCCAGACACGGCAGAACGGGCGTCTCCGCTGCAATCAGGAAGAGACATCGACATCGGGCAGCCCACCGGTGATTCGAAGAAACCAGCGCATGCAGCGGTGGCCCAGGTCCACCGGCTCGCAGAACATCATCGGACATGCTCCGGGAATCACCTCGATTCCGGCGTCGTGGCACAGTTGGACCGCCTCTTCGGAGACACTCCCCGCACCAAAGGAGCGGTGGATCCATACGTGGTTGACTCCGAGCGAGACGCAGTCACGGATCACCCGTTCGGTAACCCTCGGATGCGTTGCAACCACGACTCCCTCCACGCCGCCTTCAACGGAAGCGAGGTCGGGGTAACACGCGTCCCCCTCCACCTCCTCAGCGTTGGGGTTGATGGGGAAGACCAGGTATCCCGATTGCCTCAGCTTTCGGTAGATGGCGTTCGCCGCCTGGCGTGAATCCCGGGAAACGCCAGCCACGGCGATCCGCTTCAACCCCAGGAAATCAGTGACCGCCTGTCGAAGCGTGCTCATCATCTCTCCCTCGAGTGCCGGGCGTTCTCACGAACATGCCGGGGGCTAGGGCGTCGCGCGGAGATCGCGGGTCACTTGCGCGACCCGGCGGCCCAAGGCCTCAGCCTTGTACAGGAACTGGGGGTGGATCAAGCCCTCTTCGGGCCGCTCGTCGAAGGGCGGTTCCTCCACGACCGCGGAAGCGCCGAAGGCTCCGGGCCATTCCGGCCCCCCCACGACGATCATTCCGAATATGAGCATGGCTCTCAAGATGCTCAGCTGAGTGGCTTCCTCACCGGCGGATATCCCTCCAGCAGCCACGAATGCGGCGCCGATCTTGTCGCGCATGGGCTCCCCCTCGAAGGGCCACGTGTTGATGAAGGACAGGATCTGAGGCGCCACGTTAGCGCTGTAGACCGGGCTCCCCAGAATCACCGCGTCGGCTGTCAAGAGATCGTTGCCGGTGGCGTCGGAGACGCTTCGGAGCCGGACGGCTGTCCCACCGACGGATCTCGCTCCCGTCGCCACTGCTTCCGCCAAGGCTTGAGTGTGGCCTGTCGCGGAGTAGTACACGATCAACACGTTGACCTCTCCCTGAGCGGCAGCACAGCCGGGGAGGGGGAATGCCAGGGCGATTCCAATCAGCCACGGCTTCATGGGTTCCTCGTCAATCCTTCGAATCATTACGGTCGCCGAAAGGCTGGGAGCCCCCGGCGTGGATCAACCGGCGATCAGCTCTGCGAGCTCCCGGGTGGTGGCGTGCCCGACGATTCTGCGGTTCCCCACCTCTACGACGGGAACCGCTCGGATCCCCTTCTTGCGGACGAGGCCGGGCCGCAGCGTGACGTCCACTCGCTCCAGGTCGAAAGCCATCTCGTCCTTCAATGCCGTGAGCCGCTCCTCAACGATCGGGCAGAACGGACAGCCCGCCGAGGAGTACAGGGTAACCTCGACGGGCCTGCTGGTAACCTTCCCGGCTGGCTCGTCATCGACGCGACCGTATCCCAGGAGAGGGGAGATTCGCGGGAAGACGCGCACGTACAGCAGCAGCGCGGCCGGCACCAGAATCAGCCAGGCGATGGTCCACCCGAGGCCCATGCGGACCACCAGGTATGCGGCGCCTGCGGCGTACAGCGCCCACGTGAGCCAGAGCAGCGCGATGGGACACTTCTGAGGAAGCAGCGGCTTCATGTCTGCTGACTCCAAAGCTGGTTCGCGGAGACGGTGCTCCGTATTGTAGGCGGATTCCCCGGCAGCGATCGAGCCATGGTATGATGCACTCTTAGCCCGACCGGAGGCACCACGCGTCCGCGCACTCCCCCCGGGTGCGTCACCGTGAAAGGATTGGAGAAGCGTGGCGGATCGTAGAGAGTTTATCAAGACGTCCGCGGTGGCCCTGGGGGCAGTGAGCCTCGAAGGTCCCCGATCTCTGGGAGGCACGGATGGTGTGCCCCGCCCACCTGCGGGTCAAGCGGCAAAGCCGCTGCGCATGTTGGTCCTGGGCGGGACCGGCTTCATCGGTCCGCACATGGTGGAGTACGCCCTGGAGCGAGGCCACGAGGTGACCCTATTCAACCGGGGCCGCACGGATCCGCATCTGTTTCCAGAGGCCGAGAAGCTGATCGGGGACCGGAACGATGACCTGACGGCGCTGGAGGGCCGCCAGTGGGACGTGTGCATGGACAACAATGCCAACATTCCCCGTTGGGTGCGCCAGAGCACGGAGATCCTGAAGGATTCGGTGCAGCATTACGTCTACGTATCTTCCCTGTCCGTGTACTCCGACTCGGCCACGGTGGGCCAGGACGAGACCGGTCCACTCATGGAGCTCCCCCCGGACCATCCACCGGATGACGAGCGAATCACCGGTGAGACGTTCGGGGCCTTCAAGGCCATCGCGGAACGGACGGCCCAGGCGGCCTTTCCGGGGCGTTGTCTCGTCGTCCGTCCCACGCTGATCGTCGGGCCTCGGGATCGCTCGGATCGCTTTGCGTACTGGCCCGTGCGTGTACAGCGCGGAGGCGAGATCCTGGCTCCCGGAGACGGTTCCACCCTGACGCAGTACATCGACGTCAGGGACCTGGCCCAGTGGATGGTGCGCATGGCCGAGGCGGCGGAGACCGGGGTGTACAATGGACTCGGTCCCCGCTCCCCCATCACGATCGCGGAGCTTCTGCACGGCATCCGGGCGTGCGTGAGCAACGTCGAGCTGAGCTTCACCTGGGTTGACTGGGATTTCCTCCTCTCCCAGGAGGTGAGACCCTGGATGGAGATGACCACCGTGGTGCAGGACAGTTCAGAGATGGCGGGCTTCTCCACCTTCACCAACCACCGTGCGGTGGCCAAGGGTCTCACCTTCCGGCCGCTGTACCAGACGGTCCTGGACACCCTCGATTGGTGGCATGGCCGGCCGGAAGAGGCGCGAGCCCAGCCGCGGGCCGGACTGGCGCCGGAAAAGGAAGAGCGCGTCCTCGCAGCCTGGCACGCCCGGAGCTCCGGATGATCCGTGCCGCGACGCTGTTCCAGCGAGCGGTCGACGTTCGGGAAAGGGAGATTGGGGCCCTCTTCTGGTCCTGTGCCTACTTCTTCTTCGTCCTGTCCAGCTACTACGTGCTCCGACCGATGCGGGAGGAGGCCGGTGTGGCGGGGGGCGTGGAGAACCTTCCGTGGCTCTTCACCGGGACGCTTCTGGGCATGCTGCTGGTCCATCCGCTGTTCGCGGGCGCGGTGACCCGCTGGCCCCGGAGGCGGTTTGTCCCGCTGACCTATCGCTTCTTCATGTTCAATCTGGTTCTCTTCTTCCTCCTGTTCCGAGCGGCGCCGGAGTGGAACCTCTGGATCGGCCGGATCTTCTTCATGTGGCTGAGTGTCTTCAACCTGTTCGTGGTGTCTGTCTTCTGGTCGTTCATGACGGACATCTACCACACCGATCAGAGTAAGCGTCTCTTCGGATTCATCGCACTCGGCGGAACGCTCGGCGCCATCGCCGGATCGTCGATACCCGCATTCCTGGCCGTGCGCCTGGGTCCGGTCAACCTCCTGATCATCGCCATCGCTCTCCTGGAAATGGCGGTCTTTACCGTCCACAGGCTGTCCCGTCTCACGTCAGGGTTCGAGCAACGCGGGCGGGTCTACGAGGGACCTGCCGAAGGAGTAGCGGACGAAGAGGTGCCCGACCGAGCCGTGCCCGACCAAGCCCTGGACGAAGCGGTGATCGGGGGGAGCTTCATCGACGGCGTGACCCACGTGGTCCGCTCGCGGTATCTGGTCGGAATCGTGGTGTACATGCTGCTGTTCACCATTGCCTCCACCTTCCTCTACTTCCAGCAGGCCGAGATCGTGGGAAGGACCTTCACGGATCGGGCCGTGCGCACCGCCGTGTTCGGGCGCATCGACCTGGCGGTGAACCTGCTGACGGTTGTCACCCAGGCGTTTCTCACGGGCCGGATCCTGCGGTGGCTAGGGATCGGTCTGACCCTGGCAATCCTGCCCGCGGTGACCGTGTTCGGGTTCTCCGTCCTCGGTACGATGCCGGTTCTGGCCGCGCTAGTGATCTTTCAGGTGCTTCGGAGGTCCACGAACTTCGCCCTCGCGCGTCCCACGAGGGAGGTGCTGTACACGGTCCTCCCAAGGGAGGACAAGTACAAGGCGAAGAACTTCATCGACACGTTCGTATACCGTGCCGGCGACCAGGTGGGAGCCTGGTCCTATGCGTTCATGGGTTGGCTCGGTCTTGGCATTTCGGCTCTGGCATTCACCATGGTTCCGCTCGCTGCGGTGTGGCTCCTGGTGGGGTTGTGGCTGGGGCGGGAGCAGCAGCGAGCCGCACTGGCCACGCAGAGGTCGATGGTCCGGCCGGCAGCGTGAGCTTCGCCGGCTTTCAGACTCTCAAACGTGGGCGCTGGCGCTGACCGTACAGCGACCGCCCTCCGGTGTCTTCGCAGGGGCAGCTAGCCCCCGAACGACTCCGGGGGATCCCCGGGAGGCATGTCCTCACATCTCGAGAGCATTCAGAGCCCGGTCGAGCTGCTCGGGTCTGACGAAGAGGATGTACCCGTAGCTGCCTCGCCCATCCGTGACGGCGCTGGAGGCGAACACGTTCACCCTGGCGTCATACAGTTTGCCATGGATTCCGGCAAGGGCGCCGAGCACATCGTCGCCCTGGACGAGGAGCGCCGGATGGGGCCCGTCGAAGTCGAGTCCCGCCCGCTGTCCCGCGCTGATCATCTTGCTCTCGTCTTCGGGGAACAGGGTGAGCTGGGTGCGCTCGGGCCCGACGGGAACACCACTGAAAGCGAGGAGGTTGATGCCCAGCTCCGCCAGCTGGGATAGGATTTTGTACGCTTCTCCGGGGTGGTCTTTGATCGTGGTGTAGTAGTAATCGACCCGCCGAATATTGTGTGCCATCGCTTCTTCTCCGGATCGCCGAAAGGTGATTCCAGCAAGGCTCCCGGGCCCAGGGCAGGACATGCGTAGGCCGTCCCCGGAAGTCCGCCGTCTGGTCGTCTTCAATATCTAGCCTACGCCGCCCAAGCCGGGGCGGCAACGGGATTCTCACAGAGCCCGCTTCACGACGTTCTCCCTGGCTGACGACCTCGGACGGGGTGGACCCGAGGTCGGGCATCAGGCGCTAGCTCCTTTCCGAGGCCCACCAGCCCTCGGCGCGAGCTCTGCGATGATGTACGGGCTGTCCTCCTCCCGGTACGGAGCGCGGTCGTAGTTGCCGTAGATGGTGATCACGCTTAAGCCCGACGAGTGTGCCCGTTCCAGGAACTCGGAATAGCTGGGCAGGGAGAAGCGAACGTGCTGCGGGTGCTCGGCCGTTTGCTCCCCCTTGCAGCCAAACGTCTCGAATACCTGGGTGCCGGTTACCGTGCGGGTCTCGGGGTCGAAATCCAGCCGGTATCGTAGTCCGACCCCTCCCTCGCCCGATGGCAACGGGGCAGGTTCGACGGAGTGCCATTCGCCGTCGATGGTGCGCAGTCGAACGACCGGGTTGTGGAGCGTGCAGGTGAATCGCCCTGTTTCGTGGAGAGCCTGGTGGACCGAACGGAGAGCCTGGAGCTGGTCAGACACCGACACCAGTTCCGAGAAGGAGTTGAACGGGAGGATCGCCAGATCGAACCGACGTGCCAGGTCCATCGTTCGCACGTCGGCCTCCACGATCTCGGCCGTCAAACCCCTGTCCTGGAGCTTTCGGCGAAGAACTCCGAGCATGTCCGGCGAGGAATCTACACAGGTGAGACGCGCTCCAGCCTCCACGAGGGGTATGGAGAGTCGTCCGGTTCCGGCCATGAGCTCCAGAACCGGCCCGCCCACCGCCGCGACCTCCTGCACAAAGAAGGGAACGTCCTCGTCGAACTGCACGAGGGAGTCGTAGAAATTCGCGACGAGACGGTAATCGACCGCGGGCACGTTCCATCTCTGTGTGAGGGGCGAGGCAGGACGGGTGGACCGCCGCGCTGCCACCGACAGGCCAGGTGTCATCATCCGCAAGCTAGTCGGCCTTCTTCGCGGGCTCAAACGACCGCGCCCCGCCTCGGGTCTTCCTCCGCCGGGGAATGAACCTCGGCACCTGTGCGCAGTACTCCTCGTACCTTCTTCCGAAGCGATCCCGCAGCTCCCTCTCCTCCAGCAGCACAATCAGATAGAGAATGGGTAGGCTCAAGGCCAGTACGACCCAGGACGCGAGGAAGTTGGCGACTGCCGCGTACGCAAGCACCCAGAGCGCCGTCTCCACGTACCGGGGGTGGCGGATCCGGGAGTAGATTCCTTCGGTGAGGAGGCGACCGGGATATCGTCGGGGCGAGAGCTCCGGCAGACCTGCGAGGATTCCGTAGGACAGTAGCTTTCGGCGCTTGAGGGTGATCGCGGATCCCACCCCCAGGGACACGAGACCAAGTCCGATCAGGGAATAGCGCGTGCCGAAATCCACGGCAAGAAGGTTGTGGCGCCGTAGGAACAGCCACACCATCAGAGCGCCGCTGGGCACGCCGAGGATGGTGTAGGTCCAGAACGCGCCGATTCGCCGCCAGCGCGGCGCCAGGGGATGGATCGCGAGCCAGATGAGAAGACCCGGTGGGGTGGCGATGACGGTGATCAGCGCGATGAAGTATCGGAGTGAGTCCATTCTGCTCTGCCGGGTCGGTCGCGTCCGCTCGAGTCAGACAATCCCTCGTTCGATGGGAGCACCATGGGCAAGATAAGGCTCGTCCACTGGAACCGCGCGGAGGCGGAGGAGCGAGCCGAAACGCTGCGGGCGGCGGGTTTCGACGTCGACGCCCGAGTGCCGGCGGGTCCGCGCTTCATGAAGGAGCTGCGAGCGGATCCTCCGGATGCCCTGATCGTGGACCTGAGTCGCCTTCCGGCGCAGGGGCGGGACCTGGCATTGGGGGTGAGGAAGTCCGCGGGCACGCGCCACGTGCCCCTTGTCTTCGCGGGGGGAGACCCGGGGAAGGTGGAGGCAATCCAGACCCTCCTTCCCGATGTTGTCTACACTTCGTGGGACGAGATGCCGGCCGACCTGGAGCGGGCGATTGCCGATCCGCCGACCGAGCCGGTGGTGCCGGCGTCCAGCATGGAAGGGTACTCAGGGACCCCTCTGGCGAAGAAGCTGGGCATGCGAGCGGGTATGACCGTGTTTCTGGTGAACGCCCCCCGTGGGTTTGAGGACACCCTTGGCGACCTGCCGAAAGGCGTCCGACTGCGGCGGAGGAGCCGAGGACCGTGCGATCTGGTCCTCTGGTTCCCCAGGTCCAAGAGGGATCTCGATGAGCGCGTGGCCGCATTGGGAGGTCTCGCTGGGAGGGGTGGGCTCTGGATCGCCTGGCCGAAAAAGGCCTCCGGGGTCGAAACCGACCTTTCCCAGGCGGAGGTTCGTCGAGCCGGCCTGGCCGCAGGCCTGGTGGACTACAAGATCGCGGCCATCGATGCGACGTGGTCGGGCCTGCGTTTTGCCCGGCGAAAAGGCACGTAGCACGGCACCCTACTTCTCCGCGACCACAACGAGTCGTTGGGCGTCCTGGTCGTACGGGATGCCGGCCAGGCTGCCGTAGGCTCGGGCGGACCGGAAGCCGCAATCCTCCAGCAGGGATGTGAGCTCGAAGGCAGAGTACAGACGGTGGCCCACCCGGAACTCGCGACACTGGTCGCCCTGCACGTGGATCCAACGATTGGAGATCCAGCTCCAGTCCTGCTGGAGCTCCCGCTCGTACAGCCACAGATCCCCGTCCACCTCTCGCCAGTCTCGCGGTTGAAACACCCGGGCAAGATTCTCCTTTCCCATGAGCTCCAGCGCCACTTTCCCTCCCGGCTTGAGGCACTGGAACAGATTCTCGACGACTCGCCGGTCGTCCACCCGATTCTCGAAGTATCCGAATGAAGTGAAGAGGTTTAGGGCGGCGTCGAACGCGTCCGGTCGACGGAAGGCACGCATGTCGCTCTGGACCCATTCCACCTCCAAACCCTCCTTCTCGGCATGCTGCCTGCCTTCGTCCAGGTACGAGGCGGTCCGGTCCACTCCGGTGACCGCGAAGCCTCTGCGAGCGAGCTCCAGCGAGTGGCGTCCGGGACCGCAGCAGAGGTCCAGCACGCTCGCTGGAGTCTGGAGGTCGAGAAGCTGCAGGAGGTCGTCGACGTCCTGGGGCGCTTTCTCCCACAGGCGGTCGGCGAACATCATGCTTCGCGTTGCCAGCCAGAGCGAGTCGTCGTCGTACCAGGTCATGTGTCCTCCGCGACGGCGTTTGTCTCTTCCAGCACCCTATCGTTGCGCTGCGGCGTCCTGGGAGGGGCCCGGGTCCGAGGCGCAAGTCCGCAATCGGGGCGCTGGGAGGATGGATGCGCGCCGAGCGCCCCCACTGCTTCACCCGCGGTCCTTCAGGATCAACACGATCTCGAGAAGGCGCCGGTCACGGGCATTCGCGCAAGGTCGGTCGCAGGCGATCAGATCCTCGAGGTCCATACAGTGGAGTCCGCACTCCGGGGAGCCCATGAGAAGGGGTAAGCCGGCTCCATCGTCGGGATCAGGCAACAGGTGGCGGAGCCGTTTCGCCGGGATGGAGATCGATGTGCCGCAGCGGTGCTCGAACAGCAAGAGATTCTCATCAGGCTCGTCTGGAACGGCCTGCAATCCGACGATCCGAAGATCCGGATCGCGCAGGAAGTCCTGCCAGGTCGTCCACCCGTCTCGACAGGTACCGCATGTGTGGAAGCGCGTCTGAGGCGGCTCCCCTGGGTGGAGGTGCTTGCTGGGGGAAGCTTCAGGCGCCATTCAAGGAGCCGTCGTATGGGTTGATTCGGCATCGCCGGCCGACGATGCAGCGGACTCGGAGCTGCCCGGGCGCCAGCTCGCGCCCCTCGCGCTCCAGCCTCGGCTGGAGTGCACGCGGCGAAACTGGAGCTTCGGCCCTTCAAAACCCGATGAAGCCAACAGGTTCCCCACGTTCTCAGGAGGACTCGGGATCCCCCTGGAAGAGGCCGCCAGGAATCAACGAGAGGATCACGCGTCTGCCGGGAGATCGTGGGAGGTACTCCGGTCGGGGTCCTGGCACGCCGGGCAGAGATAGGTGGGGCGGGCCATGTCTCCCTGGACGATCCTCTCGATGACGACCCCGCACTCGAGACAGGGCTTTCCGTCCCGCCCGTACACCCAGAGGCGTGGGCTGGAAGGATGGGGTCTCCGTTGGAGCGGCACGGAGGTACGACGAACGGTCTTCAGGTTTGCCCGCATCATGCGGGCGGCCTCTTGGTAGATCTGCACGAGGGCGTCCTCCTTGAGCGTCCCCACCAACGTGCGAGGGTGAGCACGGCACGCGAAGAGAACCTCGCTCTTGTACACGTTCCCGATCCCGGAGGCCACGTGCTGGTCCAGGAGCACCTCGCCGATCTCCCGGTGTCTATAACCCGGGAGCGTTGCTCGGGCGACCGCCTCCGTCAGGGGCGGCGGATCCCGCAGCAGGTCGGGTCCCAGAAGCGAGAGCCGCGGGTGCGAGCGCAGCGCGCTGGTCCGGACGAGCTCCGCGCGGTAAGCCCGCACGCACACGTACAGGGTGTCGCCTCGTTGGATCAGCAGCGTGGGATGCCGAGGCCGTGCCTGGCCGCGATGGAGGCGTCGCCATTTGCCCTTCATACCCAGGTGGACTCGTACGGTCCAGCCTCCCTCCACGTTCAACAGCAGGTGTTTCCCGACCGCCTGGACGCTCTCGACCTGGCGGCGCTCGAGCTCCGGCACGGACCCGAGGTCCTGAAGCTCGATGCGATCCATGACTTCGCCGCGCAGCTCACGGTCGAGACTGCTGGCGATTCGATGGACCGTGTCTCCTTCAGGCATTCCTCGCTCCGTGGAGATCAGGGCACGTGAAGCCGCAGCGACCGGAACTCGCGGCGGAAACCGACCCGAGCCAGGAGTCGCGCCAACCGCGATCCCGCCGCGGCCTCTCCGTCGACCCACTCCAGCAGAATGACGCGCCTGGGCCGGTGGGTGGCCAGGTCCGGCAGCGCCTGGACGGCGGAGTCGAGTGCATTCTCGTCGACTTCCACGAGGCTCCGGAGCCGTCGGCCTCCCCGGTCCAGGTAGAGCACGGGCGCTCCGTCCACCAGGACGACGGAAGCGCCCGCCACGCGACGCGGACCCCGGGCGCTCTCATCCCGGTACTCCGGCCACGGGAGAAGCCAGCCGTAGGGATTGGCGGGATCGACGGCGCTGAGGATCTGGACCTCCCGGCTCGGGTCCGTCTCCCGCATTCGCCGCAGGCGATCCACGGTTCCCGGAAAAACGAATTGGGCGCCGCCCAACCCCTCGACGAAGTACCCCCTTCTCACCTTCCCTGACTCCTCCATCGTGCGGAGCACCCGGTACGCCGCCGAGAACCCTCCGCGAAGGCCCTCGATGGCAGCCGTCTCTCGAGTCACGATGCCGTGCCGCTCCAGCAATGTGGTGGCCCAGGCGTGGGCGCGCTCCGTGGGAGAAGCCTCCTCCGACATGAGATCCTGAACGAGGGACCAGCGCCCCGCCAGGAGAGATGTTCGACCTCGGCCGCGGCGCCTTTGCAGGGCGCGTCGAGCCCCGAGGCCCCGCAGGGCCCGGAATGTGTCGTTGGTCACCAGACCCGCCCACACCAGTTCCCAAAGGGCATCCATGAGATCGGCGCTGCCGAGGCTGAGGCCCGCGGTGAGCTCGAAGAAGAAGGAAGCTCCACGCTCCTCGAGGTGCCGCAGAATCATCCTGTGGGGGTCGCCAAGATCATCCTGCGAGTCCTCGGTTCCAGCCGGCTCCAGCAGGCGACCCACCCTGTCGCGCCGGTAGAGAGCGATGCGTCCGTCGTCACTACGCAGTGGCGAATGTCCGACCCACACCAGCCACCCCATGGCTCCCAACTCGTCCAGGTGTTCGGGGCGAAACCCGGGGACGCGGACGGGCAGAATCGAGCGTTCCAGCTCCCTGTAGCTCAGGGGAAGACCCTCCAGCCGGACGATCGCCTCTTCCAGGCGGCCTCGTTCGAATCGGCTCTCGCCGATCCGGTGCCACGCGGGAAGGAAGCGGCCCAGGACCGACCTGGGAAGCGGAGCCACCTGGCCGCGCAGCTTCGCGATGGTTCGTCTCTTGATTAGCCTCAGGACGTCTGGCTCACACCACTCATCCCCCTCTTCCCCAGGTCGGAACTCGCCACGCAGGAGCTTCTGCTCCTCCGCCAGGCCTCTTAGAAGAGCCTCAGCCTGAGCGGGGACCAGGCCGTATCGGCAAGCGATCTCTTCCGTGGTGAAGGGCCCGTGTGTCCGCGCCCACCGCAGGAGCAGGGTCTCCACGGGGCGCTCCACGGGTGCCAGGAAAGCGTCGGGAATCCCGGCCGGAGGGGCGGTTCCGAGTGCGTCCCGGTAGAGCCCGACATCCTCGATGGCGATCCACGCCTGTCGTCCCGCGACCCTGACTTCGGCGGCTCTCCTGGATCTCTTCAGCTCCCGCAGCCAGGGCGCCGGGTCGCTGGAGGTTCGCTCCCGGACCTCCTCCGGTGTCAGGTCTCCGGTCTGACGGAAAACGTCGTGAAGAGCGTCGGCGTTGTGGGCTCGCCGCGTTGTGGCCTGCCGCTGTAGGCTCCGCTCCACATCCGCGATAACCTCCAGGTCGAGGAGCTCTCGAAGCTCCGCTTCCCCGAGCAGCTCCTGAAGCAGCTTCATGTCGAGCGACAGAGCTTGAGCGCGGCGCTCCGCTGCCGGGGAGTCGCCCTCGTACAGGTATGCGGCTACGTAGGCGAACACCAAGGAGCGCGCGAACGGGGAGGGGGCCGGCGTCTCCACCTCGTGAATCCTGATTTCGCCGGCCTGAATGGACCGAAGCACCTCCTCCAGCGCCGGGACGTCGAACACGTCCTGCAGGCAGGCTCGGTACGTTTCCATGACGACGGGAAAGGAGGGGTACTCCAGGGCGATGGACATCAGCTTCTGCGCCCGCAGGCGCTGCGCGAAGAGTGGGGTCCGACTGCCCGGGCGTCGCCGCGGGAGCAGGAGGGCCCGAGCCGCGTTCTCACGAAACTGCGATGCGAACACCGGTGACCGCGCCAGCTCTCCGATTATCCGGTCGCGGAGGTCGTCGGGATCCGGTATGAGGAGGTCGGCGCCTGGAGGCTCGTCGCCGTCCGCGACGGTGAGCACGATTCCGTCATCGCTCCACAGCGCCTGGACGTCATATCCCACGGCCCCGGAGACGGCCGAGCGAAGAGCGAGGGCCCACGGAGCGTGGACCCGGGCCCCGAAGGGCGAGAGGATACAGACGCGCCAATCCCCGAGCTCGTCGCGGAACCGCTCGATGGTCAGGTCCCGATCCGTGGGTACGCTTCCGGTCGCTTCCACCTGCTCCCTCAGGTAGCTGCAGAGGTTCCTCGCCGCCCAGGGATCCAGGCCGAACTGCCGCTCGAGCCGACTTCGCGCGTCCTCCTCGTCCAGACTGGCCATCTCCCGCGCAAAGGCGCCCAGGGCGCGCCCGAGCTCGAGGGGCCGACCGGGGCCTTCACCCTTCCAGAACGGTAGGCGGCCCGGCTCCCCCGGTGCGGGCTCCACGATCACGCGGTCACGGGTAATCTCCTGGATGCGCCAGGTCGTCGCCCCCAACGTGAAGTTCTGGCCGGCCGTTGACTCGTGAACCATCTCCTCGTCCAGCTCCCCGACTCTGGGTCCATCCTGGCCCAGGAACACCCCGAAGAGCCCTCGATCCGGAATCGTCCCGGCGTTCACCGCGGCCAGCATCCGGCTCCCGGACCGGCCCTCGATCACGTCCCGCTCACGATCCCACCGGATGCGGGGTCGAAGATCGGAAAAGTCGTGGGAGGGATAGAGCCCCGAGAGCATGTCCAGGACCCCCGTGAGCGCGCTCTCGGGGAGCTCCCGGAAGTTGGCAGCACGACGCACCAGGGACCGGAGCTCTCCCACAGGCCAGGGCTGGACGCTCGACGCGGCCACGACATGTTGCGCAAGGACATCCAGGGGATTCCGTGGGATTCGAAGCGGCTCGATGGCCCCTTCCAGCATCCTCCTGCCCACCACAGCGGCCTCGAGAAGGTCCCCGCGGTGCTTCGGGAAGAGCCTCCCCCTGCTCACTTCGCCGACGCCGTGGCCCGAGCGGCCGACCCGCTGGAGTCCCCGGGCGACCGACCCTGGCGACTCCACCAGGATCACGAGGTCAACGGTCCCCATGTCGATCCCCAGCTCCAACGAGCTGGTGGCCACGATCGCGCGAATGGCGCCGGACTTGAGGCCTTCCTCGATCTCCCTGCGCTGTTCGTGCGCGAGGCTGCCGTGGTGGGCGCGCACCAGTTCCTCCCCGGCCAGCTCGTTCAGGCGCTGGGCGAGCCGCTCGCACAACCCACGGCTGTTGACGAAGACGATGGTGGTGCGATGCTCCTCGATCAGGCCGAGCAGTCGTGGATAGACGGCGGGCCAGATCCCGTACTGGCGGGACGCCTCCTCCTGCTGGGCCATCAGGAGCGATCCTGGGGTGGGACTGTCCGGTTCGATGATCGTTGGCCCCTCTTCCGTCTGTACGACCGGGCGAGTCATGTCCTCCACGGGAACGATGATCTGCAGATCCAGATGGGGCGGGACGTGGGTATCGACGACGCTCACCTGGCGATCGCCCCCGAGAAACCGTGCCACCTCGTCGGCCGGTCGTGCAGTGGCGGAAAGCCCGATTCTCTGGGGATCCCGCTTAGCGAGGAATGCGAGCCGCTCCAGCGAGAGAGCCAGATGGGCCCCCCGCTTACTGGGTGCCATGGCGTGCACCTCGTCGACGATGATCCACTCCGTGGTTCGAAGCGTCTCCCGAGCCTGGGAGCCGAGGATGAGAAAGAGGGACTCCGGCGTGGTGACCAGGATCTCGCCCGGACTTCGTATCTGGCGCCGCCGGTCCCGCTGGGGAGTGTCACCCGTCCTGACGTCGACCGTGGGCAGGTGAGGGTCCAGCCCTCGTGACGCGGCTGCACGCTCGATGCCGATGAGGGGGACCCGCAGGTTCCGGTCGATGTCGTAGACCAGGGCCTTGAGCGGAGAGACATAGACGACCCTAACGCCGGGCTCGGCGCCGGACTCCAGATGGGTGAGCCGGTCGATGGCCCAGAGGAAGGCGGCGAGGGTCTTTCCGCTGCCCGTTGGAGCGATCAGGAGGGAATGGTCACCATTCTGGATGCGCGCCCATCCCTCGCGCTGCACCGGGGTGGGCGCCTCGAACGTGTTCGAGAACCAGGTTCGCGTTGCTTCGCCGAAATGCTCCAAGGGCCTTTGGTCGGGGGAGTAAGCGTCTTCGAAACCCGGACGGATGCCACCAAGGATCAGGGACGTCTGGTACGCCTCTTACGCTGCGCTCGGCTACCCCCGGTCGGTCCAGGTGGATCCGAAGCTGGCCGTCTCTATCCGCCGGGAGGACTGAATGTCGGCCAGCACCCCTCCCACGCCGAGCTCAGGCCTCTCCCAGCGCGTAGAGTGCCGCCTGTTCCGCGTGGATGACCGCGGTGTCGAAGATGGGCACGCTGACGTCCGCCTGGCCCAGAAGCAGGCCGATTTCCGTGCACCCGAGGATCACGCCTTCGGCGCCGGCCCCGACCAGGTGGGTAACGATGCGCCGGTATTCGGCCCTGGAAGGTTCGAGCACCCGACCCAGGCAGAGCTCGTCGTAGATCACCCGGTGCACGAGCTCCCGGTCACCCGGCGGGGGAACCAGAACCTCCAGACCATGCTTCTCGTCCAGTCGGCCGCGATAGAAGGCCTCCTCCATCGTGAATCGGGTCCCGAGAAGGCCCACCCACCGGAGGTTCGCCTGCTGAATGCGCCGGGCGGTTGCATCCGCGATGTGAAGCAGTGGGATTCCGGTTGCGGCTTCGATCTCGGGGGCCACCTTGTGCATCGTATTCGTGCAGAGGACGGTGAACTCGGCTCCCGCCGCCTCCAGCCGCTGGGCCTCTCGCACCAGCATGGCCCCCAGCTCGTCCCAGCGACCTCGATGCTGCAGCTGCTCGATGTGGTGGAAGTCGACGCTGAGGAGGAGGATTTCGGCGGAATGCAGACCACCGAGACGCTCCCCCACGACACGATTGATGGTCTGATAGTAGGGGACGGTGGACTCCCAGCTCATGCCTCCCAGGAGGCCGATGGTCTTCACGGTGATGCGCTCCTCGCGGGCCAGGGACTACAGGCCCATGACTTCCACCAGGGTTCGAAGATCCGGTACCTCGAGGTCGGGTGCTGCCTCGGCGGGCAGCGTAGCACCGGTCCCCGGTTGCCGGCTGGGGCGATTCACCCAGACGGTGGTGAATCCGAGCTCCTTGGCCGGCACGTGATCGTGGAAGAGGCTCTGAGCCACGTGCAACACCCGATCCGCCGTGGCTTCCAGGCGTGTCAGAGCAGCGCGGAAGTTCTCACGGGCTGGCTTGTAGCTCCCGATCTGCTGTGCCGTGATGACTTCATCGAACTCGACCTCGAGCCGCTTGGCCGTCTCGGCGAACATCGCGTCATCGATGTTGGACAGAATCACCAGCGGGTACCGGATCTCAAGCCGAGCCAGGGCCTCGACCGTGTCGGGGAAGGGCGGCCACAGGCCCACCGAGTCGGCGAGGGCGTCCAGCTCGTCCTCCGTCGGCGTGAAGCCCAGCTCGGCGCCGATTCCCGCCACCACCCCTCTCAGAACCTCTCGATAGGGCCGGAAGGGCCCGGACTCTTGCTCGGCCTCGAGTCGAGCGTACAGGAGGAGCAGATCGCCCTCGTCGATGCGTCGCGCCTGCCGCGCGACCATCGGACGCAAAGCGTCCAGAATGCCGGCTTCCCAATCAACCAGGGTTCCGTAGCAGTCGAAGGTGAGGTGGGTGAATCGACCGAAATCCAGCACGGCGCGTCTGCTCCATCCCCCCTTATCGTATCACCTCGATGGTCCCCTCCTCGGAGGCTGATCCCGCGGTCACGACGACCGTATAGGTCCCGGGGGCCACGGGACCGGTCTGGCCCTCCTCCTCCTCGTCTCGCGTGAGATCCCAGATCGCCACGTTCACACCTCGGTCACCGGAGCCGTCGAGCTCCTTGACGGTATCCCCGGACGCGTCTCGGATGAGCACGGAGACCTCTGCCCCATTCTTCAGATAGTAGAAGATGTGTGCGCCAGCCCCGGGCGCCGGCCCTCCGAAGCGTCGGCCGACGATGCGGACCGCTTCCGTCTCGAACAGGTGCAGATCCTTCGCCAGAACCTCGTCCGTGAGCTTCTGGATGTGGCGGGCGTCCATGGCCCACATGCCCCGCCCGTGTGTGGCGGCGACGACGATGTCGTCCCGGGGGTGGATGACGATGTCGTGCACGAACGTGGTCGGCAGTCCGCCGGAGAGAACGTGCCAGTCCCGACCTCCATCGATGGACACGTAGGCACCGAGGTCCGTGCCGACATAGAGAACGCTGGGGTTCTTCGGATCCTCCCGGATGACGTTCACGGGGCCGGACGGAATCCCGGCAGAGATATCCTCCCAGGTCTCCCCGTGGTCCGTGGACTTCCAGACGTACGGGGCGAAGTCATCGTCCCTCTTCCCATTCTGGGTGAGGTACACGGTTGCCTCGTCGAAGGCCGATGCGGCGATGCTGGAAATCCACTTCCGGTACGGGAACCGCGAGGTCAGCTCCGTCCAGTTGACACCGTGGTCCCGGGTGACATGTACCCTTCCGTCGTCGGTTCCCACGTAGACGAGGCCGAAGTCGAAGGAGGACTCGGCGATGGCAAAGATCGTCTGGTAGGGAATGTCGCCGAGCTGGTCGGGGTCATTGTGGGTGAGGTCCGGACTGATTTGCTCCCAATCGGATCCCTGATCCATCGAGCGGAAGAGGTAGTTCATGCCGTGGTAGATGACCCTGGGGTTGTGGGGCGAGATGATGAAGGGCGCCAGCCACTGTCCGCGGAAGCGAGGCTTTCCCTCCTCCGGTGTGGGCACGATGGTGGTCTGGTCCTCACTTGAGATGTCGCTTCTCGCGATGGTGCCGTAGAAGCCCGCGGAGTACACGATGTCCGGATCGGTGGGATCGATGGCGTGCCGGCTGCCCTCCCCGCCGGGAGCGTCCTCCCACTCCACCGCAGGAATCCGCTGCCGCCCCTGGCTCAGGTCGACGACTCCCCGCCGGCTTCCGTGGTCCTGGATGGATCCGTAGACGTGGAAGGAATCGTCCATGTCGTAGGAGACGTTGAAGAGCTGGACGAGGGGGAGGTTGTCGTAGAAGGTTCTCCAGTTCTCCCCGCCGTCATAGGAGATGGCGACGCCTCCATCGTTCACGTTCACCAGATAGTTGGAGTTGGCCGGGTCGATCCAAAGGCCGTGGTGATCCCCATGCATTCCGGGAAGTCGGCGGAACGTCCTCCCGCCGTCCTCAGATACGTTCAGCGCCAGGCCCATGACGTAGATCCTGTCCTCGTCGTTGGGGTCGACCCGGATCTGACCGAAGACCCAACCGTAGGTGCCCGAGAGCCGCTCCATGTACTCGTCGGTTTCGCTGGTCTGGCTCCAGCTATCCCCCCGGTCGTCAGAGCGGTACACCGTGGCGCCCTTGATCACCGGTCCGCGGGGCCGTCCGTACGAGTCCGTCTCACCCTCCTCCGCCTCCCGAAGAGTCTCATAGTTGTCCACGAAAGCGTAGATGACGTCGGGATTCGACCGCGCCAGATCGATACCGATCCTGCCCCTGTGCCGGGCTTCCGGCAGGCCGTTCGTCACTTCCTCCCAGGTGGCTCCGCCGTCGGAGCTCCTGTAGATGGCGCTACCCCTGTAGTGCTCCTCGTTGCGGGGGTCATTCCACTTCTGGCGGACCCGCTGCCACGTCGCGGCGTAGAGGGTGTTTGGATCCGACGGATCCATTACCAGATCGATCACGCCGGTCATCTCATCGACGTAGAGGACCTTCTCCCAGGTCTCACCTCCATCGAGGCTCTTGTAGAGTCCCCGCTCCTCGTTGTTCGTCCATTCGTGGCCCGACGCCGCGACGTAGACGATCGCTGGGTTCTGGGGATGAACGACGATGCGCGGGATGGTATGCGTGCCAGCCAGGCCCATGTGTCTCCATGTCTTCCCGGCGTCGGTCGATTTGTACACGCCGGCTCCGGCCATCGAGCTCCGGAAAATGTTCGCCTCCCCCGTCCCCACCCAGACGACGTCGGGATCGGAGGGCGCCAGCGTGACATCGCCGATGGACGTGGACGCGGCGTGTTGGAATACGGGCTCCCACGTGACCCCTTCGTTGACGGTCTTCCAGACCCCTCCCGACGCGCCGGCGACATAGATGGTGTACGCCTGGCCCTTGGGCTCCACCACCGCGACGTCGGTCATCCGGCCGCTGATGTTCAGGGGACCAAGAAACTGCCACGTCAGGTTCTTGAAGAGGGAGGGCTCCTTCATGGCCACATGGTCCTCGTACCACTGAAGCCTCTGGTCTGGTGGCGTCTGGCCCGTTTCCCGCTGGGCGTGCAGCTCGGCGGCCGACGGGAGAGAGAGGAGAGTGAGTGCCGTGAGGCCGAACGGAAGGGAGCGGATCAGGCGTGGTCTGGACATGAGAGAATCACCTCGAGCTCGTCTCGGTTCAGAGGTCGGGGGAAGAATGCCCCGCAAGGCAACACGGCGCCAGTCCCCGATTCCCGCAGGGCCTGGTCATGACTCCATCCGGCCGCGGGGTCCCGGGAGCGCCGTGCCGTGGCAGGGTGACGGCGGAGACGGCGGAGGAAGACGCGGCGGTTCAGTGCGCCAGCCCATCCCAGGAAGCTGGAGATCGCACTGCGACCGACCCGTGGTGTTTATGTTTCTTTCTCATGCAGCTCGGTTGTGTAGCTGGCTGAAGTAATCGCTTCTGCGACGGGGAGCCTGATGCGCATCGCCTTGATTTCGGACGTCCACGCCAACCTTCCAGCGCTGGAAGCCGTCCTGCGGGACCTCGAGACGAGACCCGCAGTGGATGCGGTGTACCACCTGGGCGATCTGGTCGGATATGCTCCATGGCCCAACGAGACCGTCCGGCTCATCGAGGAGTCCGGGATACGTGGAGTGGCCGGGAATTACGATTCGACGGTGGCCACCCGCCACGACCATTGCGGATGCAAGTACGAGGACCCTCGTCAGGAGGAGCTTTCGCACCTGAGCTACCGCTGGACTCTCCGAAACACGAGCGAGGAAGCCCGAAGGAAGCTGGGTGCACTCCCATTCCGGATCGACATCCAGGTGGGAGGGGGTCACCGTCCGGCGCCACGGCTCATTCTGGTTCACGGCACCCCCACCCTGAACACCCTCTACTGGACCGAGGACCGGCCCGACTCCTTCTGTGTCAAG
The DNA here is from genome assembly GCA_039586555.1 of Gemmatimonadota bacterium. Lineage (GTDB taxonomy): Bacteria > Gemmatimonadota > Gemmatimonadetes > Longimicrobiales > Gaopeijiaceae > JBDHKE01. The sequence goes on along the minus strand of JBDHKE010000004.1, from coordinate 49,307 downwards.
ATGGCGGGTCATGCCGGGGCGCGGACGGGTGACGCGATCGCCTTCGGACACACGCACAAGCCCTGGCATCGAGCCGTCGAGGGAGTCCATTTCGTCAACACGGGATCCGTAGGTCGTCCCAAGGATGGAGACTGCCGAGCGGGCTACTGCCTGGTGACCCTCGGGGAGGGCGCGGTCAAGACCGAGATGATCCGGATTGAATACGACCTGGAGCGTGCCATCGTCGGGATCCGCCGGAGCGAGCTCCCGGACGATTTCGCCGAGTACCTGGCCGCGGGCGGGGAGCCACCACCGGCCTAGCCGTGGCCCCCTCCAGGAAGGTCTTGAGATCCCGCAGCGCCAGGCCGACGTGGGCCCGCTCCGCAGGATCTTCGGGTGAGGGGGCCAGCAGCTCCCCATGGAGGCGCTCGAGAGCCCAGCCGGCCGCCTCCCGGACCTCGGCGACGGCAGCTTCATCGTTCGCGAGCCGCAGGAGGCCGTCCAGGGCCGTCCGGCGAGCGACTCTGGCCAGGGCGGCCAGACTACGGCGCTGCCCCGGCAGGGGCCCGAAATGTCTCGATTCTCCGCCACCGGGGTTCTCATACGCCTCGGTTCCCTTCCGGATCAGCCCTCGGCTGCCATCGTCGTCCCACCCAGATAAGCCGCCACGATTCGGACCACGTCCATCGGTCTCCGGGCCACGTGATCGGGCTTGACGGCCCACGTGTCCAATGCGCGACCCCCATAGGTAACTCCGACGCTCCGGATGTCGAGGAGCACACCGCGGGATCTGAGCTCCTCCCGCGCCCGCGCTGCGCACAGCACGTCGGTCTCGTGGTCGCCCACGTAGAAGACGCAGCCAGGCTCGCGATTCATCAACCGCTCAACGCACATGAGCAGCCCGTCCGGTGCCGGCTTCTGCCGCTCGAACCCGACCTCCTGGTAGCCGATGACGACGCTGAAGTGAGCGGCGATCCCATTGCTCTGCAGGACGGAGGAGATGACCTCGCTTCCGTTCTGTGACACGATGCCCTGCGGGACGTCCCGCAACGACGCCAAAGCTTGGGGGACGCCCTCGAAAAGAGGCGTCGGAGTGGAGTCCCGCAGCTGGTGTCCGGACCAGAGATGCCCGGCCCGGTCGATGTCCCGCTCTGAAAGTCCAAGGGCGGTGGAATAGAAGTGACGCCAGTTCGCGGCTGCTGCCTCGGCGGCCTGGTAATGTTCCAACGATGACAGGACCTGGAAGGACACTGCGGGCAAGCCGGTGATCTCCTCGATGATCGCCCGGTTCACGTTCAGGTTCTTCCGGCGCGAGTCCACCAGGGTGCCGTCGAAGTCCCAGACGACGGCGGTTGTCCGGCCTCGGCCTTGCTGGGGGCGCTTGGAGTGGGCGCTTTCAAGGTCATGTCCAGGGCTCACGCTGCCTCTCCGCCGGTGTCTGCAGACCTGCGCCGGAACGACTTTTGCTTCGGGACGGATGAAACTGGCCACTCAGGCCCTTCACGGCCACTGTGCCCGTTTGAGTACGCGGCGGAAGGGTCAGCCGATGATGATTTCCTCGAGGGTCCTCTTTGGGACGTGATGAATCCCGCTCTCGTCCCGCCGGTATCGGATGTCTCCACCGGGTCCCACTTCGTCGATCACTATGCGCTCTCCCGGCCAGCCGAGGGCGATGACGAGGAGGATCTCCAGATGTGAGGGGATCTGCAGCGCCTCGGCGAGCCGGTCCCTCTGGATCGAGCTGATCATGCAGCCTCCCAGACCTCGTTCCGTGGCTCCCAGGAGGATGCTCTGGGCCGCGATCCCGTGGTCGCAGCCGAAGGAAGCCCGGATCCTCCGATCACCGAGAATCACGATGTACGCCGAGGGCCTCTCCCCTTCGGATGGCCCGGACCAGTCGGTCAGGTAAGCGGCCCAGGCGAGGTTGGGAAAGATCCGCGCGTTCCGCTCCGGATCGGAGGACAGGACGTACTTGAGCGGTTGGAGGTTGGCCGAGGACGCGGAGAGGCGGGCAAGGTCCACCAGCTCCACGAGAGTCTCGCGGTCGATCGCCTCTCCCTCTCGAAATCTCCGGTAGCTCCTGTTCCTCAAGATCAAGTCTCGAAGCTGCATGGCTCTGCCCCGAGGGTCAGTGGGATGGGCCCGCCCGCTCGGAGGCAGCCTCGGTGACCACTCTTTCCGGGCGGGTTGGCTCGAACAGAAAGATCAATGTGGCAGCCACGGTGGCTCCGACCAGATTCGCCACCAGATCCCAGCCGGTGTTCGCGTAACCGCCCACGTTGGTTTCGGGGACCAGTAAGGTCGCGGCGAACTCCACGACCTCGTTCAGGGCGCCGAATCCCAGGCCTGCGGCGGCTGCGAGAACCATCAAGCCAAACGTTGGACGTACGCTCCGGCCGACTCCCGCGAGGGCCGCTCGCATCCCTTGCCAGCAGACCCAGGTTGTCACGCCGAAGCCGTAGGCGTGCACGACCTGGTCGAACTTCAGCCAACCCGGAATCAACCACAGGCTGTACAGGACTCTGTGCTGGCCGCTGACCGGCCACCCAGCGGGAACCGGAAACAGGCCCCCGCTCATGTGGGCCAAACCCCAGAGGCTGAGCGCCCAGAGAACTCCGCGGGTGAGGTTCACTCGGCGATGCACGAGCCCGACACACCCTGCCAGGACCAACATCACCGCTATGTAGAAAAGAAACTCCCGGTTCCCGCGAACCAGGGCCGTAATCGTGGCTGCGAGAATGTAACTGATGGTGAAGATTGCGACGGGCAGGATCGCTCGGCGTCTGTCCACTGAGGCTGAGTAGTCACGTCTTTCGCTTACCACGGCCCGCGCACTCCGAGAGATGTGGTGGTCGGTTTGCTCGCTTCGATTCCTCAGGGGGAAGTCCCGAGCCCCCTATCCATCAGAGCCTCTCTATTCGGACCGTAGGGCTCGGGGTCTTCCGTTGAACGTCCATGCGCTGACGGTTCATCCGCGAACAGACGGAGACTCCTGACCTCGGCGTCAGAAACGCTCCGATGGGCACCCACCGCCAGAAGCACGCGGTCCCCGCCCCACCTGCGGGAGGGATCGGCTGCCCGTTCTACCAGGGCTCGTTCTTCGTACAGACGGTACCCACGCTGCAGAAGAATACTGCGACACTCCGCGTGGGCTCCGCGGTTGTGAATCGAGATGAACAACAGCATTTCCTGGGAGAGGAGATCGCCGGCCCCACGTAGCACGGCTGCCTCGTTACCCTCCACATCGATCTTGAGGACATCGGGAGGGTCCAGACCTTCCTCCTTCGCCAGGCTCCGAAGGGTGGAGACACGCACACGCTCGTGTCCCCGGCCCAGTCGGTAGGTCACGGAGGAGCCTCCGCCGCCGAAAGAATCCTCACCTTCCCGATCGCTCACCGCCACTGGAACGATACGGACGTTGGGTATCCGGTTCCATTCGATATGGCGCCGCAGAAACCAGAGGTTGACTCGCGAGGGCTCGAAGGCGAGCACCGTGCCCGCTCTTCCCACCTTTCGGGCCAGTGCCAATGCCACGTATCCCTTGTGAGCTCCAATGTCCCAGATGCGATCTCCGGGCCTCGAGAGGGCGAGAAGTGCCTGCACCCGGTCCGGCTCGAAGCGGCCCGCCCGATACCCTCTTCCCGCGCTTGCCAGACTCCACATCAGACCGCGGTTGGGGCCGGCCTTGACAGGAACCGAGACGTGCCGGACCAGCGTTCCGCCGATGGCTCTGACGGGGCCAGGGAGTCTCATCTGACAGCCAATGCGGGGACTCGACGGAGCCGAGGGACGTACATGCGAGGGAGCCCCTAGGTAGCGGCTGCGACCCGGTCAGTGTCCACCCTCCGCATGAGGGCTGCCAGCACCACCCCGATCAGAATGAGGGCCGGCACGTCGCCCAGGAGATTGGCGCGCTCGACTGGGTCACGCAGTGCCTGGAGCAGCATGATCAGACCGTGGATGAAGCTGGACCAGGCGGTGAACCAGATCAGGCTGCGGTGCTGCCTCGGAGCGCGGGCGGCCATGAGGAGGAAGACACCCAGCACGGCATACACGCCCAGGATCATCTGCTCGTATTCGGACTGGCGGGGTTCCCACATGAAGCCCGCGGGCCAGAGTACGGTCAGCGGATACAGCCCCACGATGAAGACGAGTCCCACGACAACGAGCACGACGCGAAGGGCCTGGTCTTGACTGGAATCTGGCATGCGTTCCTCCTCGGGTACGGGTGTCGACGGCGGCTGCCCCTGAAGGGCGGCTGTTCAATCCTCTTCGCGAACGTTCGAATGTGGGTCCTCGTCAGACTCTTCGGTCACGACGTGCACCTGAGGCGTCGCACGGCGATGAACCCGTAGCTCGAACACGTCGGGGCGGCCGTAGTGGCCGGCGATGTCCAGCTGCCAGCGGGGGCCCACCAGCTGATCGGGTCGAATCTCGGCGAAAAGGATGGTCTCCTCTTCTCTCGCTGGGCCCGCCACGACCTTGCCGTCTGGATCCACGATGACGCTGTCGCCGGGGTTGATCCAACCTTCGATGCTCCCCAGGTACTTCTCTTTGAAGGAGAGCTTGCCTGGAATGTCGTCCTTTCGGAGAGGCATACAGCACCCGATGACGAAGCATCGCCCCTCCTTCGCGACATGCCGCATGGTCGACAGCCACGGCTCACCCCGGTCCCACGTCGGGGCGGCGTGGATCTGGATCCCCCAGGCGGAGAGGGTGTGTCGTGCGAGAGGCATGTAGTTCTCCCAGCAGATCAAGCCGCCCACGCGAGCGAACGGGAACTCGTAGACCTCGAGGTCGCTTCCGTCGCCACGACCCCAGACCAGCCGCTCTCCGCCGGTGGGGACGAGCTTGCGGTGCTTTCCCAGGATAGACCCGTCCGGTCCGACGTACAGGAGAGTGTTGTACAGCGTGGAGTCGCTCGCTTCGGTGTTTCGCTCGTTGACGCCAATCGCCAGGGCCACGCCTGATTCGCGGGCCGCCTCGCAAAGACGGTCGGTAGCCGCGCTCGGGATCGTCACCGCGTTTGCGTGAAGCACGGTGTAGAGCTCGCGGAGCGGATGGGTGTGGCCTGGGGGAATGAACCATACCCAGAGCGGATATCCCGGGACGAACGCCTCAGGAAAGACTGCGAGCCTGGCCCCCTCGCGAGCGGCCTCCCGAACCAGCGAGCACGCCTTCTCTATCGTGCCATCCCGGTCCAGGAAGACCGGAGAGGCCTGCACTGCGGCGATCGTGAAGGAGTCGGGCGCGCTCATCGCTGCTCCCTGGCCGGTGAGCTCTTGCCCCTGCGAGCGGAGACGTGGGGACATCCCACTGCTGCTCGTCAGGCTCACTGCTGGCTCGAGTAGATCCGCTTCAGAATCTGGATCTGGCCCGCGTGATAGGTGTCATGCAAGACGATCCCCATGAGGAGGTCCGCGTACCTCCAGCCCCCTCCGCCGTCGGGCGTTTCATCCAGTCGGCCGGGATCGAGTCCCCTCACCACTTCGATGAGACGCGAGTGCTCCTGCCGAAGCAGGGCTCGATCCTTCTGCCACGCTGGCTCGTCGGCGATTTCGGGGGGACGCGGCCAGTTCGAAGGGGTGCGCGCAAAACCGCCCTTGGGCTCGCCGGTCAGCCTTCGGCGGACGGCGTACTTCCAGTACGCGATGTGGAGCGAAAGCTCCCAGACGCTGTGCCGATCAGGTGCGGGCGTCCAGATGGCCTGTTCCGCCCGCACGCCGCGGAGAGTCCCTAGGACACCGGCGCCTCCGTGCCAAAGCTTCCCACCGGTGGGGGGATCAAGGAGCCCAAGAACCTCTCGGAGCCGGGGGTCGTTCATGCGCGCTCAGCGGGCGGACGAGAGACTGTCGCCACCGTCCCGGGCGAGGTGCCGCCAGGAGCCCGGGGGGCGACGGAGTGGAGACTGCAGAATACGTCCTCGTGTCCGGAGGGGCAAAAGACTCGCGCCCCCGGCATGGCTGATGCGATGGGGCGCTGAGTGCCGGCAGGAGCATTACCAGGCGTGCGACTCAGACTTCCCTCGCGGGACTCGAGTCCCCTCCCGAGATGGCGCAAGTCTGGATAAGATGTTCCAAAGTTCAAAGCCTCTGCTGGAGCCACCCGCGCAGCACCGAGAAGAACTCCTCACGGGCCTCCCTTTCCAGCCAGGGGTAGTGCCCGCAGTGGTCCCACTCGACGTACTCCAACTGCGGCAGGACTGGAGCGAGGCCGTCCCGGATCGTCCTTCCGGGGTGCGGATCAGCGGTGCCGTGCAACATGAGAACGGGTGACCTGATCGACCGGAAGGCGGCGGGGTAGACCCCCTCCTCCTGCTTCAGGAGCATGTCCTCCCAGGTCTCTCGGTGGGCCCGTGCATCGACGAGCTCGGTCTCCATATCGGTGCATGCGAGGTCGTAGGAATAGACCGGCAACATCAGCTCTCCGAACCTTCTCAGGCGCTCGTCGGGGTCTGAGGCCTCTTGGGACAGGTCGGCCAGACGCCCCCTCGTCCGCGCGTCCATGCGGGCCTCGACGCGAGCGCGCAGCTGGAGGCGCGCCCGCAGGTCGAAGGTCCCACATCCGATGAGCACCAGGGGGCCCGCCGCGTCCGGATACTCGGCGGCAAACGCCAGGGCTAGCATCGCACCCCAGGACGAGCCCACCAGAGCGGGCCGATGGCCGGCGCAACGCTTGGTCACGAGCTCGCGCATATCCTCCACGTGCTCTGCCACGGTAAGAAGGCGATCGCCGCTGCGGCGCTGGAAGGGCTCCAGGACCCGAAAGGAGTCCTGGAGGCCGCGTGCCACGGGTGCCATGTGTCCCGGGGCTCCCGGGCCACCGTGAAGGACGAGGACCCACGGCCCGGAGCTGCCGTAGACTCGGGTCTTCATAGCGGTCGAGGCACCTCAGGACCCGTCGCCCGGATCCAGACGGTCTGTCCGCTGAGCTGGTTGCCGAACCGCCTTGCATCCATACCGACCCTCCGGCTCACCACGCCAGCTCGAGGGGTCCCCTTCAAGCTGGATCCTCGGGGATGTCCGATCCCGGTCTCAGAGTTTCCAGCACCTGACGGGCCAGGCGATTCCCCGGCGCCTCCGAGAGGACGGACCGGACGAGCTCCCTGGCCCTGTCCGCGTCGCCCGTCTTGGCTAGGGCCTGTGCCAGGAAGCTCCGCGGGCGGACCTGACGGTTCAGTGCCGTCGCGGCTGCCAGGGGAACGATGGCCTCCTTAGGTCGCCCTAGACGGAGCAGGCACTCCCCGAGGAGCTCCAGGGACTTGAAGTGAGGGAGAGCCGTGATACTCGCCTCGAACAGATTGACCGCACGCTGCAGGTCACCCGCGTCCATGGCCCGACGGCCGGCCGCGTACAGCTTCTGCGAGGCCTCGTGATCGTCGAGCTTGGAGACGGCCGGCCGGTCCATGGGGGCTCACCACGTGATTCGTAGAGGGATCTCAGGCCGAAGGTCGACACTTCGGCCTGCCTTGCGGTCATCCAGCCCCACGTCCATCAGGTATCGCTGCCCGTGGCGGATCCCTGCCGCTCCCATTCCCGTGATGGCGCGCAGCTCCGCTGAGAAGGCCTGCCGTCGCGGGAGAACGAGAGAGAGGCCGGTGACGAGGCGGCAGCCGTTGGGATGCGCGCCTCGGTCCCACCCAGGGCCCTTCCGCCAGGGGAGAATGAAGAGAAACGGCTCCGTGAGGTCCTCGGAATTCAGTCCCACGGGAATGTGCATTCCTTCCGGGAGGTAGGGGGGTGTGTACTCCCACGTCGCGAACGGCAACTCGGCTTCCCCCTCCCCTGTTCTGAGACCGATCCCGAAGGGACACGCCGAGCCGTCGGGGTCCAGGCGCTCTCTCAGATGGGTTCGAGCTATGAGTGGAGACTCGGCTTCGGTCCGATCCACGAGCCAGATGAGCTCGAGATAGGCGTTTACGAAGAAGAACCCCCGACTGGCCGTGCCCTGGCCCGGATGATCCCGGGTCGGCCCCTCCTCGAACCCTGCTCTGGCCAACGTATCGAGGCCGGCGTCCTCATTCCCGGCCGCCACAAAGAAGTGATCAAGCTCGAAGTGCACAGCGACTTCTTACCAGTGGATGGCTGGCCGGATGCGGCTCGACCGGTCCGGGATCACGCGGGTGTGTCCGTCCGGATCATGTCCGCCGCCCTCGGAAGACCGACACGAGCAGGGCAAGGCCGGCCAACACCAGCAGAATGGGCAGCAAGGCACCTGAAGAACCCGGGACTGAAACGTCGAGGAGGTACAGGATACCCGCCAGCAGAAAGACGATTCCCACGACGATCCAGAAGAGCTCCAGGGGGAGCCCGAAGGACTTCCTTCCCATCTGGATGGCCAGTGTGATGGCCCCGATGCCCAGCAGAACCAGACCCGCGTCCATGCTCACGAGAAAGGCGAGTCCAATCCAGACGAAGAACAGCCCCCACCCGGCTGCGCTCAACTTGCTGGCCATGTTTTGGTTCGAGGCCTCGGCGGGATTCTCGGCTTGCTTCACGCTTTCGTCAGCCATGCTTGCCTCCCATGTGGAGCGGACGAGAAGCCATAGAGCGGAGATCGAGAGCGAGGCCCAGCCCGGGCAGGGCCTCGCCGAGGCTGGCTTCTCCTTCCCTGCAACCTACCGGCTCCGGAAGCGCCGGCAAGGACACTCCGCCGGGTCGTGCTTGGACCACGTGAAGGTTAGGTTCGGTCAATGAAGGACGGTCCGGCTCGAGGCGTATCCACGGTAACCCCGCGCGAAACTGATCGGCTCGACAGGAGAAGACCCCGATGACCGAGCGTCGCTTCACGGATCGCGACGTGGCGCTGATCCTCCGACGCGCCGCGGAGTTGGACAAGGACTCCGGTCACGATTCCGCAGCCAGAGGGCTGAGCCTACGGGAGCTCCAGGACATCGCGAGCGAGGCAGGAATCAATCCCGACATGATTGCCCGTGCGGCATCCGAGCTCGGAGGCCGGCAGAGCCTCAAGCCCGCTTCACTCCTGGGAGCGGCGGTGGTCAATCGACAGACCAGGGCGGTTCCGAGGGAGCTGACCCGCAAGACCCTCGGAGAGCTCGTTCGCATCGTCGACCAGCGCGTGCCCGCGCAAGGGACGGCCGTGGAGGCGCTAGGATCCGTTCGCTGGAGTGCTCCGGGCCGACTCGTCAGCCGGCAGGTATCACTCGAGCCATCCCGCGGGGAGACACTGATCCGGGTGGAGGAGCGCTATGCCCACCGTGTGCGAGGAATGCTGCACGGAATCCCCGCCGCATATGGGGCGCTCTTTGGATGGGTCATCGGGCTAGAGAGCATAGGGGGAGTGGCGCCGGGGCTGATTCTGGGCGCGGCCCTCGCCGCCGGTGCCTGGGGCCTCGGGGGGGTGATCTGGAACGCCATCTCCAGACGAAGTCGAGGACGCGTCGAGATTCTTGCCGAGGAGTTGGCGCACGAAGCCACCAGAAGGGCGGTGGAAGGCGAGGTGCCGGAGCCGGACTCGAACAAGAAGACAGATAACTGACGCTGGCGGTGGCCAGTCAGTCTCGTTGTATCCAGCGCCACACCTCGGCCCCGGCGAAGACGAGCAGGATCCAGTCGAGAGGCTGTCTGTAGCGGGGCATGTAGGCCACCACATAGTAGATGAGCGGATAGGTCGCCAGGGGGATGAGCAGGACCGCTCGCTGAGGGACTGACAGGGTCGGAAGGATTCGCCAGGCGCCCAGGAACGCCACGATCGTGAGCGTGAGAATGCCTAGGGCAGTCAGGGGCCGATGGAGAGGCCCGCACCAGAAGTGGAGCACTCGTGACGCGGCGAGCCTGGCGAAGTCGCCCGGGTGCGACCGGATCCACGCCAGGGCCTCTCTTCCCGCCTCCCGCATGTATGCCATCTCGCCCAGCTCCACGAGCTTCCTCGCCTCATCTTCGTTGATGCGAGGATGGCGGTGCTCCTGCCGCATGTCCATCACGCGCATCGCCGCGGCGGCTCCCTCGTGATTACCCATTCGCAGCTCCAGTCCCAGGTTGCTGCGGATGAAGATCACCTCGTTGAAGGTCGCGTAATTCCGTAAGCCCCAGGGGACACAGGCCAGAGCCACTCCCAGGACCATGGCCAGCAACGAGGTCCATGTGCGGCGCGCTCCGCACCACCACAGCTCGAAGGCCATACAGCCCAGCAAGACCAACAGCAGCGCGGGCTGAAGATGAAACGCCACGCCCCAGGCCCCTCCCAGGAGAAGGGAGCCAGAGAGGGAAGATCGGACCGTGGTCCAGCGACGTAGGAAGGCGACCAGCAGCAGCCCCAGTGTGATGGCGGTGAGGGCTTCCCCGTGCCCGGGCCACAGGGCGATCAAGGCGCCACCGATGCCCCCGATAACCCCGGCCTCCCTCCCCACACCGAGTCTGCCGGCAAACCAAGGTAGCAGAGCATACATGACCGAGTAGCTCGCGATCCTCAGCAGCAACACCGCGTACCCGGCCAGCAACCCCATCCCAAGCAGGCGGTAGATCAGGCCATAGACGCCCGGAACGATCGGCGGCAGATGGGCGGTGGGGCCTGTTGGGAGGATGTAGGGATTCGCGAACGTCCCGTGTTCGGCTACCGAGGCTGCCACGGCCTCCATTTCCCACCGGGTGTGAGGGAGCACGTCCTCTGGAGGTACCTTGGAGAGGAAGTAGCCGCGAATTGCGAATGAGAGGAGGAAGATCAGAGCGAAGGACCAGGCCGGGGAGCGCGCCAGCCACCGAATCATCCGGGTCATAGTTCGCATACTCTTCCCGCTCTTCCCGGCGGCCTAGAGCCTCCGGCTACTGCGGCGGCTACCAGGGGCCCATCGTTACGATGGCGGAGGGGGTCGGCGGGCCAGCTCACTCGCATATCGCCGTCCGAGGCTTGAGTGGTGCTCTCTCGCCCAACTGGTGAGCGCCGTCGACCCCGCCGGGGGCGCGTCCACGTACAGCCGTTCCTCCATGAGGCCCCGGATCTCGTCTCGGGTGATGACGACATCCCGAAGGACGGTGCCCAGCATCAGGGCCATCCCGTATGCCAGGGAGGAAGGAAGCGACACCACCGGGCGCGGCTGGCCAATGATGGCGCCAATGGTGGTCACGAGCTCTCGATAAGTGAACGTCTCCGGCCCGATGGCCTCTACAATCGTGTCTCCCTTCCGGGCCCCGTGCGCCGCCGCCAGTTGAGCAAGATCGTCCACGTAGATGGGCTGAATACGGTATTCGCCGTCGCCGAAGACGCCGAAGAGGGGAAACCGACGCAGCATCCACGCGATGTTGTTGATCAGGATGTCCTCCCTCCCGAACAGCACGGTGGGCCGCAAGATGACGTGTGACATTCCGGATTCTCTGAGGGCCACCTCGAGCTCCGCCTTTCCGCGAAAGTACTCGAGTCGAGAATCCAGGGATGGGTTGGTGATGCTCACGTGCACGATCCGTCGGACCCCGGCCTCCCGGGCCGCGGTGAACAGGCGCTTCGTGTTTTGCACCGCCCGGGAGTGGGAGAAGCGGCGGTGGTTGAACCGCACCCAGTAGGTGTTGTAGAGGACCCGAACGCCCTGAAGCGAGGCAACCAGGTCGTGGTGACGTTCGAAGCTCAACGGGAACGCGCGGATTCTCCCGTCGAAGGGATCGACCGCGGGTCGTGAGTTGGTGAGAGTCACGACGCGGTGACCAGCATCCAGCAGTCGCGTGGCGATATAGCGGCCGGAGTACCCGAAAGCTCCCGTCACCGCATGGAGCTCATCGTTTCGGGCGGGATCGTCCATCAGGCAAGTCACGCTGTTTGAGGGGAGGATGAACGAATTTCTCGCTCATGCTGAGACGTGCAGGGCGGCCGATGATGACAACCAGCACTGCCAGGAGGATAACGCGGCCCGACATCCAGGCCAGAACCGTCTCCGATACCTGTGCGCGGCCCACGTTGACCAGGTTCCACGCGAGGTGCCAGAGGGCGACGATCAGTATGCTTCCGCCGCTGCTGTTCAGAAGGAAGGTGAGCCAGACCGCACCCGCCATAAGCCCGACAAAGAAGCCCACAACCATCATGGGGCCACCCCAGGGGAAGCGGTAGAAGAAGAGTGGCAGGTGCCAGACTCCCCAGCGGGACCCGCCACTGCCTCAATCGCCCCCACAGGTCCCGGACTCCTTGGGACCCGTCCACGATGTGGGTCACGACGAACGCCGCGAGGAACGGGCCGAGGGCTCCCAGGGCGTGAAGGGTGGGCGAGACCGGTCCGTCGATCAGCCCGGTCGCAGAGGCCACCAGCGGGGCCACCCCGATCCAGGAAATCAGGAACGCCAGAACGAAGAATGCGGACAGAGGATGGCGGCGGATCAGCGACGACACCAGCCCTCCGTGGAACTCGGATTCCGTGCCCACTCCCTTTGAGCCCAGAGAAGCCAGGCCAGCCCGGCGAGATAGAGCCCACGTTGCGCCATGCCTCGGGGAAGGATGGGCTGGCCGGTCTCCGCCAGTCCGAAGAGCAGGGAGAAACCAACCACCAGTATGAGCACAGCCAGGTGAGTTCCCCGACGACCGATCGCTTGGCTTCGGATCGCGCTCCATGCGATGGCGGCGCTGAGGCTGAGTCCCGCCGCCGTTGCCAGGATCGAGTGAATGCTGGCTTCCAACGGTGACGGGGCCGTGGGCTGGTCAATGGGCGCGGTCGAGAAGAGTCCGGCAAGACCAGTGGCCGAGGCGTAGGTCCCTACCAGGCAGACCACGAGGAGACTACGGCTCTTCCTTCTATGAGGGCGAATGAGATGTGCCAGAAGCAGCGCGCCGAAACCGACGAAGCCGAGTCTCATGATCCGAGCGTTCGGAGTGGCTTGGGCGGCCAACTCGCTTATCGAGTGCAGTGTCCAATCGTATGCGGGTGGTGCACCGAGATGAGCCACGGCGATGACGGTCACGAAGTACACGACCGCTCCAGTCGCGAGAGACATGACGGATCCTTCGTGCGCTAAAGCGCCACATGGCGACCGGTGCGGATGGACTCGAAGGTCACCTTGATTCTCCGCTTCTCCCATTCTGTGATTCGGCCTGGAAGCGCCGCCCGAGTGTCGGGAACCCCGCTACCGGGTCAGGCGCGCGAGGTAGTCGCCACCGCCTTCTGTAAAGAGAATCTCGCAGTCCCAACCTCCGGACAAGGCCTCCTCCTGCAGGGTCTCGGCGTCGACGTGGAGCCAGCCGCACCAGGGCCCCGCCCGCCCTTCGAACTCGAACTGTATGCGGGTCTCACCCACGTAGAGCCCGGACCGGCGTTGCGTCTCGTGATAGGCGAGGTGCTCAGCGGCGTCCGTCTTTCGCACGTCGAGGGAGTGGAGCAGCACCTGTCCTCGCTTCCGCGTGAGCTCCGCGGCATGGAGGAGAAAACGCGAGAGCCCGTCCAGGTCCTCGACCATCCCGATTCCGTGGCCCAGCATCAGCATCGTGTCGAAAGGCCCTCCCTCGAAGCCCCCAATATCGACGCAGCGAACGTCTTCTACTCCGCGTGATGACATGATGCTCACGGCTTGGCGGTCGATGTCGATTGCCGTGACCCGGTGCCCGCGCGACTGCAAGGTGAGGCTGTGGAGGCCGGTGCCCGCTCCGATGTCGAGGATGTGCCCCTCACAGTGCTCGAACGCGGCGTTCTCAAGCTCCGTGAAGTCCTCGGCCTGCCGGAAGAAATGTGCGACGGGGACGCGTACCTCCAGGCCATCATCCCGGCGAACGATCAGCTCCGCGGTGGTGTCGCCCTCGAAATAGGCGCGGAGAGCCTCGCCAAACGGAACCATGCCGAGTGGATCCATCTCGACACCTCCTGGCTGAAGTGGGCGTCCTTACCGAGCGTGCTGCCCTCTGGAACTTGGAGTCCTCTAGGCCATGATCCCCCGCGGCTTCACCTCAGCCCTGCAGGAGCTCGAGGAGCCGCCGTCTCACCGGTAGCGGCACGACCATTCGCTTCACCCTGCCTGCGGCGTAGGGGAGTGGAAGACATCCTCCATGACGTCCAGGGCGAAACGGGCGGACACGGTTCCGGGGCCTCCGGCCATCTCGATCCCCACTTCCACCGCTTCCAGTACCTCGCGTTCCGAGGCGCCTGACGAGGCAGCCTGTTCGATGTGCCACTGCATGCAGGACTCGCAGTCGGCGACCACGGAGATCCCTACGGCGATCAACTCCTTGTGCTTCTTTGGGAGGGCGCCGTCGGCGAAGGCAGCCCGCTCCATATCGAGGAACGCCTCGTAGACTTTGGATTCCATGGCGAGGAGCTTCGCGTGAGCTGCCTTGCGCCTTTTCGTCATTTCGTCGAGTCGGTTCATGGATCCTCCAGATGTCAACACGGGGCCCGCGAGTACAGAATCGTGAACGCCGGGTCGGCCGAGCGGACCTCACCGTAGACTCTCGCGATGAGGGAATCAGACCTTACCCGCTCGTACTCGATCGCCTTCGGGAAGTCGTGGCTCGGGTTCTCGAACCGCAGCCTCTCGGTCGATACCTCCGTGGCCCGAAAGTCCGTCGGCTCCTGACCGGACGGATGGGCTGAGTAGGTCAGGGCTCCATCCATCATCCTCAACTGAAGGAACTCGTAGCCTGTCGCGACGCCTCCGCGGACGGTCCGCGCCATTCCGACCATCAAACCACCCTTGGGTCTCATCCAGACTTCGTCAGTCTGGCCAGTGCCCGGAGAAGCCTCCCAACACCCGCTGAGCCACGCTGCGGAGTTCAGATTGGCGTCCTGGGCAGGAAGTGCAACCGGGTGGGTGACGCCGAGAATCACAGCGGTGAGGAGGCAAGACCAGCACCTATCCTTCACGCCCGTGGAAGATCGGGGGGACCTCACCTGGGGATCAGCTCTCCACGGCATCACGCGCCTCCTCCAGCCCCGGCACACGCGCATCCGCCGAATGCCAGATGTCGGAGAGGTTCTGGTAGGCTTCATGTGCCGTGTTCTCATCGCCTGCGGCGGCGGCTGCCCGAGCGAGTCCGAGGAGCGATGCCGTCCGGAGGGGGGTCCGGACCAGTTGGGCCCGAAATGCCTCCACGGCCTCGGCGTGGCGTCCCAGGTCGGCCAGGGCCTCGCCCAGCAGCTCGTAAGTGGGCTTCACCACCACAGGTGGACCGAATTCGTACGGCATGGAGGCCTCCATCTGGGCAGCCTCTCGAAGAAGGGACACCACCTCGTCGGAGGATGCGCCTTGGTGCCGGAGGAGGTCGGCGGCCAGCATCCGCTCCAATACGGAGGCGATGGTGGCTGTGCCGTCCGGGCTACGCTGCCCGGCCGCTGCCCGAAGCCTGGAGTGGATCTGCCGCGCCGTTGCCAGATCTCCCCGCCGTACCGCAGCCACGGCGGTGACCGTCTGGTAGTTCCAGTTGTCATCGGGGAAGTCGGCATCGTACCGATCCGCCGCGCCCCAGTCGCCAGTGTCCAGTACGTACCGGGCACGCATGTTGGCGAAGTAGGTTAGCTCGCTGGGGTCCGCCCCCGCCTGGACCCGTTCCTGGCAAACGTCCAGGACGTTCCTGGCCTCCTCGAACCTTCCCTGCTGCAGGTAACCGTATTCGAGCCAGTAGGTGTAGTGGCCGCACACCCGGGGCGGACGACCCCTCGCCTCGAACCCGGCGTTCTGTACGTCTCGCGCGACGATGTTGGCCTCCACCACATCGTCCCACATTCCCATGGCCACGAAGATGTGCGAGGTCATGTGCTGCGCGTGTGCCGCCGCTGGGGCGATCTCCGAGTAGGCCTGAGCCATCGGAAGGCCCAGGGGAGCGTGGATGGGGTCGTCGTAGGAGTGGATGAGATAGTGCGCGGCGCCGGGATGCCGTGGGTTCCGCTCGAAGATGGGTTCCACGACGGCAGCCGCCCGCATGTAGGTGGCAAAATCGCGCCCCTCGTGGGCGGTCCCGAGGATCGAGAGCGCATGGAAGGCGGCCGCTTCGTCATCCTCCGGATAGGATTCGGACAGGCGGCGCATCTCGTCGCGGTAGAGATCGTCCCGCCCTTCCTTTCCCCGGGCTCTGGACCGCTCCGTGTTCCCGTACAGGGTTTCGAGGGCATGGAGGTATGCCTTCTCGCGCTCCGTGGTCGCCTTCCCCGCCCGCTCCTCCGGTGTCGGTGCCAGGCGCTCGAGCACGGCCAGAGCCGCGTTGCGATCCTGCTCCATCCAGATGGGATGGTTGTGGGTCATGGCCTCGCCCCAGTAGGCGAGGGCGAAGTCAGGATCCCGTTCCTGGGCCTCGCGGAACGCCTCAGCCGCGTCCTCGTACTCGAAGTTGTGCAGGAGAAGCACCCCCCGGGCGAACGGCTCCTGGGCGGCACCGGCCCCCGAGTTCGGGAAGTCGATCCGGCCCAGGTCCACGGCTGTCTGTGCACCGCTGGCGGGTCCAGAGGGGCGGGCACCGGAGGCCTCTTCGGTTCCTGAGGCGGGCCCGGCCGGTTGGCAGGCGGCCGCGAGGGTCAGAGGCAGAAGGGGAAGCAGAACCAGGTACCGAAGGCCGGAAAGCTCCGCCATCTCAGTGTGACAAGTGAAGAAACGAACCACAGGGTGCTCCTTGTTCGCCAGGTTTCGCCCGAGCTGCGCAGGGCCCACGTGCGATCGCGTGCCAGGATGTCACGGGCCAGGATCGGGTCTTCAACGAGGGAGCGGGATGGGAACTCCTTCGAGAGTCGTGCCTGTGCCCTCGAGGGCTGGGCGGGGTCTGGGGCAGCTACCCTGGACCAGGGGGATAGGTTCTCCCGAGTCTCCACGGGTGTTTCCCGAGGAGGCCGCGGCTTGTAACCCTTCAGGCCGCCATCTAACTTGGATGTTGTGAGGCGTACGATCCCGCCCCCTTGAGCCCACTTCCCGAATCACGATGGCCACCTCAGCGCTGGAAAGTCACCTGGCAGCTTCGATCCTGTCGCTGCAGGGTCTGGGCGTCGGCCCTGGCGGCATCGTGCTGGGGTTCCTGGGGGGCGTGGCAGTGGCCGCACTCGCGGTCCTGGCCCACAACCTCCTCCAGGGAGCAAGGGGCCGGGGATTCGATGCGCCGGGCTCGGAGGATGAAGGCGAGACCGACCGCGGGCCTCTCTTCTTCACACCCGAGGATGAGCGGCCGCCCAGCCCGATAAGCCTCAAACGCATCGGCCTTCTTCTGGCGTTGCTACTGGCCGTGGGAGTCATCGGTGCCACCCTGGTGCGAGTGGTCGGAAGCGCGGGACGCGAAGCTTCCCTGGTGCCGACGGCCCGTCTCCCGGGCACGGTCTCGCCCCGCTCTGGCGAGAGACCCTTCGCCCGGCCCGATTCGCTCGTCCTCTCCGGTGACTCTCTTGTCTTTGTGGGCGATTCCGGGGTGATGGGGGTGGACTCGACAGGACGCCCGGGTGTTCCCGCTCGCCTGGTCGTGCTGGAGGGGGATGGCCAGGAGGGGGAACCCGGCAATCCGCTCCCGTCTCCCTTGTCGGTGCGCGTGGTAGACGCCGTCGGTCAGCCCGTGCGTGGGGCGATTGTGCTCTTCAATGTGGAATCGGGGGGTGGCCGCGTCGGTCCGCCCGCCGTGGGAACGGGCCCGGACGGTGTTGCCCGGGCGAACTGGATCCTGGGCTCTGGAGCGGAGTTGAATGTCGTGTCCGCATCGGTGGAGGGCTTCGCCGGCCCACCGGTTCGCTTCCGAGCGGTCTATTCCGGGGAATCGCCAGTGGAGCCTGGGGCGCCCGCCCGACTGGCTCTCGTCCGTGGGGGCGGTCAGGAGGGAGAGCCCGGTCAGCCCCTGGCGGAGGCCATTCTCGTGCAGGTCCTGGACGAAGGAGGTAACCCCGTAGGGGATGCCCCGGTGGCCTTCGAAGTGACCGAGGGCGCGGGCCAGATCTCTCGTGCGACGGGCCGAACGAACCCCAGGGGTTTCGTTCAGACGGAATGGTCGTTGGGACCCGAGGAAGGGCGACATTCGCTGTCCGTCACGATCCCCGACATGGAGGGCTCCCTGGTGGTGACGGCCACGGCCGCAGCGGCTCGCCTGGGCACTCGGGCAGCCATTGTGGCGGGGGGCACCCACACCTGCAGTCTGTCAGCGGACGGGACGAGCTCCTGCTGGGGCGGCAACGAGTCCGGCCAGCTCGGAGATGGAGGCACCTCCCGGAGAACGACCCCATCCAGTGTGGCTGCCCCGGTGCAGTTTTCGTCCCTGTCGGCCGGGATCTCCCATACTTGTGGGGTCTCGGTCACCGGTGAAGCCTACTGCTGGGGCTCGAACGATCGCGGTCAGCTGGGCGACGGCACCAGCGCTCCGAAGGCGACTCCGGTGCGGGTCGCCACCGAGGTGAGCTTCGTCTCGGTGGACGCAGGGATCTCTCACACCTGCGGCATCGCGCGGGGTGGTGCCGCGTACTGCTGGGGCTCCAACCTGAACGGAGAGCTGGGGGACGGCACCAATTCGGACCGCTCGACTCCCGTGCGCGTGGGCGGCGGCCTGACGTTTCGGTCCATCGTGGTGGGGTGGACACACAGCTGTGGCCTCACTTCGCAGGGTATCGCCCACTGCTGGGGACGGAACGGTTTCGGGCAGCTGGGAGACGGAAGTGGATCGGATCGGTCAACTCCGGTGCAGGTCGTTGGGGGGAGAAGCTACGCCGCCATTGCGGCGGGCAGCACGCACACGTGCGCGATCCAACCTGCCCGCAACGTGTTCTGCTGGGGCCAGAACACGTACGGGCAGCTGGGCGACGGCACCACCACCGACCAAATGGCACCTGTCCGCATCCTGGGGAGCGCTCAGTTCGCCAGCGTGGTGGCCGGGGGAGTGCACACGTGCGCGCTGACCACCGACGGCGCCGCATACTGCTGGGGCCGCAACACCTACGGTCAGCTCGGGGACGGGTCGACCACGGACCGTGCGCAGCCCGTCCCGGTGGAGGGAGCACTACGCTTCTCCTCCCTCTACGCGAGCGGAGCCCACACGTGCGGGATCTCTCGGGACGGACTGCGGTACTGCTGGGGTTACAACGTGGAGGGCCAGCTGGGCGACGGCACCCGGACCAACCGAAGCAGCCCCACCCGGGTAGGGTCCTGAGCGGGGAAGCCGTTAGGGAAGCCGCGAGGGGGATTCGTCCTTTCCGCGGCTCCCGTCTGCGCGCTCGGATCGACGGAGTGCGCGGAGGGAGCGGTCGCCCGGTCTGGAATCGAAGTCACGGACAGGGACCCAAACTGATGAAAGGGAGGAGCCACGTGCGCGTCAACCGAGGTATTCCTCCAGTCGCTCTCGCCGGACTCGTCGCCTTCGCATGCTCACCTCCCGGTCCTCCGACCCCTGCTCCGGTGGACCCGGTGGGCACGTTCTTCTTCCAGACCAGCTACCAGGGCCAGCCAGTCGACGGCACGGTCTCGATCTCCGGGGGGGAAGGAAACTACTCGGGCACCGTGATCCCCCACGGCGGCGTGGCTCCTCCGATGCCCATCACCTCCGTCACGGTGGAGGGCCAGACAATCACGATCACCGCGGACTTCGAGGGAGAGCTCCTCAGCTTTACCATGGTCTTTCAGGGAGACGCCTACGCCGGGAGCTGGACCCTCGGTTCGGAGTACGGGACGCTCTCCGGTAGTCGCATGTAGACCCGCTTTGTGGCTTGCAGGCCCGGGCGGAGCAGACACCCGGAGGCAGAACCCGGGGGGACGCCCCCTGCTGGGATCGAATTGCCGTCAGCGTGAGATCATCCGTGTGAGCCCTCTGGACCCGCATCGCGCTCGGGAGCCGGCACCAGGGCGGTGTGAACTCGCCGGAATCGGTCCGTGGCCTCGATTCGGACCTCCCGCGCCGTCGCCGAGGTGGGAGCGTAGAAGAGGTGGCCGGTGGGATAGGGCTCGACACCGGGGCGGCGGGGAGGCAGGTCTCTGCCCGCGTGCAGTTGAACGCTCAGGGGATCGCGGCCGGTCCTCCGGGCCATCGGTCCCTTCCGCTCTCCGTCCTCGTACCACACCACCGTCCATTCGGGGTCCCAATCCCAGATGTTGGCGACGACTTCATCCGGAGCGCCCGGGTCGGCGCCCCGCGCATACGCTCTGATCTGGTGCTGGAATCCTCGACCTGTGGATTTGTGCGTCCAGCGCACTTCCCCTTCCCGCATCTCGAAGACCGTATAACCGGAAGGAGTGCCGTCTCCACAGATCGGGCCACTCCACCACGCTCCGCACACCGTTCCGTTGACGATCTCGTGGGCTCCGTGCTCCAGCGTGTGCTCGTGCTCATGCATGTGGCCGGACACGATGTAAGCCTGGAAGGGCTCGAGAAGGCGGTAGAGGGCCTCCCGGTTCGTGATGGACGTGGAGATCCCGGGTCGCGGCTCGTTCTCACGGCTGTGGCGGCTTCCAAGCACCGGGATGTGGAGGGCGACGACCACGGTTCTTCCAGGCTCGATGCGAGCCAGGTCGTTCTCCAGCCAGGCGAGCTGATCACGTTCCAGGTATCCGATGTATCCCGTTCCGTACCATAGCACGTCATCCAGCACCACATAGTGGACGGATCCTCGGTCGAAGGAGTAGTAACGGGGACCAAAATGGCGGGAGAACGTGGCTGTGGAGCCTTCGTCGACCTGCTCTCGCTGATCCAGATCGTGGTTCCCCACCACCTGGAAGAACGGAACCCCCATGCGCGAGACGGCCCGCTCGTACTCGGGGTAGAGCTCCAGGTTGTCGTACATGATGTCACCACAGGCGATCCCGAACGCCTCGGGAGTGTTCAGGCTCTGGATCGTGGACAGAACGTCCGGCACTGTCTGTTCATGGAACCATCCCATTTCCCGGTCGTCCTCCGTCTGTACGTCGGCCAGGAGCAGCATGGCGTGACTCTCGTCCGAGTAGGGTAGAGGCTCCAGGTCGAAGAGGACCTCCGCTTCAGCGTTCGAGGCCGGTCTCAGGCGCTGGTAGAAACGGGCAATTCCGGTGGGATGGACGGGTATGCGGTATCCTGAGGGCAGGGAGAGGTAGACGAACTCCTGGCGATCATTGCTGATGAGCTCGAACGTTCCGTCCTCCCTCGTCCCGGTCACCGAAAGGCCATCCGTCACGCCCACACCGCCCAGTCCGCGCTCCCGGACTCGGACCTGCCCCCGGACCCGGACCGGACGGGTGTCAAAAGAGTCCCGAGGGAGGAGGGTATAAGGATCTGCCAGGACGCGGTCCGGAAGGACCAGCCCTGCCGCTGCAGCCGCGGATACGCCCAGAAAGCTCCGCCGGCTGAGCCGGTTCTCGGAGAGTCGGGAGGCGGGTGTTCGTCTCTCCGTCCTCGACAGAGCGGAGTGAGAGGGAGCTTCGCGGAAGTCGGCCTGAGATTCGGGTCGCTCCTTCATCGTTCCCTCCTGAGGTGGCGGACGGGTGGCGCGACCGCACCAGCCGGTCTCCCTCGACCGGAGCTTCGGAGCGAGTATCACCCGCCAAAGCCGGGTGGTGTCCAAAACCGGTGGGTCACGGGTCTCTAGCAGCGATGTATCCTCGACTCCGGACATGACGCAAGTGGATGCACCCGCCGCGGTCGGACGGTGTACCTGTCGAGCAGGCCCAGGGGTCTCAAGGTCGGTTGGATAAGGGAGGGGAAGGGCAGTCCGCACCCTGAACACCTCGGCGGAGCCCGGCGTGTCATCTTCGGATCCCTTCGTTCGTTCTAGAGAATGGAGGGTCTGCCGACCAAGGTCGGCTGGACAGCCCTTGGACTCGTGCAGCGGGGATCTTTGAAGAGTGAGGCCGGGAAGAGTGAAACGGACAAACCACGGACGCATGCGCATCGTCCGATTGTGCGCTCTCTGCTTGTGGGCATCTCTCTCATCGGGGACGCAAGGGTGCTCGTCCGGGTTCTCCGGCCCCGAGCTGGAGGGTATCTACGGGACGTGGGACTGGATTCGGGCCGTGGGGGGGATCGCCGGACGGGAGATCACCCCCGAGTCGGAGGGCTACACGATGACCGTCCGCTTCCTGGATGACAACGTGGCCGAACTGGAGCGGGACGGCCAACTTCAGGTGCGCACCCGGTTTGTGCTTCTCCTGGGGGAGGGTTTTGGCGGGGAGGTGGCGCCGGATCTCATTCGGTATGATTCGCCCCTTCTCGGTTGGGAGGAGCAGTCCATCGGCCTGGACGGGGCAGACCGGCTGATCCTCATCGACGACTGCTGCGACGGGTTCACATACGAATTCATGAGGGTGCCCGAGTGATCGTGGGGCCGGTGAGGAGTTGGAGACATCCCCCGGGCCTCCTGGGTGCTCTGGTCGTTCTGGCCACGGCCGCCCTGCTGCTCGCGTGTTCCATTCTCGATCCGGAAGACGGTCCCCGCGACGAGCTGCAGCGTGCCGAGGAGCAGTGGAGGAAGGCGGGGGTCACCGACTACCTCTACACGGTGCGCCGAGGGTGCTACTGCATCTCCGAGGCCCTGGGACCTGCCGAGGTCATGGTCCGAAACGGTGCCGTCGAAGTCCGCCACCCGGAGACGGGAGAGCCTTACGATCCCGACTTCGCGCACCTCTTCCCGCCGGTGCAGGGGCTCTTCGATCTGATCAGGGACGCCATCGAAAGGCACGCGGACCGCCTCGACGTTCGGTACTCCGCGGTGCTGGGCTATCCCGAGCAAATCGACATCGACTACGAGCTCCAGGCGGCGGACGAGGAGCTGTCGGTCTTCGCCACGGGATTCCTGCCCCTTCGCTGATGGTCCTCGCCACGGGATTCCCTCCTTTGCGCTGACGGTCTTCGCCACGTCCGCTTTGTGACCTCCGTCCGGCGCGCTTGTTGTCGGTGACCGCCGGAGCACGGGCCCCCGAGCCAGGCCCTTCCTTTCCAGGCCGTGTCGAGCGGTATTCCCGTATGGGCCTCCGGGTGGATCGTCCGTCCTGCGCACCGTTGCAACGCTCCCGGAGCGGGGCCGCGTCTCACGATAGGATACCGGTGCCGAGCGGAGGTGGCGGGGGATGGCCAGGCCGCACCCGCCCAGCCCGAAGCGAGCACGCACCTCGGAAGATCCCATTGTCGAAACCGCACCACCTCACTGAGCTGCAGCTGGCCATACTCGAGATCCTCTGGGAGCTGGGAGAGGCCACCTCCCAGGAGGTCCGTGAGGCCCTCGCCCCCGAGCGCGTGTTGGCCCTCACCACGGTGTCCACGCTGCTTTCGCGTCTCACGCGAAAGGGGGCGGTGACCTACCACAAGGAGGGCCGCCAATTCGTGTATCGGCCCGTGGTGACCCGGCGGGCCGTGCGCCGCAGCATGGTGGACCGGCTGACGCGTGGTCTCTTCGGCGGCGATCCGGCCGCTCTCGTATCCCACCTGGTCGCGCGAGGGGACATGAAGCCGGGTGACCTCTCTCGCATTCGTCTTCTGATCGAGGAGGCCGAGGCAGAAACTGAATGATTGAGTTGGCGGATGCGCTGAGCGGGCTCGGTGCATGGCTGGTGGCCTACACGCTCCACAGCACTGTCATCCTGAGTGGGATCTGGCTGCTTCTCCGTTTCAGGTGGGTCCGCCGGCACAGCCTGGGCGCGTTCCTGTGGAGAGTCGGGGTCCTTTCGGCTCTGGTGCTCCCCACGGCGCAGCAGGTCGCCCATCTGGGTCCGGTCCTTCCAATTCCGGCCGCGCTTGTGGAGGTCAGAACGGGGCGCAGGATGGAGGCCCTGGAGTTGCGACTTCTCGCCAGTGCTGACTGGCGGCTACCCGAGCTCGTCCCGCCTGCCGGGCCGCTCAGACCCGCCGACTGCTTCGTGACGAGACAGGAGACCCTCGATGCGCAGGGGTCCGCCACCCTGAGGGTCCGGGCTCAATGCGAGAAGGCGGGATTGGGGCGCTGGCTGGGCTGGGTGGCGGTTGTCTGGCTGGCAGGGGCGACGATTCTGGGCGTCCTGGAGTGGCTCTTCCGGAAGCCGTTCCGGCGGGCGTTGCGATGGCGTCGCACCCTCGACCGCGGAGCCCCTCGGCGGATCCTGGACGAGCTGACTCAGGGTCAGGCTCTGGTGCCCGTTCGGCTCAGCGTGAGCCCGGCCATCGCGGGCCCGGTGGCATTGGCGTCCCGGGAGATCGTGCTGCCCGCACGGGCACTCTGGGGTCTCGACGTCGGGGAGCTTCGTGGGGCTCTGGCTCACGAGCTCGCACACATCGAACGGGGGGATCCTCTGTGGCTCGCAATACTCGGCTGGATCGAGAGGTTGTTCTTCTTTCAGGTCCTGAATAGGCTCGCCCGCAAGCTCTTCAGGGAGGAATCCGAGTTCGAGTGCGACGACTGGGCCGTTCGCATCACCGGACGCCCGCTGTCCCTCGCCCGCTGTCTGGAATCAGTGGGATCCTGGGTGGGGGGAGCCCCTTCGCCTGCCCGGGTGGCAGCAATGACCCAGCCGCCGGTGTCCCTACTGACACGGCGGTTGCAGCGCATCCTCCGTGCCGAGGCCGGGTCCCGGTGTGAGGCGCGCGCGCCGGGCCTGCTGGGGCGCATCGTGGTGATCGCGGCTATTCTGCTAGTTCCGCTTGCCCTTCCTCGCGTTGCCGATTCATCGGGGCACCGGTTGGAGGTTCACGTCCAACGCCGCGAGCTAGTGTACCGTCCTAGAAGTCCGGTAGCCGTGGAGAGCTTCGAGGCGCCCGATACCCCGGGGAGACGCCGCCGCGCCCATGCGGCGGATCCACCTGAGTGACCGCGGGGACCTCTGATCGACAGTCGCGCGCGAGCGCGGGCTCGCAGCAACCTTCCATACACGCTGCCGAGTGATGAGGGGTCGCGCGCCGGCGATGAACCCGGGGCGGCTCTCAAAGCCCGTGTTGAATTCCTGCGCTCCCGTTCCGGGCACTTCTCGCGGATCTTGGTGAACGTGTTGACTGCCGTATATTCCGTGGCGGCCAGCCCCCCGGTGGGCCTGGGCCTGGTGTGAGCGTGCCCAGGCCGAACGAGGTCCCGGCTGGTGGATGGCCGTGGAGGGAAGGTTCGGAACGCGACCTAAGAGGATGAGCCCGTTGCAGGGAGTTCGAGCGATTGCTCGCCGTTTGATTCGGGAATCGGAGCCAGCCCCGGGAATCCGCCCTGAGGTGTTCCTTCAGGCGCACGAGGGAAGGCCTCGCGGATTCTGGGACCGCGGAGATGGATGGATCGCGCATGTGGGCCACTCGGCCTCCATCGTAGTGGGCCCGGAGCTCGGCGGGCTGAGCCGCTACGAAGAGGTGCGGACGAGGGCGGAAGGCCTCTTCCGGAGCCCCGAGCGGGGCCCGCCCATCCGCTTCTATGGAGGCTTCTCCTTCCAGGAGGGCCACGAAGACCAAGGCGTTTGGGAAGGCTTCCCGTCGGCCGCCTTCGTCCTTCCGGAGGTGGAGCTCGAGCAGGGTCCCCGAGAGACCTTTCTCACCGTCCAGGCTCCGCTGGGCGAGAATGGCGAGGAGCAACGGGTGCGTCGGGCGTTGCGCACCCGGATCGGGAACCTGCAGGCGCGCCTGACGGAGGGGAGTCCCCTGGATTCCCGCCCGGAGCCGCCCCAGCCCACCCATCGCGTGGAATCGGACCGGGGAGGGTGGAAGACGGCGGTAGAAGAGACTCTCCAGGCCATCCGCTCAGGTGAGGTATCGAAGGTGGTTCTGGCCCGGACCCTGGACCTGTCCACGCCCCGACCCGTGGACCCCCTGCGGGTCCTGCTGCATTTGCGTCGCGAGAACACCGGTGCCCACGTCTTTTTCTTCGAGCCGAGCCCGGGCGTTGTGCTCCTCGGTGCCGCTCCCGAGACCGTCGCCACACTGCGGAAAGGCGACTTCCACGCTACGGCGGTCGCCGGGTCTGCACCGGTGGGAGAAACCCGGGAGCACCTGGAAGATTGGGCCCGCCAGCTTCTCAGGAGCGAGAAGGACCGCTTGGAGCATGCCTATGCCGTGGACGACATGGTGCAGCGTCTCGTCCCGCTGGCGCACCAGGTGAGCGCGGACCCCGAGCCCCAGGTGCTCACCCTCGCGCGTATCCAACATCTGGAATCCCACATTCGGGCTCGGGTCCCCGAGGGCGGACATGTGCTCGAGTTGTTGGAGGCGCTCCACCCCACGCCGGCGGTATGCGGCTTCCCGCGGGATCGGGCGTTGGCCGTGCTGTGCAGGGAGGAGCCCTTCGAGCGTGGGTGGTACGCCGGGCCCGTGGGGTGGTTTGACGTCGAAGGAAACGGAGTGTTCGTTCCGGCGCTGCGCTCCGCGGTCACGCGTTCCGGGAGTTGGCGCCTGTTCGCCGGTGCGGGCATCGTGTCCGGATCGCTGGCCGAGCTGGAATGGAAGGAGACCGGGATCAAGTTCGAGCCTGTCCTGAGGGCTCTGGCGGCAAGCGGGGCCGCGTGAGGGGCGTGAGCCGCAACACGATCTGGGCCGAGGCGTTCATCGGCGAGCTGGCCCGGGCCGGGGTGCGCGAAGTGTGCGTAGCTCCCGGATCCCGATCCACTCCCCTGGTGATGGCGGCCGCCCGGGCGGAGGATCTTCGGGTCTTCACCCACGTGGACGAGCGTTCCGCCGGTTTCTTCGCTCTGGGAATGGGAAAGGCCACGGGGCGGCCCGCTGCGGTGATCACCACCTCCGGCACCGCTGCGGCCAACCTCTACCCCGCGGTGATCGAAGCGCACCAGAGCGAGAGCCCCCTGATCGTCCTGACGGCCGACCGTCCCCATCGCCTCCGGGATGCGGACGCCAACCAGGCCATCGACCAGCTGCGACTGTTCGGGACCGGCACCCGGGCGTTCTTCGAGATGTCACTTCCGGTGGTGGAGGCGCCCTCCCTCCGTCACCTCAGGGCCGTCGCGGCCCGGGCGGTGGCTGAAAGTGTCGGTGCCCCGGCCGGGGCCGTCCATGTGAACTTCCCTTTCGAGAAGCCGCTGGAGCCCGTGGACAGGGCCGAGGACGTGCCCCCGGGCTTCCGGAAGGCCTTCCCCCTGGCTGCGGATGGGAGGGCCGCGGGACGCCCCTTCACGCGTGTTTCCATCCGACGCGCCGGCGTCGACAGGGACGATCTGGCTCGGGTCGTCCGCTTGTTGCGGGGGTGCGGGCGCGTCCTTCTGGTGGCTGGCCCTTCGGTGGAGCCGGACCGTGTCGGCTCTGCTGTGCTTCGGTTCGCCGCCGCCGCCGCGGTCCCGGTGCTGGCCGATCCTCTGTCCGGAGCACGGTTCCGCCCTCACGGTGGGGCGGCCGTGGTGGGGGGCTACGATCTCTTTCTCCGCAGCCCGTCCGTGCAGGAGCGACTGGCGCCGGAGGTCATCCTTCGGGTGGGCCAGACACCCACCTCCAGTGCCCTGGCGGCGTTCCTGGACCGCCGGCCAGGAGCGCACCAGGTGGTGCTGGACGGGGGTCAGCTTTGGAAGGACCATCTGGCTACCGCACACGAATACCTTCGAGCGGATCCCGCCGATTTCCTGGATGCCCTTTCCGGAGTGCAAGAGCCGTCGGCGGACAGGGTCTGGGGCCGACTCTGGACCGAGGCTGAAAGGGTCACCCGGGACGTGGTGGCGCGTGAGCTGGAGGGGGAGCTCTTCGAAGGCACGATCCTGAACGAGGTGAGTCAGACCGTGCCCGGGGGTACTACTCTCTTCGTGTCCAGCAGCATGCCGATTCGGGACATGGACGGGTTCGGCTGTCCGCGCTCCGACACTATCCGGGTCCTCGGGAACCGGGGTGCCAGCGGAATCGACGGGATCGTATCGACCGCCCTGGGGATCGCTGCCGTCGCCCAGGGCCGGGTCATCGCCGTTCTTGGCGACCTGGCTTTCTATCACGACATGAATGGGCTTCTCGCGGCGCGGAAGTATGGGCTCGAAGTGGTCTTCGTCGTTATCAACAACGACGGCGGAGGCATCTTTCATATGCTCCCCATTCGGTCCTTCGAGCCCGCCTTCACCGAGCACTTCGCCGCGCCGCACGGACTGGACTTCGCCCACGCGGCGTCCCTGTACGGCCTGCCTCACGATAGGGCCGAAACGCGAGACGAGCTCCGGGGCACTCTGGAAGAGGCCCTCGGTGCCTCCGGTTGCCGGATCGTTGAAGTGCGTTCGGACCGGGAGCGGAACCGCGAGCGCCACATGGAGGTAACCGCCGCCGTCAGGGGAGCCGTGGAAGCACTCCTGTCCAGCTAAGGGGTGCGATGCAGCCCGATCCGGATGCGACGGTCAGGCTGGGTCTGATAAAGCGCGACGGTCACCAAACCCCGTCCAGGTGAGGGACGATCTTCGTTGACGGCCGGTTGGACGTCCAGGCCGTTGCGAAGCGGAACGCGGAGAGACGAATGAGTCAGCCCGAATGGAAGCAGGTCAAGGAATACTCCGACATCACCTACCACAAATGCGACGGCGTGGCCCGGATCGCGTTCAATCGGCCGGAGGTGCGAAACGCGTTCAGGCCCGAGACCTTGTTCGAGCTGGCCGAGGCCTTCCGCGACGCAAATGAAGACCAGGAGATCGG
This sequence comes from Gemmatimonadota bacterium, assembly GCA_039586555.1. Lineage (GTDB taxonomy): Bacteria > Gemmatimonadota > Gemmatimonadetes > Longimicrobiales > Gaopeijiaceae > JBDHKE01. The sequence goes on along the minus strand of JBDHKE010000004.1, from coordinate 20,951 downwards.
CGTCGTACTCTTCACCGGAAACGGCCCGGCCGAAGACGGGAAGTACGCCTTCTGCTCCGGCGGCGATCAGCGCGTTCGGGGCGACACAGGGTATGTTGGGGCGGATGGGGTTCCTCGGCTGAACGTTCTCGAGCTCCAGCGATTCATTCGCACGATGCCCAAGCCGGTCATCGCCCTCGTGGCGGGCTACGCCATCGGGGGCGGGCACGTCCTCCACGTGGTCTGCGATCTCACCATCGCCGCCGACAACGCGGTGTTTGGCCAGACCGGCCCCAAGGTAGGAAGCTTTGACGGAGGATTCGGGGCCTCGTACCTGGCCCGCATCGTCGGTCAGAAGAAGGCCCGGGAGATCTGGTACCTCTGCCGGCATTACGACGCCCGGGAGGCTCTGGAGATGGGCCTCGTCAACAAGGTCGTGCCGGTGGATCAGCTCGAGGCCGAAGGATTTGCGTGGGGGCAGGAGATCCTGGAGAAGAGTCCTCTGGCCATCCGCTGTCTCAAGGCCGCACTCAACGCGGACGTGGATGGTCAGACGGGTCTGCAGGAGCTGGCCGGAAACGCCACCCTTCTCTTCTACATGACCGAGCAGGGCAAGGAGGGCCGGGATGCCTTCCTCGAGAAGCGGAAGCCGGACTTCCGCAGATACCCTTGGCTTCCTTGAGGCCCCCGTTTCGAGCCCGGTGAGCGAGCCCGCCGCTTCACCGCGGACCGTCGGAAGGCTCGATGCCTGGCTGCTGGCGTCCCGGCCCAAGACGCTCTCCGCCGCGGCCGCCCCGGTGTTCGTGGGGACTGCAATGGCCGTTGCCCGGGACGCTTTCGCGCCCCTCCCGGCTCTGGCCGCGCTGACTGGAGCCCTGCTCATCCAGGTCGGGACCAACCTGGCCAACGACTACTACGACTTCGTTCGGGGCGGTGACAGGCCAGACCGGCTGGGACCGGTGCGGGTCACCCAATCCGGGCTCATCCCTCCGGAGACCGTGAAGCGTGGGGCGGCACTCGTGTTCGGGGTCGCCGTGCTCGTGGGCGCATACCTGGTGGCGGTAGGGGGCTGGCCCATCCTTCTGGTCGGGCTCGCGTCCTTGATCTCGGGCGTGGCCTACACGGGCGGGCCCTACCCGCTGGCCTATCACGGCCTCGGCGACCTTTTCGTCTTCGTCTTCTTCGGTCTGGTGGCCGTGGCCGGGACCTACTACGTGCAGGCCCTGGAACTGCGGCCGGAGGTACTCTGGGGAGGCATGGCCATGGGAGCTCTCAACACGGCGATTCTCGTGGTGAACAATCTGCGGGACGTGGAAACGGATGCCGAGGCCGGCAAGCGTACCCTGGCAGTGATGCTGGGCGTACGGCGCACGAAAGTCGAGTACGTCGCCCTCCTGTTCCTAGCCTGGGCGGCCCCGCCGGTGGGAATCGTCTTCTTCGGGTGGGGGAGGGGGTCTCTGCTGGCTTGGGCCTCCCTTCCTCTGGCTTGGGCTCCCCTGTGCCGCGTCCTCCGCTACACGGATGCAAGGGAGCTCAATCCCGCGCTCGGAGGTACGGCCCGGTTGGTGGCGGCGTACGGTATCCTGTTGGCCGCGGGCCTGGCGCTGGGGTAGGCCTGTCGTGACCGGCCCCCTGACCGATCCGCTCCGGGACGCAGCGCAGGAGCGAGCCCGCGATCCCGCCCTAGAGGACGATTCACGGACCTGGAGCTACCAGGAGCTGAACGAAGCGGTGGAACTGCAGGCCCGCCGCCTCGTCCGCGCCGGTGCCCGGCCCGGAGTCCGGGTGGCCCTGGTGGGCCAGACCTCCGCGGAGGCCGTGGTGGCCGCTCATGCCGTCTTTCGCTCCGGGGCCTCGCTCTCTCCGCTGGATCCGAGGTGGACGGGACGCGAGCTCCGGGAGGCCGTGCAGACGCTCAGACCCGGCCTGGTCCTGTGTGACGATACCAGCGAGCGGGCGGTGTCAGCCATCTCGGCGGAGCGACTGGGCCAGCGCCCCATCCTGAGCCTCGATGGTGGAATGAACGTGCCGAACATCCAGGGGCTCTCTCCCGCTTCCGGTCCGCTCCCGGATCTGGCCGCGGACCAGGTGCAGGCCGTCATCTGGACCTCGGGGACCAGCGGCTCCCCGCGTGGGGTGGAGATCAGCCGAGGCAGTCTCCTGTCCCATGCGGCGGCGGCCCGCGAGCGTCTGCAGTTGCGAGCCACGGACGCGTGGCTGGCGTCCCTCCGCCTGGCCCACGTCGGCGGCCTCGCGCTCCTCCACCGGGCCCCGGTGACTGGCTGCCACCTGGTGGTCCGAGAGGGCTTCTCGGCGAGGGAGTTCAACGAGCTGGCGGACCGGGGACGGATTACCCACGCCTCGTTGGTCCCTACCATGCTTCAACAGGTGCTGGAAGAACGAGAGGGTCGACCGGCGCCGCCCACTCTCAGATGCGTCCTCATCGGTGGCGCCCGGGCACCGATCAGCCTCGTGGAGCGGGCCCTCGAGCTGGGATTCCCGGTGGCTCTGACCTACGGGCTTACCGAGGCGGCCTCTCAGGTCGCCACCGCCCCGCCGGCGCTGGTAAGAAGAAAACCGGGTACGGTGGGATCTTCCCTGGCCGGGGTCGAGGTGAGGATCTCCCCCGAACGGGAAGTCCTCGTGAGAGGCGGGACATTGGCCCATGGGTACGTGGGGACCCCGGAGCCGTTGACGGACCGGCACGGATGGCTGCACACCGGAGATCTGGGGAGGTTGGATGACGAGGGCCACCTCTGGATCACCGGCCGCAAGGCCCAACGCATCGTCTCCGGCGGCACCACCGTCGACCCGCAGGAGGTGGAGGAGGTGCTTGCCCGGCACCCTGACGTCCAGGAAGTGGCCGTCGTCGGAGTTCCTGACGAGGTCTGGGGAGAGCGCGTGGCAGCGGCGGTGGTGCCGCGGATGGGTACGAGCCCGAACCTGGCGATTCTGTTGGGCTACTCCCGTGAGCGCCTGAGCCCGGCCAAGCGTCCCCGAGAGGTCGTTCTCGTGGGGGCGCTTCCGCGAAACCCCAATGGGAAAGTGGACCGCGTCCGGGTGGTGGAGCTATTCCTGGGGAAGCCCAGGCTTCGCTGACTCGCCGCCGCCCCACTTGATCGACCCACCGTCTTTCGTACCCTTTGGTTTCTTCGCTACCCTTCGCTACCCTTTGACCCGAGGTCCAACGCCGAGAGGCGGCGACCGGGGCCCTCACGAGGTCGAGGGCAGATCCGGTCTGTCGGGACCGGGCAGAGCCGGTAGCCCGACCGAGGTGGAGAGATGAGCCTGTTCAAGGAGTTCGCCTGGCGCGAAATGCTCCAGGATGCCACGGACGGCGCAGCCGAGGCCCTCGCGGAAGGTCCGGTAACCGGCTACATCGGCTTCGACCCTTCGGCCCCGAGCCTTCACGTGGGAAACCTCCTTCCCATCATGGGGCTCGTCCATCTCCAGCGGGCGGGGCACCGGCCCGTAGCGGTGGCCGGCGGAGGAACGGGTCTCATCGGGGATCCGTCCGGTAAGACCCAGGAGCGACGTCTGCTCACGAAGGAGCAGGCGGCTGAGAACCTGGAACGGATCAAGGCTCAGCTCTCTCACTTCCTGGAGTTCGATAGCGCGTCCAATCCGGCCTTGCTCGTGAACAACCTGGATTGGCTGGGGCGGGTGAGCATGATCGACTTCCTGCGGGACGTGGGGAAGCACTTCTCCGTGAACGCTCTCCTCAAGAAGGAGTCGGTGCGCCGGCGTCTGGAGGACGAAGAGGTGGGGATCTCGTATACCGAGTTCAGCTACCTGCTCCTGCAGGCGTACGACTTCCTGGCCCTCTACGACCAGTACGGGTGCACGCTCCAGATGGGGGGAAGCGACCAGTGGGGAAACATCACGGCGGGGATTGACCTCATCCGCCGTGTTCGCGGGGGTCAGGCGTTCGGGATCGTGTTTCCTCTGGTGACCACGACGAGCGGGGTGAAGTTCGGGAAGACCGAGGCCGGAGCGGTGTGGCTGGACCCGGAGCGGACCTCGCCGTTTCGTTTCTTCCAGTTCTGGTTGAACACGGAGGACGCCGACGTCGTGCGCTATCTGAAGTTCTTCACGCTCCTGGCGGAGGACGAGATCGAGGGGCTAGCCCACGCGGTACGGGAACGACCCGAAGGCCGGGAGGCCCAGAGGGAGCTCGCGGAGCGTGTGACCTGCATGATGCACGGCGACACCGGCCTCGCGCGGGCGAAGGCGGCCACCCAGGTCCTGTTCGGCGGGGAGATCCAGGGCATCGGTGCCGACGAGATCGCGGACATCTTCTCGGACGTTCCCTCCAGTGCCGTGCCCAGCGCGGATCTCCAGGGAGAGGGAAAGCCGCTTGTGGCTCTGCTGGCGGATTCCGGCATGGCCTCCTCCCGGGGGGATGCCCGTCGATCGATCCAGGGAGGGGGAATCTACCTCAACAACCTCCGCGTGTCGGACCCGGTGGCTCACGTGACCATGAATGACGCGATCGAGGGGCGTTTCCTGATCCTGCGGAGGGGAAAGAAGAACTACCGCCTGGTGCGTGTGATGGCCTGAGCCGAAAAGCCCCGCTCACTCCCGCACCTGGGAAGAGTCCTGGTGTATACCAGTCCCTGGTATGACGCCCTAGCTGATCTTTCACCCCGGCCTCGATCCGGACCGGGCCGACGCCGGACGGGCTCCGGCGAGCTGAGCCGATGGACCTGAGCTTCACCCCGTCCTCCGCGTCCGAACTGTCGGCGGCCTTCCTGCAGGCCACCATCACGATCGGCCTGGCCGTGCTGTTCGCGGTTCTCTACACCCGGTACCGGAAGGCGTATTTCGCCTACTGGACGCTGGCCTGGCTGCTCTACGCCCTTCGCGTCTCCGCCATCATCAGCTTCCTGGGAACGGCTGACCGGATCTGGCTCTTCTGGCACCAGGTCACGACGGGATGGACGGCCCTGGGCCTCCTCTGGGCCACGCTGGTCTTCTCCCAGCAACTGCCCTGGCGCTGGCCGTACGCCCTTGTGGCGCTCTTCCCGCCGGTCTGGTCGTTCATCGCCATCTACCGGTTGGACAACTTCATGCTGGCGGCAGGGCCCGCCGTCCTGTTCCTGAGCGGCGCAACGCTGTGGACAGGATGGGCGTTCTTCCGGCATCACAGGCTCGTAGGATCCAGGGTAGCGGCCCTACTGGCGGCGGCGTTCTTCCTGTGGGGCCTGCATCACCTGGACTATCCTTTTCTACGAGCGCGCGGTGCCTGGAATCCCTGGGGATACTACCTGGACCTGATCCTGGAGCTCGCGGTGGGGGCCGGCGTCCTCCTTCTCGTCCAGGAGGACCTTCGACGGGGTCTGAGCACGCTGTCGGCGCTCTCCGGTGATCTGCAGCGTGCGGGCAGGGGCGAGGACGTCACCGAGGCCCTGGTGAGGCGGCCGCTCACCCTTCCGGCTGTGCGAGGCAGCGCCATCTTCATGGTGGAGAATGGGACGGGATGCTTCATCCGCGGGGCGGGCGTGTGCTCGGATTGGGTGGGAAGGCCCCCGACGGGTCCCGCAGCGGATGCGGTGAGAAGAGTTCTGCAGAGCCACAGGCCCGAAGTCCTCCGGGGGCGGGAAGGGCACGCATTGGGCGAGATTCCACACGAATACGTTGCCGCGATGCCGGTGCTCAGAGAGGATGTCGTCACCGGAGCTCTGGTGTTCGTGGGGGAGGCCCGGGATCCGTTCGCGGCTCTGGACACCCCATTCCTCATCGCCCTGGGCCAGCAGGTTGGCGCCGCCATGGAGAACGCGGATCTCAACCGGAGGTTGAAAGCGCGTACCCAGGATCTCGAGCGCCTCGCCACCCGAATGGTTCAACAGCACGAGCACGAGCGCCGCCGGCTGTTTCGAGAGCTCCATGACGAGACCGCCCAGGCGTTCGCGGCCGTGAATCTCCACCTGGGAATGCTGCTCGAGTCCGCACCGGCTGAGCTCGTTCCGCGGCTGGAGCGTGCCCAGGCGCTGGTAGGCGAGGGAATCCAGAGCATCCGCAACGTCACTGAGGATCTCAGACCGTCGCTCCTGGACGACCTGGGACTCCTGCCGGCGTTGCGGGCCCTCACCCGGGATTTCGGCGAGCGCACCGGACTGGAGGTGCAGCTCGAGGCGCCCGAATCGCTGCCTGACCTGTCCGACGAAGCCGAGCTGGCGCTTTTCCGTGCTCTCCAGGAGGCTCTGGCCAACGTGGCGCGTCATGCGGGGGCGAGCCGGGTCGAGGTGCAGCTCCAGGCCGGCAACGGGAGGGCCTTCCTCGTGGTGGAGGATGATGGTCGAGGGTTGCGCCTCGGACAGGGCGATGTCCAGGAGAACGGATCGGCCGGGCTGGTCGGCATGCGGGAGCGGATCACGGCGCTGGGTGGAACCGTCCGAATGGAGGGACGATCCGGGGACGGTGCCAGGCTCGAGGTCAGGGTTCCCATTCCAGAGGAGGCGTAGCCGTGACCACCGATCGCATCCGGGTGCTGGTGGTGGACGACCATGCGGTGGTGCGGGAGGGGATCCGCGCGGTTCTCGAGGACGCGGACGATCTGGAGGTAGTGGCCGACGCATCGGACGGAGAGGAGGCGATCCGGCTGGTGGAAAGCTACTCCCCGAACGTGGTCATCCTGGATATCACCATGCCGGGGAAGTCGGGGCTGGAAGTCGCCCAGACCCTGAGCAAGAGCCATCCGACGGCGCGTCTTCTCATCCTGAGCATTCACGATCACGCCGAGTATGTCTTGGGGGCCGTGCGGGCTGGAGCTTCCGGGTATCTTCTCAAGGACAGTGGTCCTGCCGAGCTCAGAGAAGCGGTGCGGGCGGTCCACGATGGCAGACAATACCTGTGTCCCCGCGTGGCCGGTCAGCTCACCGCAGCGCTTCGCGGCGAGCTGGAAGCGGAAGAAGATCGCCGGCGCCTGATCCGTCTCACCGACCGGGAGAAGGAAGTGCTAGTCAAGGTCGCTCAGGGTCGAACGAGCAGGGAGATCGCGGAGGAGTTCGGCATCAGCCCACGGACGGTGGAGACGCACCGTGAGAGCCTGATGAAGAAGCTGAAGATCCGCAGCGTCGCCGGCCTCACGCGCTTTGCCGTCGAGAAGGGGCTGCTGGACGACTGAACTGTCCACAGACGGCCGCTCCAGGTCCGTAGAACTACGCAACCCGGCCTCCGTAAACCTCCGAATAGCCCGCTCGCAGACCCCGGTTTAACCTTCAACCACCTGATCCGTCGGGGTTCGTCGGGTCATCCAGCTTGGACCCGTTGGGGTTGGGGATCCGCCATTGGACCCGCGGAGGGTCCAGGATCAGGTCGGGAGCCCCCTTGTCTGCCAAAGGGGCTCCTGCCGAGCCCATCTTTCAAAGAGCGAGGCGGTCACATGTCCTCGAGATTCGTACGACGCACAGCGCCGGGCTCCGCAGGACGGTTCGCGGGCCTCGGCGCCCTCATCCTTCTCTGCTGGACTCCCTTCGCAGGCTTCGCGCAGCAGCCCGCAGATTCTGTCCTTTCCGACACGCTGGTGTACGAGATCGACCCGGTGGTGGTCACGGCAACCCGGACGGCCAGGCCGGTTTCGCAGATCCCCCAACCGGTGAGCCTCATCAACCGGGCGCGGATTCAGGAGAAGGTGGCGAACACCGTGTCGGACCTGTTCCGGGACCTCCCGGGCGTGGACGTGAACGGTGTGGGAGCCAACCAGGCCCGCCCCATCATCCGGGGCCAGCGGGGCCAGAGGATCCTGCTGCTTCAGGACGGCATCCGGCTCAACAACTCCCGGCGACAGCAGGACTTCGGCGAGCTCCCGGCGCTGGTGGACGTTGCCGGCGTCGAGAGGGTGGAGGTGGTGCGGGGCCCCTCATCGGTGCTCTACGGCACCGACGCCATCGGCGGCGTCCTGAACATCGTCACCCCGTCCCGTGTGGCGGATGGCATCCACGGGTCGTTGGGTTACCGATTCGGGACGGCCGGGGACCAGAAGAAGTATACCGCCCGCTTCTCCGGTGGATTCGGCCGGTTCGATCTCATTGGTGGCGCGACGTATCGGGACGCGAATCCGTTCTCCGCGCCCGAGGGCTCGTTCGGGAACATCACGCTGGCTAATGATGTCAGGGTCCAGGACAGTGGCGTCCAGGACGAGAGCTTCGATCTGCGCCTGGGATACCGCTTCTCCGACGACCACCGCGTGTTCGTGAAGGGTGAGCGGTACGCGGCGGATGAGGCGGGGTTCGGCTGGGTGGATCCGGAGGAGTTCAACCCCGGTGGGGCAAGGACCCAGATCCTCTACCCCAGGCAGCGGTTCAACAAGCTCACCTTCGGATACGGAGGTCAGGAGCTCGGGACGGCTCTGGCGGACCGCCTGGACTTCACCGGGTACGTCCAGAGCAACGAGCGCACCTTCGGGTTCGACCTCTTCACTTCGTTCGGTCCCATGGGTCCTCCAGGTGCGGGGATCGCCATCGAGACGGTGAACTACACCGATCTCGATACCTATGGCTTCCGCCTGGAGGCGAAGAAGCTGGCGGCCCAGGGAGTGTTGCTGACGTACGGTGTCGACCTCTTCCGGGACGACGCGGTGAACGCTGACACGGCGACGACGACCCTGTTGGGCTTCGGCCCACCCCAGGAGGAAACCAGCACCTCGCCCACCCTCCCCGACGCCACTTACCGCAGCATCGGTGCCTTCCTTCAGGGCGAGCTGGAGCTGGGCGGCCGGGCCACGCTCATCCTCGGTGGACGGGTCCAGGACATCAAGGCGGAGTCCCGTTCCACGTCGGGGCTCGAAGACCTGGAGCCCGACACCAAGGATGATCGCTCAGTTGTCGGTGCGGCGAATCTGGTGTTCGATGTGACCGACGACCTATCGCTGATCACCTCGGTCGGTCGCGCGTTTCGGGCTCCAAACCTGATCGAATGGCTGTTCGAGGGTCCCACTCCCGAGGGGAACGGCTTCCAGGTCCGCAACCCTGACCTCAGGGCGGAGACCAGCGTCAACTACGATGTCGGGGCCCGCTTCGTGAACGACCGCGTGTTCCTGGAGGGTTTCTACTTCCGGAATACCGTGAACGACGGCATCCGCATCGAGAAGGTCGAGGGTCTCACAGTGGGTGAGCTCGACGCCTACCGTAACGTGAACGTGGACGAGCTCCTGTTCCAGGGCGTAGAGCTGGCAGGGGACGTGTTCCTGCCCCAGGGCTTCTCTGTGGGCGGCAATCACACCTGGATGGACACGGAGAACAAGTCCTCGTCCAATCGCCCCATCGGAGAGTCCTTCTCCAGCAAGGTGACCGGTCGCCTGAGGTACCGGGAGCCTGGCGGCCGCTTCTGGGCCGAGTACGCCGTCCGAAGGAACGGGGACCGAAAGGACGACTTTCTCCTACAGGAGCCTGGCGAAGAGCCGCCTCCGGTGGGTGAGATCCTTCCCGGCTTCACGACCATGGATCTTCGGGGAGGGGTCACCCTCTTCCGCACGCGGAATGGTCAAACCGCTCGGCTGACCGCTGCGGTCACCAACCTGACCAACGAGCTCTACGCGGAGTTCTCCAACGCGAGCTTCTTCCGGCCGGAGCCCCGCCGCGCCCTCACGGTGTCGCTGGATTGGAGCTTCTAGGAACGCCAGAGCCTGGACGGAGCCTCATCCGGACACGGCCCGTCCGGTGTGACCGGGCGGGCCGTGTCGCGCCCAGCATCGGCTCGCTCGTGGGACCGCATCCGCTGATTCAGGAGGAGGTTTGAGACAGCCCGTCCACTTCATTCCCATCGCAACGACGGTTATCGCCCTCGTGTTCTTCTGGGTGCTGGTGCGCCGGTACCGGGAGCGCAGGTCGGGACCGCACCTTCTGTGGTGGGCGGCCGGGGTTCTCATGTACGGCCTCGGGACGTTCACCGAGTCCTTCGTGACGCTGCTCGGGTGGAACGAGGTGATCTATCGGAGCTGGTACATCTCCGGCGCGCTCCTGGGAGGAGCCCCCCTGGCGCAGGGGACGGTGTACCTGCTTCTGCCCCGGCGGACGGCGAATCGGCTGACGGTCGCTCTGATCTCGTTCGTGGCGGTGGCAGCGGTGTTCGTTCTTCTCACTCCCTTGGATTACGGGCTGGTGGAGGCCCACCGGCTGACAGGACGGGTGATGGAATGGGGTTGGGTGCGCCTGTTCAGTCCCTTCATCAACCTGTATGCCGTGATCTTCCTGGTGGGCGGAGCGGCCCTGTCGGCCTGGCGCTACCGGAAGCGGCGGGAGACGCACCACCGCTTCGTCGGAAACGTGCTGATCGCGGTGGGCGCCATCCTACCGGGCATCGGGGGGGCGGCCACGAGAGCCGGGTACACGGAGGTCCTCTACATCGGCGAGTTCGTGGGAATCATCCTGATCTGGCTGGGATATTGGTGGAACGTCCGGGCCCCCCGCATGGCATTGGGTGGCACTCCCGTCTCACCACTCGGGCCCGAGCCGCTGGATCCAGGTGGGATAGGAGGAGGAGTCCGCCAGCTTCAGGGGAAGCGGTGGCTCGTGGACGTGAAGGAAGTGGGTTGCCACGGCCTTCAGAATCGCATCGGTCTCCGGAAGCTCCCCGAACGCTTCGAATGCCAGACTCCACCACGGGGCCGAGCGGGCCCGGATGCGGCTCAGCTCCACGTTGCACCCCTCGGTGGGAAAGCCCTCCGAGGCCTCGAACTCCACCGGTTCGCCGTCCTCCAGAGCGAACCTCCGGATCCAGCGTTCCTTTTCCACCACCACCCACTCCTCGTGCATGGCGGTAATTTCCTCGATCCAGTCGGATGAGGTGGACTGCGGGGACGACCACTTCACCCAGGCCTGGGCCTGACCCACTGTCTGGAACGGTAGGCGCTGGGTTCGCGGCCGTCCGAGCGAGGCCTTCACCTCCAGCCTTCCCTGCCGGAGCTTCACACCCACTGTCTCGATCGACGGGAGGAGCAGGTAGTGGTCCGCTCGTGGCTCCTCTCGCAGCCAATGCCCGGGCTGGCAGAACCAGGTAAGGGCATACGCGGAGAGGGGCTCCTGGAAGAACCAGCGGATCTCCGCGGTCGTGAATAGCGACATGGCTTTCCCAGGGGTTTGACGGAACCTCGTCGCTCTCCGGCGGTAGGGAGGCGCCCGTAATTGATCTAAGTGTACCGTCGCAACAGGACTTTTGCGACGGCACGCCGTCCGAGAAAGGGAGACGCGCAAGACAGAGGGGTGAGGCGCCGGGTCGAGAGCGCCGGGGAGGATGTGCCCTCCAGCAGCCGCTCCAGGAACTGCTTCCGGGGCGGTGACGTTACCCATCCTGAGTCGGACGGAACCCCAAGACCAGCGTCTGCCTCCCGCGAGGGGGGGGAGCCCGCCCGAGCCGTGCGGGTCCGGTGGTGGGAGGCGGACGAGAAGCAAATAGATGACACGAGCGGGCAGGGCTGCCTTTCTCTCCGTGTGCGCAACGGTGCTCGGGGTCTCGGGGGGCTCGGCACAGGAGAACAGGAGCTGGGTTCTCGACTGGGAGAACGACGCGTTCGCGAGAACCGACCGCTTCTACACGAACGGCGTCCGCCTCTCGCACACCCGGGACACGTTTGCAGTCCCCTGGTGGCTTCCGGAGGGAACGGTCCGGGCACTCTTTCCGTCCTGCCAGGACGGCTCGTCTCGGACGGCCTGCTTTCAATGGAGAGAGGGCTGGGCGATCGGGCAGTCCATCTTCACGCCGGAGGACATTCGGGAATCCGAGCTCATCGTCGACGATCGCCCCTACGGTGGCTGGCTCCAAGCCGGATTTTTCTTCCAGGCCGTTCGCTCCGGCCCCGGGATCGCCGACGAGCTTCACGCGCTGGAGCTTGATGTCGGGGTCACCGGGCCCCCGTCTCTGGCCGAGCAAACCCAGAAACTCTGGCACGAGTTCATCGTCCCGTCACCGATCCCGCGGGGCTGGGACCACCAGATCAAGTTCGAGCCCGGAGTCACGGTCTCCTATGAGGGGAAGAGACGGATCCTGGAGGGGGACACACGGGGAGGTATGCGGTTCTTCGATGTGATTCCACACTGGAACGTGTCCCTGGGCAACATCTTCAGCAACGCGGGAGCCGGGGGTGTGGTGAGACTGGGCTACAACCTCTCCAGCGGTTTCGGCCCCCTCGGGAAGCGCTCCGGGGCACCCATTGGCAGCGGGGGAAGTGACCAGCTGGAGGCCTACATGTTCGCCGGTGCGCAGGGGGGGGTGGTGCTCAGAAACATCTTCCTGGATGGTAACACCTTCCGGCCGAGTCACTCCGTGGACCGCAAGAACTGGATGGGGGACCTGCAGGTCGGCACTGCCTTGCGCCTCCGGCGGTTCGTGCTCACGTACCGGTTCGTCGTCCGCAGTAACGAGTTCGGGCCCAGTGGCGTGCCTTCCCGCTACGGTTCCGTGCGGCTGGCCATCATCTCCTGACTAGGGTGAGGCGAACGCCGCCGGCGCGCGAAGCACCGCGTCGGGGATGCCGAAGGCGTCCACCAGGGGCACGGCCTGCTCCCGCACCTCGCCACACAGCCGATTCACCATGGTCCGAATGGCTCGGGTCTTTGCCGGTTCCATGTAGCCGGATTCCAGGTACCAGCCTTTGTGTGCGTCGATCCTGGAGAGCGCGTACAGGGACGCCAGCGTCCTGAGGACCTCGGAAAGAAGGGGTGACGGAGCACGCATCACCGCGTCCTGGAAGTGCAGCAGAACCACTCGCTCCGTATGCGCCATAGCCAGGCTCACCAGGTGGTCCTGGCAGGCGTTCATCGCGTCGAAGGAGTCGACGCCAGCGTCGATGAGCGTCTTGAGTCGGCGACCTGCGGAGGCGAGCAGCCACTCCTCGCGGTACTCGAATGCCGAGGTGTGGAGCTCGGGATCCAGTAGGTGATCCTCGTCGGTCCTCCTCGTGACGATGGGATTGAGCTCCGCCACACGGGTGCCCGCCCGGTCGGCCAGGTACTTCACCATTCCCCAGAGCTTCAAATCCCCCATCTCCTCGTTGAAGCGGGAGAGCAGCCCCTTGGATACGAGGAGAAGCAGGACCACGTTTGCGCCCTCGAAGGTGGTGAACACGTCGGTGTCGGCCCTCAGCGCTGCGAAGCGGTTGGCCGCCAGGTAACCCTGCCCGCCGCAGGCCTCCCTGCACGCCTGCAGGGTATCCAGGTTGTGCCGCGACGCGTAGGCCTTGAGACCCGCCGCCATGACCTCCACCTCGCGTGCGTCACCGCCCTCGGCGTCCCCGTGGCGCCGGATGAGGTGGCGCAGGGCGAAGGTAAGCCCATAGGTGGTTGCCAGGCGTGGGAGAAGAGCCCGCTGCTGGCTCAGGTAGTCCAGGATCGGAACCTCGGCAGCGCCGGCGGGGCCGAACTGCCGACGGGCTTCGGAATATCGCACGGCGATGGTGAGGGCCGTGCGAGCGGAGGCCAGGGAAGCGGCGGCGATGCTGATGCGACCCGCCACGAGGGTCCCCAGCATGGTGAAGAAGCGCCGGCCGGCTCCGGGGATCGGACTGGAGTACTCTCCCTCGGGCGTGACCGTGCCGAAGCGGTCGAGGAGGTTCTCACGGGGGATGCGGACGTGGTCGAACCAGATCCGACCGTTGTCCACTCCGTTGAGCCCCTCCTTCGGCCCGCAATCCTCGATCCGGACTCCAGGGAGTAGCGTACCGTCCCCCTCCCGGATGGGCACGAGGAAGGCGTGCACCCCGTGCCGCTCGTCCCCGATCACCAGCTGCGCGAAGACCGTGGCGATCCGCCCGTGAAGAGCCGCGTTCCCGATCCACTCCTTGCAGGCTCCGTCGTGAGGAGTGTGCACCACAAACTCCCCCGAGGAAGGCTCGAAACGAGCCACGGTCTCCAGGTCCCGAACGTTGGACCCATGCCCCCGCTCGGTCATGGCGTAGCATCCGGGAAGCTCCAGCTTCCCGAGGGCCTGGAGGTACCGGCGGTGGTGACGCTCGGTGCCGAGCTGGAGGACGCTCCCTCCGAAGAGCCCGAACTGTACCCCGAACTTCACCAGGACGCTGAGATCGCCATGGGCCAGGGTCTCGAACACCGCGATGGAGCGACCGAGGTTTCCAGCTCCCCCGTATTCCTCCGGAAAGGCCAAGGAGCCGTATCCGCGGCGGGCCAGCTCCTGGACGGCGTCCAACACCCGGGTCCGATAGGTGGCTCCATCCATTTCCAGTGGGAATCGGAAGGCGGGCTCCTGGAGAAGAGCGAAGATGGCCTGGCGAGTCTCCAAGTGGTCGCCATCGAGGAATCGGTGGAGGGCGTCGGCTGGAAAATCCCGCTCGGGCACCCACCGCGGCTCGGGCTCCGGGAAGAGGATTTCGCGGATGGCCTCGTGCCCCACGACGCCCAGAAAGTCCTCCACCGCTCGAAGAGCGTCCCGTGCCTCGGGAGCGCTCCATGGGTCGCCCGGCAGTCCCGCGGAGCGGGCCATCTCGATGCCCAGCTCGGCCAGCGAATCCCGACCCTCGGCGGGCACGGACCGAGCCGCCAGCCGGATTCTCTCCCCAAGCCGGCTGAGAGCCTGGGGTGAGGGAGGCCGTCGAGGACGGAGCCAGCTCCGAAGGACCTCCCGGGACTCGGGCGAGAGCCACGCGAGCTTACGGACGGCCCGGCGGATCTCACGAATCTCCCCGTGGGTGAGGGTCCGATCGGACCAGGCCACGTACAGAAGTGGAAGGAATGGGAGGAGCTCGGGGCCCTCGGGTACGCTCGGCTCTCTCCGATGGCTCCTGCTGTCGGGACGGTGGGCGTCGGGCATCGAGGCCTCGCTGTGCGGATGAGGGGCTGGCGACCAGCGTTGGATGCAGAGACAATATGGGGACCGACACCGCACGGAGACGAGTCCGTGGAACCCGGGATCCCAGTGAGCGACACAATCCCCCGCCTACCTGCAACGTCAGTGGACGCCGAGGTGGAGGTGCCGCCAACTCCCGTGACGGGTCAGGCTCTCAGCCCCGAGAACGCACCGGTGGGGGAGGTGCAGCGGCGCCGCCTGAGGAGAGTGCGGGCGCTCTCGCGCATGCTCGACGACGCGCTCCGGATCCCGGGAACCCGCCTTCGGGTCGGGCTGGATCCCCTGATCGGCCTCGTTCCAGGTCTGGGTGACGTCCTCGGGGGGCTCCTCTCCGGGTACGTCATCTACGAAGGGGTCCGGATCGGGGTGTCCCGCAAAGCGGTGGTCCGCATGCTCCTGAACGTCGTGGTGGAGCTGCTTCTGGGGGCGTTTCCGGCTGTGGGTGACCTCTTCGATGCCGGGTGGAAGGCGAACGCCCGCAACGTCCGACTCCTGGAAGGGGAGCTGGACTCGGATACCGAAAGGAGAGCGGGCCTCCTGCTGCTGGCTCTCGTTCTCGGTATCCTCGTCCTGGCCGTCGTGGGCATGTGGATGCTCCTGGACTGGCTCTGGCGCGCGATCCCGGGTGCCCTGTCCTGAGGGATCCGGTGTCACCCCTTGACCGGACCCCTACCCTCCTTCAACGTCCTCATTCTACCGACAGTCAGGCCACGCAACGGATCCTACGAACCGAAGGCAGAGACCGTGGAAGCACCGCTGGTAGGCGTCCTGATGGGCTCCCGTTCCGACTGGGACACCATGCAGCACGCCGTCGAGACGCTGGAGAAGCTGGAGGTTCCCCATGAGGTTCGGATCATCTCCGGTCACCGGACGCCGGACCTCCTGTTCGAATACGCCAGTTCGGCCGAGGAACGGGGAATCGAGGTGATCATCGCGGCCGCGGGAGGCGCGGCGCACCTGGCTGGAATGGCGGCGGCGAAGACCGTGGTCCCCATTCTGGGCGTTCCCATGCAGTCCGTGCTGAACGGCCTGGATTCGCTGCTGTCCATCGTCCAGATGCCCGGCGGAGTTCCGGTGGGGACGCTGGCCATCGGCAAGGCCGGCGCGGTGAACGCCGCCATTCTGGCGGCGGGCATTCTGGGAGTGCGGGAGCCGAGGTACCGGGAGGCAGTGCGTCGCTACCGGTCCGCTCGGACACAGGCGGTCCTGGACGACCCGGACCCAAGGTTGCCCAAGCCCTGACGTTCAGCGCCCCGGCCCTTCCCGAAGGCTCGAGACGGGCCGTTTCGTAACGCGCCCACTGACTGCTTCCCACCGGAACGCTCCGCCTCCCGAAGGGGTTCACCCCTCTGAGGTTGCTCGGAGATATCTGCATGAGACACACCGTCGAAGAACAGCCACCGGCGCCGGATTCCGGGAACCCGCCTCGCCCTCTCATCCGCCTCGAAGGCCTCTCCAAGGTCTATTGGGAAGGGGGCCGGGAGCACGTCGTGTTGGGTGACCTGAACGCGGAGATCCACGAAGGAGAGTTCGTGGCCCTCTTGGGCCCCAGCGGGTCGGGGAAATCGACGCTCCTGAATCTCATCAGCGGCATCGATGCCCCGAGCGGAGGTCGGGTCGTCATCGACGGATTGTCACTGACGGAGCTGTCCGAAAGAGAGAGGACGCTGTTCAGGCGCCGTCACATCGGGTTCGTCTTCCAGTTCTTCAATCTCATCCCCACGCTGACCGTCGAGGAGAATCTTCTCCTTCCCATCGAGCTCAAGCGACGTCTGAGCAAGGAGGACCACCGCCGGGCCTCCGAGCTTCTGGATGCGGTGGGCCTGTGCGACCGGGCGCAGACCTATCCGGACCGCCTCTCCGGTGGGGAGCAGCAGCGCGTTGCCGTCGCCCGTGCCATCGCTCACGACCCTCGGCTCATTCTGGCGGACGAGCCGACGGGCAATTTGGACGAGCGCACCGGCCTGCAGGTGTTCGACCTTCTGGAGCGGCTGGTGAGGTCCGCCGGAAAGACTCTGCTGGTGGTGACCCACAGTCGGGTGCTGGCCGCCCGCGCCGATCGGATTCTCACGATCCATGACGGGCGGCTGGAAGCCGCGCAGCATCCCATCGCATCGTGAGCCCACTCCTCCTCCGCTCGAGCCGCCGTTTTCTGACCGGGCATCCGGGGCAGATCGTTCTGTCGGTGGTGGGCGTGGCTCTCGGGGTGGCGGTGGTCGTTTCCATCGACCTGGCCATTCAGAGCTCCAGGGTAGCATTCCGGGTCTCCACGGAGACCATCGCGGGAAGATCCACTCACCAGGTGCTGGGAGGGCCAGGGGGGATTCCCGACGGGGTCCTGACGAAGATTCGCCTGGATGCCGGTTACCGCTTGGCCGCACCCGTGGTGGAGGGCTACGTGTCCGCGCCTTCATTGCCGGGCCGGCCTCTGCGAGTGCTGGGAATCGATCCCTTCTCCGAGCTTCCGTTTCGACCCTACCTGGCGGGCGGAAGAGCCGGCGTGGATGTGTCGACGCTGCTGACCGTGCAGGGTACCGCCCTTCTGGCGGCGGAAACGGCTCGGGAAGCGAGCGTTGCAGCCGGGGACACTCTGCGTGTGCAGGTGTCGGGCAGGGACCGGGCAGCCCTCGTCGCCGGACTGCTGGATGCGGAGGACGAGCTGAGCCGTCGTGGGATCCAGAATCTCCTGGTGATGGACATCTCCCAGGCGCAGGCGCTCCTGGGCCAGCGAGGGCGGCTGTCCCGGATCGATCTGAGGGTGCCGGGGGGTGAGCCCGGGGACGAGATTCTGGAACGGATCGCTCGGGTCCTGCCGGCGGGGACGCGCCCGGTGGAGACGGGCACGCGATCGGAGACCCTTCAGGACATGATCGGGGCGTTCGACCTGAACCTCACGGCGCTGAGCCTGCTGGCCCTCATCTTCGGCATGTTTCTCATCTACAACACCATGACCTTCTCGGTGGTGCAGCGAAGGACGCTGATCGGAAGCCTTCGGGCGCTGGGAGTGACCCGCCGGGAGGTCCTCAGGTTGGTGATGGGAGAGGCGCTGGGGCTCGGCGTGGTGGGAACCGCCGTCGGATTGATGGTGGGCGTGGCTCTGGGCCGTGGGCTGGTCGGCCTCGTGACCCGAACCATCAACGACCTCTACTTCGTCGTGTCGGTGGAGGGGCTCTCCCTTCCCCCCGAGGCGTTTCTGAAAGGCTCGCTTCTGGGGGTCGTGGCCACCCTTCTGGCGGCCCTACCGGCGGCAAGGGAGGCCACGTCCGCACCGGCTCGCGCCACCCTCACCCGTTCGGTGGTGGAGGATCGGGCTCGCCGGGCGGTACCCCGTGCCGCCGCGCTCGGGGCGGGACTTCAGGTCTTGGGTGGCGGGCTATTGGCTCTTCCATCCAGGAGTCTGCCTTTGAGCTTCGCCGCGCTCTTCTGCATCATCCTGGGCATGGCGCTCCTGGCTCCGCTGGCCACGGTGGTGTTGGTCCGGATCGCGGGGCCCGTGATGAGCCGGGTGGCCGGGATCGTCGGTACCATGGCCGCCCGCGGCGTCGTGACCGCCCTGAGCCGGACGGCACCCGCCATCGCGGCCCTGGTGGTGGCGGTGTCGGTCACGGTGGGATTGGGTGTCATGATCTCCAGCTTCCGCCAGACGCTCTCGCTCTGGCTTGACGCGACGCTTCAAGCGGACGTGTACGTGTCCCCGCCGGAGTTGATCTCCAACCGGGCCGAGGGTCGTCTGGAGCCGACTCTGGTGGAGCGTTTCGCTCGGCAGCCCGGGGTCGCAGGCGTGAGCACGTACCGGGGAACGGTCTTCGAAGCCGACTACGGGGTGACTCGCCTCGTCGCCCTCGACCTGTATCCTCGCGGTGAAGCCGCCTTCGACTTCAAGGAAGGCCGGCGCGAGGAGGCGTTTCGCCGGTTCCGCAGCGGCGAGGAGGTTCTCGTCTCCGAGCCTTTCGCGTACCGGCATGACCTCGGTGTGGGGTCCACGGTCCGTCTACCCTCGGACGGAGGCGAGCGAGAGTTCCCGGTGGCGGGCGTGTTCTACGACTACGGATCGGACCGGGGCGTGATCATGATGAGCCGGACGACGTACGATCGGCACTGGTCCGACCCCGCCGTCACGTCCGTGGGCCTGTTCCTGGAGCAGGGGGGGCAGAGCGAAGCGGTGATCGCAGGGGTCCGGCGATCAGCGGAGGGTATCCAGGATGTGGTGGTCCGGTCGAACCGGGCGCTGCGCGAGGCGTCTCTCGAGGTCTTCGAACGGACCTTCGCCATCACGGCGGTGCTCCGCCTGCTGGCGTTCATCGTGGCCTTCATCGGCGTGCTCAGCGCCTTGATGGCACTCCAGCTGGAGAGGGCGAGGGAGCTGGGTGTACTTCGGGCGAACGGAATGACTCCGGGCCAGGTCTGGCACCTGGTGGCCTCCCAGACCGGCCTTATGGGACTGGCGGCCGGGATGCTGGCCGTCCCGGCGGGCGTCGCGCTGGCCGTCGTGATGATCTTCGTGGTCAACAAGCGCTCCTTCGGATGGACCCTGCGACTGGAGGTGAGTCCAGAGATCCTCGTGCAGGCTCTCGCATTGGCAGTGGCAGGAGCGCTGCTGGCGGGACTGGTTCCAGCGTGGCGCATGTCCCGCACCCCGCCCGCACTGGCGTTGAGGGAAGAATGACGCGCCGCTGGATCTCGCCCGGGTTCCTTCTCCTGGTGGCGGTGGTGGCCGGTGGGGTGCTCTCGTCACTTCGCTCCCGCGGACCCGGTCCTGTCCGGGCGAGTCTCGCGGTGTCCGCGGCCCTGGCTGGAGGCGACACGGTGGGCTACGCCCGGGCGCTGGAGCCCCGGGTGTTCGTATTCCCGGAGGACCACGGCCCTCACCCTCGCTTCAGGACGGAGTGGTGGTACGTCACCGGCAACGTGGAGACCGGTGGGGGACGCCCCTTCGGGTTCCAGCTGACCCTCTTCAGGAACGCGCTGGCTCCCTCGAAGCCCGAGCTGGGTTCGGATTGGGCCACCAATCAGGTGTACATGGGGCACTTCGCGCTGACGGATGTCCGCTCCGAAGAATTCCATCACCACGAGCGCTTCGCTCGCGAGTCACTCGGTCTTGCCGGTGCCCGGAGCCAGCCCTTCCGGGTGTGGCTGGAGGATTGGGTGATGGAGGGAGGGGACGGAGAAGCGTTTCCCCTGCGTCTCCAGGCAGAGGAGGGCGAGGTGGCCATCGACCTGCTCCTCGATCCCGTGAAGCCCGTCGTCCTCCAGGGTGACTCGGGCCTGAGCCGCAAGGCCCCGGGCCCGGGAAACGCATCGTACTACTATTCGTTCACCCGGTTGACGGCGTCCGGAAGCGTGCGGGTGGATGGAGAGGAGCTGGCGGTGGAGGGCTTGGCCTGGATAGACCGGGAGTGGAGCACCAGCGTTCTGGCCGAGGGGGAGTCGGGGTGGGACTGGTTCGCGCTCCAGCTCTCGGACGGGCGGGACATCATGTACGGGCGGACGCGCCGGGAGGACGGGTCCGCGGGATCCTTTCAGGAGGGCGTGCTGGTGGAGCCCGATGGGACCTACCGGGTGCTCCGGACCGGCGAGGTGGATCTGGAGAAAACCGCCGAATGGCCGAGTCCGCTCGATGGATCCATCTACCCTGCCGGGTGGTCGCTAAGCATCCCGGCCGAGGGAGTCCGGCTGGTGGTCACCCCACTGGTGGCCGACCAGGAGCTGAACCTCGCCTTCCGCTACTGGGAGGGCGCGGTGGAGGTGGAGGGAAGGACAGCCGCCGGGCCGGCCACGGGACGGGGCTACGTCGAGCTCACGGGATACGGAGGAGTTGCCAAGCCTCGCTAACCTTCCTCGGCCGACCGTTCGAGGGGCTCTCCCGGAGCCTCCAGCCACCGGCGCACGTCTTCGGCCTCCTCCGGCGAGATCCAGTGCCCGATGGGGTAGTCCTGCACGGTGAGGAGCGCACCCGCCTCCTCCAGGCGCGACCTCCCTTTGCGAGCCAGCTGGTGGGGAATGGCCGGGTCCTGAAGGCCGTGCCCCCAGAAGAAGTGGGTACGACCCACGGTGGCGGGAGTCACGGACACGGCAGGATCCTCCACCAGAAATCCGCTGAAGTTGATCACCCGCGGTACCGTGTCCGGGTGAGTAAGGGCGTAGGCGAGACTCACGGTGCCCCCCTGGGAGAACCC
>JBDHKE010000051.1:0-23351 GCA_039586555.1 Gemmatimonadota bacterium | reverse complement strand
CCGCTGGGGGCGCTTCTTTCGGTGCCTCTGACCATGATGGTGAAGATCATGCTGGAGAACACGGAAGATCTCCGCTGGGTGGCCGTCCTGCTGGACAAAGAGGTTCCCAAGGATAGCCCGGACCTGGTTCAGAGGGCCTTTGAGGTCCAGCCTCGAACCGCAACGGATCCGCGGCACCCCGAGGAGGTCCGCAAGGCGTCCCAGAGCTCGCCGGCGGAGGTCGAGCACACTGTGCGCTCCAGCTGAGCAGAGCCGTGCGCGTCCCCTTCGAGCATCTTCCCGATTCGGCCCGCCTCTGGATTTTCGGGGCGCAGCGCCCTCTTGCGGCTCAAGAGGAGAAACGACTCTTGGATGAGGTCGACCGATTCCTGGAAGGGTGGGCGTCTCACGGCGCGCCGCTCCGGGGATCTCGGGACTGGCGCTGCGGTCGCTTGCTTCTCGTGGGCGTCGACGAAGGGGCGGCTCCGCCGTCCGGTTGCTCCATCGACGCCCTGGTCAACGCTCTCAAGTCCGTCGAACGCGAGATGGACGTGAAGCTGCTGGACAACGCTCCGGTGTGGTTCGCGGCGGTGGGGGAGGTACGCGCGGTCAGCCGAACGGACTTCCGGAGACTGGCGGCAGAGGGCCGGGTCGGTCTGGACACCGAGGTCTTTGACAACACGCTGACGAGGGTCGGGGCTCTGCGGGCCGGGAAGTGGCGTGTGCCCGCCAGAGAGAGTTGGCACCGGGCATTGGTGGGAGGTTGAGCCCGACTCCCGGTGACGGTACGCTAGATCAACGGCGGGTATCGACAAAACGAAGCGGCCGTCCCCGCCGGGGACGGCCGCGACTCGCGCCGGGCTCCGGCGTGAGCCGGAGGGCTAGGCACCCAAACGGATGACGTTCTCCGCGGCGGGGCCCTTGGGGCCGTCCACGACGTCGAACTCGACCCGCTCCCCCTCGGTCAGGGTCTTGAACCCATCGCCCTGAATGGCCGAATAGTGGACGAAACAGTCCTGGTTTCCACCATCCGGGGCGAGAAAGCCGAACCCCTTGGCGTCGTTGAACCACTTGACACGACCGGTCGTGCGCATAGCTGCCTGCTCCATCTCGTGCATGACCCGGGGCCGCCATTCGAGCGACGACCCACACCTTGTGAGGGACCCTGTCGGGGGCCGGGCGCGCCCGGTCCGTCCGGGTCAGGAGTGAAGGGCGGAGGTCAAAGAAATAGGGACCTGATCTCGGCCAGGCCCCCTCTTCTCGCTGGTATCACCCAGAGGATTTCCGACGACCCTCGCCTTCCACGGCCCCTACTCTACTGAAGAGGCCAGGATTGGTCAAGAATCTTCTTCCCGGGCGTCCGCCCCAGTGGAAAGCGCGCCGGAATCGGAAGAAATCAGATGGTGCCGGAGGAAACGAGCGGCCTGCTCCTCGGCCCAGAACGAGAGAGACCATGGAAGCGACCCCTGGACGAAACCCACGTGCCCTCCCCGGGAAGTGAAGCCAGTGGCCAGGAAGGGGTTGTCATCGGCCACGGCCTTCCCCGGAAGACACTCCTCGGGAAGGAAGGGATCATCCCGTGAGTGCAGAAGCAGAGTGGGTAACCGGATGGATCCCAGGAACGAAGCACAGCTTGAATCCTCATAGTAGTGGGTGGCATCCCGGAATCCGTGGACAGGGGCCGTTACGGCCTCGTCGAAGTCTCGCAGCGTCCGTGCGAGCCGAACACGGTTCAGGTCCACCTGGCCCTCCAGGAGATCCCTCTTCGCGAAGGACTTCTCCTTGAGGGATCGCAGGAAGTAATGCGTGTAGAGCCGGCCCATCGGTCCGCGCTCCAGGATCTCCGCTCCTGCCGCCAGGTCATAGGGCACGGAGATCGCCGCGGCTGCGCGGAGAAGTCGTCTGGCTTCGGTCCCCGATTCACCCAGGAACTTGAGGAGGACGTTCCCTCCCAGCGAGAAGCCCACCACCCCCGCGGGTCGGCGAGGAAACCAATCGGACAGGGTCCCGAGGATGAACTCCAGGTCGCCCGTGTCCCCCGAGTGATAGGACCGCGCCCGGCGGTTGGGCTCGCCGCTGCACGAACGAAAATTGAGGGCCACGGGCGCTATGCCCTGGCGCGCCAGGGCGTGGCAGGCGAGGAGCACGTACGGCCTTCGGGACGAGCCCTCCAGCCCGTGGAGCACGAGAGCGGTGGGAGCGTTGCCTCCCGGGTCAGGGCCGACGTCCACATCCAGGAAGTCTCCGTCGGGCGTCTCCACTCTCCGTCGCTCGAAGTCCATCGACGGCGCGCGCCGCAGGAACTTCCCTGCCAGGGTCTGCACGTGTGGGTTTCGGAGCCAGAGGGACGTGCGGAACGGCTGGGGCGCATATCTCCCCACGGAGGACCCTTCTCTCCTCACGAAAGATCCTTCCGATGGTGACGACTTCGGCGCCGTGGCGGGAGTGCGTGTCGAGCGTGGGCGCTTCACTGCGGCTCGCTGGACGCTGCCCAGGGTGGATTCTGCTGGAGCACGCGCTCGTAGATGGGGCATTCCGGGACGTGGGCGCCGGGGAGATACCCGGTACTCACGAGGAACTCACGGGTGATCTCGCCGCCGGTGAAGCGGAAGGTCTTCCTGAACAACCGGATCCACTCCTCCAGGGGAAGAGGGTGGTGCTGGTGGAGCCAGTCGGAGAGGGACCCGTGACGATCCCGCAGCTCCAGGATCTTGAGAGCGTTCGTGATGGCAGCGCCCACCTTGAGACGGTTCCGGACGATGCTCGGGTCCTGCAGGAGCCTCACGCGATCTTCCTCGTCGAACCGGGCCACGCTTTCCACGTGGAAGCCCCGGTAGGCCTTCCGAAAACCATCGCGCTTCTTCAGAATCGTGAGCCAGGAGAGCCCGGCCTGGTTGATCTCCAGCACCAGGCGTTCGAACAATTGATCGTCGTCCCGAATGGGAAACCCATACTCCAGGTCGTGGTAGGGACCGTGGAACGGGTGACCTCTGGCCGCGCCACAGTATCCTGGGATGTGGGAAGGGTCCACCGTCACCGGCTCCTGTCCGAAGTCGGGACGTTCGAGGCGGTCCGCCGGGGCCCGTCCGCCGGTCGGCCGGGAAACATGTACTCCTGGAAGAGCAGGAGGTTCAGCGCTCGTGAGATCCCCTCGGCGTCCAGCCGGCCACGGCCACGGACTGGCCGAGGCGGTTGGGGCGGCAGAGTGAGGATCAGCACCGCCGCGCCGAGCTCGAAAGGCCGACGATGACGATGCAGGAGACCGAGTCCACACTGCGGGTTCCGCCTGGATTGGCGCTGTTCACCGCGGTGGCGGCAGTCAGTTGGGCAGGACCGCTGATCCGATTCGCCAGTGCGCCGGCCCTGGCCATATCGGCGTGGAGACTCAATTTCTCGGTCGCCTTCATCCTGCTGGTGGTTCTCGTTCGCCGACGAGGAAAGAAGCGGAGCCCGCTCGACGCCCGCATGGCGTGGCTCGCTCTGGCCTCCGGGGGAATGCTGGCGGGGCACTTCTGGGCCTGGGTGGCCTCCGTCCAGCTCACCACGGTTGCGAGCTCGGTGGTGCTCTATTCCACTCACCCCTTCTTCGTCGCAGCCCTGTCGATCCTGTTTCTCGGGGAACGACCGGCCAGGCAACAGTGGGTGGGAATCATGGTGGCGGTGGCCGGGGCGGTGTTGATTGGCTCGGGAGACCTGGGGCTCGGCTCGCGGGCGCTGGTGGGGGACGCCCTCGCGCTCCTCTCGGCCGTTCTCATCGCAGGGTACTTCGTCATCGGGAGAAGCCTGCGCAAGACCCTGGACCTCTGGACGTACGTGGCGCTCGTGTACGGTGCGGCGGCGTTCGTGCTCTCGGTGATCCTGCTGGCGTCTCCCGGGATCCCGGTGGTGGCCTATCCCGGACGCGATTGGCTCGTCTTCCTCGCCCTCGCCGCCGGGCCCATGATGCTGGGTCACACGGGGATCAACTACACTCTCCGCTACTACCCGGCGTATCTGGCCAACCTGGCGGCCCTGGGTGAGCCCATCGGCGCCACGCTCATCGCGTGGCTTCTTCCGGCGATCTCCGAGGTTCCCTCGGCCCAGACCCTCGTGGGAGGTGCAATGGTCCTGCTGGGCATCACTCTGGGGGTGCTGCCCGAGAGATCGAGGAAGAGCGGCGACCCTCGCTAGTGTACCAGTCGGGGTCTGCGCGCTCTCCGTGGCTACCAGACCTGTGCGACGGTACACCAGCACCGTTCGCTTCCGACCACGAATCGACCGTTTCCGAACACTCACCAGACCTCCCGCGGCGCGCGCAAACTCTTCAACTGTTTGTCAAGAAAGGAGATCGAGCGCCTGTGGTTGGATGGCATGCTCCTTCCGTAGGGAATGTGCACGGCGGCTTCCGAACCCCGAGGCGACCCCGGGGTCGCCTTCCGGCCTGGTTCGCGGATGGGGAAGCCCGTCGGTGCTTCGTGTCATACGGAAGCCAGCTGCAAGTCCTTCCAGGAGGGAATCATGAACCTGTTGGGCGCAACGCTCACGCCTCTGGCCCTGGCGGTCGCCCTCATCCCGACGCCGCCGGATGATCCCGACGTTTCCGACCGGCTCTACGGTCGTGTGGTCACCGCGGCCGGTGATGTCTTCGAGGGGTACATCCGCTGGGACATGAACGAAGGTAGCTGGGCCGACATCCTGGACGGCGTCAAGGAGCTTCCCCGCGAGAACCTCGAAGAAGCGCGTCGTCTTTCCGGCGGAGACCCGGATGACCAGCGGAGAGGATTCGAGATCTTCGGTATCCGCGTGAGCTGGGGCGAGGAAGACGAGTGGCCGTCCACGGCTTCTGCGGGCGTCCGATTCGGCCACCTGCGGAGCCTGGAGGTCCTCGACGACGACCGGGCGCTTCTGGTGCTCAAGTCCGGGCAGGAAGTGGAGTTCCGCGCCGGGTCGACGGACGTGGGGAAGGGGATCCGCGGCATCGTGGTGGACGACCCCGTGCGCGGCTCTGTGGAGCTCCGATGGATCGACCTGGAGGTGGTCGACTTCGGGCCTGGCCGCGACGGGAGCGGACCTCCCGCGGGAGAGCGTCTCTACGGGACCGTCACGAGCCGATGGGGTCACCAGTTCACGGGGTACGTGGCGTGGGATCTGGACGAGATCTTGAGCACCGACGTGCTGGATGGGGATGACCGGGGGCGAAGAAGGAAGATCCCCTTCGGAGAGATCCGCGGTGTAGAGCGTCATGGGTCTTCGTCGGCCCGGGTGATCCTCCTTTCCGGTGAGGAGGTGATCCTCGAAGGGACGAATGACGTGGACAGCGGCAACAGGGGAATCACTGTCTCTGATCCCGAGCTCGGAGCCGTGACCGTGGGGTGGGAGGATCTGGACGGCGTGAAATTCCACGTGCCCTCGGCCGGGATCGCGTTCGCCGACTTCGACGGAGGCCGTATGCTCCACGGTACGGTCATGACCGACGACGGCCGCGAGCTCACCGGATACGTCCGGTGGGACAATGATGAGTCCTACACCTGGGAGATCTTGGATGGCGAGCTCCACGGCGTCGAGCTGGACATCGAGCTCGGCCGCGTGGCGAAGATCGAGAAAGTGGGCTCGCACGGGTGCAGGGTGACGCTCCTGGATGGGCGGGAGCTCCAGCTCGAGGGCTCCAATGACGTGGACGAGGGGAACAAAGGCGTCTTCGTAGGGATTCCTGGTGGCGAGACCGAGATGGTTCGCTGGAGGGAATTTCGGGAGGTGCGCTTCCACCGGCCCTGAGCTCTGGACGGCGCTCGGCGGGCATCAGCCTGCTGAGCCGCGGGGAACGCTCTCCTCCCCGGGGCGCCCGCTTCACGCTGGATCACCGTACCCTTCGTCCGGAGCGGCGGACGTTCGCGGAAGGGCTTTCGATGCCTTGCCTGTGAAGGGTCGAGCTCTGCCCGGCGCCGCTGGCGGATGCTGAGGCACCACACTGACAGGAGTGACCCATGTTCTTGCTTGAGGGGCGCGGAAGGTTCCTTACCGGGCTGATGGTTCTAGCCCTTGCGGCCTGTGGGGGCGGTGAGCCTCCCGCCGAAGAAGCCGCTCAGCCGGAAGAGACCCCTGCGGCGGAGCCGGTTTCGGCGCCGGGGCAGCCGGACACCACGGCAGCGGCGCTGTGGGCCTACCTCCAGGACGTGAGCTACCAGGCCAACTGGGAGCTCTGGCCGGGCAAGGGTGAGAAGTACGAGGGGCAGGAGCCGCACGGCGCCCTCCTCACGACGTATTTGAACCCCGCGGCGATGGAGGCGCTCACGACCGGCGCCCGAGTCATGCCCTCCGGGGCGATCATCGTGAAGGAGAACTACATGCCGGATGGGGCGCTTGCGGCCACCACCGTCATGTACAAGGTGGACGGATACAATCCCGATCACAACGACTGGTTCTGGCTGAAGCAGAATGCAGACCAGACGGTGGATGTGGAAGGCCGAGGACAGATGTGCCAGGCCTGCCACCTGGCCGTAGCCGGCAACGACTACATCTATACCGGATCCCTGGGAGGCTGAGCCGACCCAGGCAGTGCCCCCACCCGGGTGACGACCGAGCGGATCGAGGAGGAAGAGCTGGACGAGGGGCGGGCGGATGACCTCCGGCCGCCCCTCTCGATCGAGTGAGCTGGATGATCCCACTGGACGCCTCCCCACCCACGCTGCACCTTTTTCGCGAGTCCGGAGGGCGAGTCGACACCTCGATTCGCTCCTGTGCCGCTACCCGTCGCGAATACGCCTGGCGCATGAATCGCCTTCCTCCCGGGGTGCAATGACGATCTCCAAGCGAATCCTCTCGGGCCTGCTTCCAATCCTCTCTCTCAGCTGTGACCGGGCCGCCGAACTACCCACGGACCTGGGGATCCCATGGGAGCTCGCACAGCATCGACAACGGACCCTGAGCGAGATCCGCTACGGATTCCACCTGGTGGTCCCTGGAGTCCGCAGCGAGCCCGTCCTGGGACGGGTGACGGCCTCCTTCCAGTGGGAGGATCCGGAGAGCCTTCCGGTAGTGATGGACTTCATGTACCCGGACGAGCGCGTCAGCGAGGTCCAGGTGAACGCGACCGTCGTGAACTGGACGGCTGCCCACGACCATCTCGTGCTTCCCGCTAGCGCCTTTCGGTCCGGCGAGGCCAACTCCGTCGAGATCGCCTTCCGAGCCGGTGACGAGGCATTGAACCGGAACGAGAGCTTCCTCTACTCGCTGTTCGTCCCGGACCGGGCACACTTCTCTCTGCCACTCTTCGACCAGCCCAATCTCAAGGCGCGATTCCGCCTGACCCTGGACATGCCGGAGAGCTGGACCGCAGCTGCGAACGGCCCCCTGATGGAGGATCGAAGCGAGGGAGGCCGGAGGATCCTGATGTTCGCCGAGACCCGCCCCCTGCCCACGTACCTCTTCGCCTTCGTCGCCGGGGAGTTCCGGGTCGAGGAAGCGAACAGAGAGGGCAGGCAGATGCGCATGTTCCACCGGGAGACCGATGGCGAGAGAGTCTCGCGCAACAGGGACGCCATCTTCGACCTTCACGCCACGGCCCTGCGCTGGCTCGAGGACTACACCGGAATCGAATACCCCTTCCAGAAATTCGAATTCGTGCTCATTCCCTCCTTCCAGTACGGGGGAATGGAACATCCGGGACAGATTCTGTACCGGGACGGCAGGCTGCTCCTCGAGGAATCGGCCACCCAGAGCCAGTTCCTTGGCCGAGCCAGCGTTATCGCTCACGAGACCGCGCACATGTGGTTCGGCGACCTCGTGACCATGGAGTGGTTCGATGATGTCTGGATGAAGGAGGTGTTCGCCAATTTCATGGCGGGAAAGATCGTCCATCCGTCCTTTCCCGAGCTGAACCACGATCTTCGCTTCCTCCTCGCCCATCACCCGGCGGCCTACGCGGTGGACCGCACCGCCGGCGCCAACCCGATTCGGCAGTCACTGGAGAACCTCCGCGAGGCCGGAACCCTCTACGGGGCGATCATCTATGAGAAGGCGCCCATCGCCATGCGCCAGCTGGAGCTCCTCCTGGGGGAGGAAGTCCTGCGAGACGGACTGCGTGAGTACCTGTCGGCCTACTCCTATGGGAATGCCACATGGAATGACCTCATAGAGATTCTCGATGAGGGGTCCCCACGGAACCTGGCTGAATGGAGTCGGGTCTGGGTGGAAGAGCCAGGTCGGCCCACGGTCTCCGCGGTGGTGGTGGAGGGGCCAGACAAGAGGGTGCGGCAGCTTGTCGTGTTCCAGGAAGATCCGATCAAGGGCGTGCGGGTGTGGCCGCAGCGGATTCAGCTACTAGCCGTTTATGAGGACGTGGCGCTGACGGAAGAGGTGGACGTCCTGGGAGCGGCCACCAACCTGCGGGGTTGGGAGGGCAGGCAGGTCCCCGATCTCATCCTTCCCGATGCGGGGGGTGCCGGGTACGCCCACTTTCATCTGGACGAGCGGAGCCGGGCGCATCTCCTGGAGCATCTTCCGAACCTGGAGCAGCCGCTGCATCGGGGAGCCGCTCTGGTGACCCTGTGGGACGCCGTATTGGAGCGGGAGGTGGACGTCGGTCGGTTCATCGGACTCCTGCTGCGGATCCTCGATGTGGAGGACGAGGAGCAGATCATCCAGAGGACTCTCTCGTATCTCGGCACGGCCCATTGGATCCTGCTCACTCCGGAGAGCCGTGCGGAGCTCTCTCCTCTCGTGGAGGAGACCCTGTGGAGGAATCTTCGCCGGGCGGGCTCTCCCACCGCTCGGGCGGCCTTCTTCTCCGCCTACCGACAGAACGCGAATTCGCCGGAGGCCCTGGCGAGGCTCGTCCGCATGTGGCGAGGCGATGAGGAGATCGCCGACGTCAGCCTCTCGGAGAGTGACTACACGAGCCTGGCGACCACCCTCGCAATCCACGAAGTGGAGGGGTGGGAGGGCATCGTGGACGAGCAGTCCGGGCGCATCGAGAACCCCGACCGCAGGGCGCGCTTCGAGTTCGAGCGGGCGTCCCTCTCGGCCGCTCCCTCCCAGCGCGAGGCGTTCTTCGAAAGCCTGAAGGACCCGGCCAACCGTGAGCGAGAGCCCTGGGTTCTGGCGGCACTGTCCAACCTGCATCATCCGCTACGGGCGGAACACGCCGAGCGGTTCATTCTACCCAGCCTGGAAATGGTGGAGGAGATCCAGCGGACCGGGGACATCTTCTTCCCCAAGCGGTGGCTGGACGCGAACCTCGGAGGGCACAACACTCCCTCCGCCGCCCGCATCGTCCGGGAGTTCCTCGAGGCCCGTCCGGACTATCCGGCCAGGCTCAGGGGGAAGATTCTCCAGTCAGCGGATCTCTTGGAGCGCGCGGCCGCGATTGCCTATCCGGATCCGTCCAGGTGAGTTGAGGCCCTCCTCCATGCCCTCCCTGAGGTCAACTAACCGCCAGGTGTCGGCGACGAAGGGGCATCCATCTTCTCCCGCGCAACGTCAGCGGGCGATGTCGTGAGGGGACTCCTCCAGAGGGTCGGGTCCGAGAGCCACTCCTGGAAGGCGCTGTCGCCGCCGCGTGGTACGATACCCAGAGGGCTTCGGCACATGGCTGCGGGGGCCTTCTTTCTCGCCCTCATGAGCGCGTTCGTCAAAGCCGCCGGACCCCGATTCCCAACGATGGAGCTCGTTCTCGCCCGTGCCGTCATGATCGTGCTCTTCACCGCGCCCTACCTGATGCTCAAGGGGACTTCGCCCTGGGGTGTGCGGCGCGGCCTACTGGTGCTGCGGGGGCTCCTCGGCTTTCTCGCTCTCAGCTGCCTCTACTTCGCTCTCCTGCGGGCGCCTCTGGCGGAGGTCACGGTCATCCACTACACGAACCCGATCTTTACCGCCGTGATTGCCGTCGTCGCGCTAGGCGAGCTCATGCGGGGGAGGGAGGTGGGCTTGGCCGTCGCGAGCCTTGCAGGGGTCGTGCTGGTGGCTCGCCCGGGCTTCCTGTTCGGAGACATGGCCGCCGCCCTGGACCCTCTCGGCGTGACGGCCGCCTTGACCGCGGCCGTTCTGACGGGTGGTGCGTACGTCTCCGTACGAAAGCTGGGTACGACGGAGGATCCCATGGTGATCGTTTTCTACTTCGGCCTGGTGGGGGTCCTGGGATCTCTGCCCTTCGTCATTCAGGACAGCGTTCTGCCGACGGCCGAAGAGTGGGGGTACCTGCTGGGATTGGGGATATCGGGTCAGATCGCACAGATCTTCCTCACCCTGGGACTCAGGGCCGAGAGAGCCGGGAGGGCCATGGCGGTGGGGTATCTGCAGATCGTGTTCGCGGCCGCGCTGGGCATGCTCTTCTTTCAGGAATTTCCGGATCTGTGGAGCATCCTGGGCGCCCTGGTGATCGTGGCGAGCACGTGGTTCCTGGCCACGGCGAGGGTCATTTCCTGAGCGGCGGGCTTGATCGTCGGGATCTTCTCCGTCGAGCTCGTGTCGAGCCGCGCTGAACTCCACGAATCGACCGGACCAGCAGCCGGCCAGGGAGTCCCTGGCCCTTGCGGCTGGATCGCTGGTCCGGAGCCGGCGAACCTCCTATGGTGGAGGCGTGCTTGGTGGAAACCCGGATGAACGCGAGTCCAGCCATGGGAAAGATGGGTTACTTAGCCGGGGTTGCCCGGGCCCCGTTTCTGCTTCTGCCCGTGGCGCTGGTGGCGGCCGGTGCGGGTGCGGCGGTGTTTCTCGGAACCTTCAACCGGGGCAGGACGGCTCTGGCGCTGGTGGGACTGATCGCCGCTCACATCGCCGTCAATTCGTTGAACGAGTGGAGCGACATGCGCACGGGCATCGACCTCCAGACCCGGCGCACGCCCTTCTCCGGCGGCAGCGGGGTCCTGCCTTCGGGAGCGCTACCTCCGGGCGCGGCCCTGGGGCTCGGGCTGGTGTCGGCGCTGGTGGGACTCGCGATCGGGATCTGGTTTCTCGCCCGAATCGGCTGGATCCTGCTTCCCTTCCTGGTGGCCGGAGGCGTCTTCGTCCTGGGCTATACCGATGCCCTGGCACGGATCGGCCTGGGCGAGGTCGCTGCCGGGCTGGGACTCGGAGGAATGGCCGTCGCAGGCACGGCGCTCGTTCAGGCCGGAACCCTGGAGCGGGCGGCCCTCGCGGCGTCGATGCCAGCCTTCTTTATGACGTTCAACCTCCTGCTCCTCAACGAGTTTCCGGACGAAGCGGCGGACCGTGCCGGGGGAAGACGCAATCTCGTGATCCTGTTGGGCCGGAGGACGGCGGCGGTTGCCTACGCCACGGCCGCACTGCTTACGCCTCTGACGATCGTGGTCGTCGTGGGCGCGAGCGTCCTTCCACCCCTGGCTCTGCTGGCGGCGATTCCCTCCCTGTTGCTGATCCGGCCCCTCCGCTGGGCCCTCGCTCACGCGCAGGAGGAGGTCCCGATCCCGGCGCTCGCGGCGAATGTCGGTTGGAACCTCCTGACCAATCTGGTCCTGGGTGGTGCACTGGCCATCGCGGCCGTCCTGTAGCGAGGAGCCTCCTCCGAGCCGCTTCGTCCGGGCTGACCTTCCGTATCTCAGGCCAGCCGGTGAGGGCTTTGCTTCCCTGTAGCGGATCCCCTCCGCGCATCCGCATGAACGCTGTTACCTAACCTACCCGGCATTAACACTTGACCGCACTCTCCTCCTTGTTTACGGTGTTAACCATGTCTGAGCAACGTGATCGAATTCTGACCCGGGCCTGCGACCTGTTCCTTCACCACGGCTTGGAAGGCCTCTCCATGCGCAAGCTGGCGAAGGACGTGGGGGTTACCGCCCCCGCGCTCTACCGCCACTTCGGCGGCAAAGAGGAGTTGCTCCTCGCCGTGGCGGGGGAGGCCTACAACCTGTTCTCCCAGTATCTGTTCGCGTCCCTCCGCGGCTCGACGCCGCTAGAACGGATGAGGCTGGCCGCCAACGCCTACCTCGATTTCGCCCTGGAGCACTCCCGTTACTACGAAGTGCTCTACCTTGCGCCTCGGGTGCTCGGCCTGGAGGCCTTTCCCGACGATCTCGGGGGCAAGGCGTGCGCCATCGGCCAGTTCTGGGTGGACCGGACGCGGGAGATGATGGATGCGGGACTGATGAAGGAGGGGGATCCCCACGCGGTCTCGATGACGATGTGGGCCCACGCTCATGGGCTCGTCTCCATCTACCTGCGGGGGATGCTCCTGAAGAGCGAGGAGGAGTTCCGGCGGTTCTTCGTCGAATCCGGACGCCGCATGATGAAGGGTCTCGGAACCGAGGCCCTGGCGGAGGCGATCGAGGCGTTGGAAAGGGAACGGCTTGAGGCGTTAACGGCGTAAACCCAACTGGCCGGCCCACGAAACCTGTCCCCTCCAACCGGCGTAAGTGCCAGAGACTGGAAAGGGCGTGGACACGTACGGAACACGATCAAACCGGAGAAGGAACACGGTGAGCGATACATGGCGGTGGTGGCAGAGGAGTAAGAAGAGCGGAAGCCGAAGAGCCAGGGGACTCCGACTCGGGATCCTCCCACTGGCGGGGCTGGTGGCGAGCGCGCTGAGCGTCGGGATGCCGGAAGGCTCGTCGGGCCAGGAATCCGGCCAGGAGTCCTGCCCGACCCCGGGGGAGCAGGTCCACCCCTGTCCGCAAGGGGAGCTCCTGACGCTCGAACAGGCGGCTCAGGCGGCGCTGGATCGAAGCCGAGATCTGCGGGATGCCCGCTTCGGGCTCAACGTCGCGGAGGAACAGGTGTCGGAGGCGTGGGGCAGCGTCTTTCCCAGTGTGGACCTCTCGGCCAACTACACGCGGAACGTGACGGTCAGCAAGGCGTTTCTTCCGGCCGTCATCTTCGATCCCGCAGCTAGTCCGAACGAGCTCATCCCGGTGCAGTTCGGCGCGGACAACCTCTGGAACCTCAGCATCGATCTGGATCAGCCCCTCTTCGATGCCCGTGCCTTCATTGGCGTGGGCACGGCGGGGCGGTTCCGCAACCTTCAGGAGGAGTCGGTGCGGAGCCGTTCCCAGTCCGTCGTGACCCGGGTTCGTCTCGCGTACTATGACCTTCTTCTCGCTCAGGAGCAGTATCGGTTGACCGAAAACTCGGTCCGCCGTGTCCGGGAGTCGCTTACCGAGACCCGAGCCCTGAATCGGGCAGGCCTGGCATCGGACTACGATGTGCTCCGTCTGGAGGTGGAGCTGGCCAATCTGGAGCCCAATCTGCGGAGAGCCCAGAACGCGGAGGCGCAAGCTCGCCGCCAGCTGGGGGTGGAGATGGCTCTGGAGGATCTGGAGTCGGTGCGGGTGTCCGGCTCCCTGGCTCTCATGATTCTGGACGATCGAGAGGCGAACAGTCCCGAAAACGAAGCCGTCCTGTCCTTCAACGGACTTGCTGAAGGGGGCGACCTGTCATCCGAGGATCTCGTCCGGCGAGCGTTCGACACCCGATCGGACCTTCGCCAGCTGACGATGACGGAGGACCTGCGCAGGGCCGAGTTGCGGGTGGAGCAGGTGGAGTACCTCCCCAAGGTCTCGCTCTTCGGAACCTACGGCATCAACGCGCAGGAGAACGGGTCTCCCGACTTCTTCGGCGAAGAGAGACTACGAGCGTACGCCCGTCAGGTGGGGATCTCCGTCTCGGTGCCCCTGTTCACCGGCTTCCAGAGGGATGCACGCGTCGATCAGAAGCGGGCTGCCCTGCGGCAGGCCGAGACCCAGACGCTCTTCGCGATGGATCAGGCGGAGACCCAGGTGAAGGCTCTGGTCGAGCAGGTGGACGAGGCGCGTCTCCGGGCCGACGGCCAGCGACTGGCCGTGTCCCAGGCGCAGCGGGGATTCGAGATCGCCAGGGCCCAGTATCGGGAGGGCCTGGGCAGCCAGCTGGAGCTCACCGATGCCGAAGTGGCGCTCCGTCAGAGCGAGTTCAACTACGCCCAGGCCGTGTACGACTATCTCGTAGCCCGTGCACGCCTGGACGAGGCCATCGGACTCGTTCCCCTGGTGGACGTGCCCCTGCGTACCGGCCGGGCGGACGCGGACGGGGCATAGGGGATGAGGAGCGGGGGACAGAGAGTGGCGGCTGAAGAGTGCCCGATGGAGGGCCGCGGAACCGGGGCGGGAGGTCGGCCCGCACGCGGATCCCTCTGGAGGTCTGGAAGAGACAAGAAGCACGGATAACAGAAACTCGAGAGCAACGAGCGATGAGCATAGATCGACGCTGGACCGGGAAGTTGACTGTGGCCGTGGTGCTGTCGGTGTTGGCGAGCTGTGGCGGAAACGCTCAGGCTGACAGCGCTGCCGAGGCCGAGGGCGAATCCGGCGCATTCGTGCGAGTGATCAACGTGGAGACGCAGGTCGTCGAGAAGAGGCCCTTCGAGGAGGTCATCACCATCACGGGCACCGTCCAGGCGAATCGGGATGTGACGGTGTCCGCCGAAGAGAGCGGTGTGATCCGACAGATCTTCGTGGAGAAGGGGACGCCGGTTTCTGCCGGTCGAGCGCTTGCGAAGATAGACGACCGGGTGCTCCGGGCCCAGGTGGATCAGGCGCGCGCCGCGGCCGAGTTCGCCCGGGAGACCTGGGAGCGGAGAAGGCGACTCTGGGAGGAAGACCAGGTGGGCTCGGAGCTGGCCTACCTGGAGGCCAGGTACAATGCCGAGCAGACGGCCGCGAACCTGGCGGCGTTGGAGGAGCGACTGGACCGCACGACGATCCGGGCCCCGATATCGGGTGTGATGGACTCCCGGGAGATCGAAGTCGGGAGCATGGTAACCGTCGGAACCCCCGTGGCCCGGATCGTCTCTCTGAATCCGGTCAAGGTCACGGGAGGCGTCCCCGAACGTTACGCGCCCGACGTCTCGGTCGGCTCGCACGCGCGGGTCACCTTCGACTTCAACGTGCTGGACAGCGAAGTCTACGAGGGCGACATCAGCTTCGTGGGCTCGGCCGTGAACCCAAGGAATCGGACCTTTCCTGTCGAGCTCCAGCTTGCGAATCCGGGCAGGGTCATCAAGCCGGAGATGGTGGCGAACATCGAGGTCATCCGCCGTTCTCTGCAGGAGTCGATCGTGGCACCCCAGGAGGCGCTCGTACGCGTGGAGACCGGGTACGTCGCGTTCGTGGTGGTGGAGCATGACGGAAGAGAGGTCGCGGAAGTGCGATCCTTGGAGCTAGGCCCTTCTCAGCGCGACCTGGTGGTGGTGAACTCGGGATTGGCACCGGGAGACCGACTGATCGTGGTGGGTCAGCAACAGGTGGCGGACGGTGATCGGGTTACCGTCGTCTCCCCCTCGAACTGAAGACCGAAGAGCTCAGGAACATGGTGGATAAGAGACAGGACGCGGATAGTCGGCGGTCCCCGGGCCCTTCCGAAGAGAAGGCATTTCTCGATCGGTTCAAGGAGTTCCGTCTGACCTCGTACGCGGTCGAGCACAAGACCGGCGCTCTCGTTCTCCTGGCTATCATCACGGTCTGGGGCGTCATCTCCTACCGGTCGGTTCCCAAGGAGTCCTTCCCCGAGATCGAGATTCCGATCGTCGCGGTCAACACGGTCTATCCCGGCGTGTCGCCCGCGGACATCGAAACCCTGGTGACGCGGCCAATGGAGGAAGAGCTCAATACGATCTCCGATCTCAAGGAGCTCACTTCCACCTCCGTAGAGGGATACTCGAGCATCGTTGCCGAGTTCGAGACGACGGTGAAGGTCGAGGACGCCCTCGCCGAGGTCCGTGAGAAGGTCGACCTGGCCAAGCCGGATCTGCCCCAGGACGCCGAAGAGCCAATCATCGTCGAGTTCTCCTTCGACGAGGTTCCCATCATGCAGGTGAACCTCTCCGGGGAGTATGGTCTCGTCCGCCTCAAGGACATCGCCGAGGACCTTCAGGATCGGTTGGAGCAGATTCCCGAAGTGCTGCGGGTGGATGTGCGCGGGGGGTTGGAGCGGGAGGTCAAGGTGGACGTAGATCTGGCAAAACTCCAGTTCTACGGCCTCTCCTTCGACGACGTCGTGGAGACCATCGCCTTCGAGAACGTGAACATACCGGGCGGCTCGATCGACGTGGGCTCCCTCAAGTATCTGGTGCGGGTCGACGGTGAGTTCGAAGACCCCAGCATCATCGCAGATCTCGTCATCGTCACCGAGGACGGCCGTCCGGTCTACGTGCGGGACATCGCGACCGTGGAGTTCGGCTTCGCGGAGCGGGAAAGCTACGCGCGGCTGGATGGCAACCCGGTGGTGACCCTGGACGTTATCAAGCGCTCCGGCGAGAACATCATCGAGACGGCCACGGCGGTTCGGGGTGCCATCGACGCGATGGGGGCCGAGTTCCCCCCGACGACGGTGGTCAAGATCACTTCGGATCAGTCCGAGGACATCTTCATGATGGTGAGCAGTCTCGAGAACAACATCATCTCGGGACTCCTTCTCATCATCTCGGTCCTCTTCTTCTTCCTGGGCGTGCGCACCTCGGTGTTCGTCGGGATCTCCATTCCAACCTCCATGCTCCTCTCGTTCATGATCCTGGGGTTCCTGGGCGTGACCATGAACATGGTGGTGCTGTTCTCGCTCATCCTCGCCCTGGGGATGCTGGTGGACAACGCCATCGTCGTGGTGGAGAACATCTACCGATACGTCGAGCAGGGCTGGAACCGGAAGCTTGCCGCCAAGAAGGCCACCGGAGAGGTGGCGATCCCCGTCATCGCGGCTACCGCCACGACTCTTGCGGCCTTCGCTCCCCTCCTGTTCTGGCCCGGAATCTCCGGCGAGTTCATGTCCTATCTTCCCTTGACCCTGATCATCACGCTGTCCAGCTCCCTGTTCGTGGCGTTGGTGATCGTGCCCACGCTCTGCGCGATGTTCATCCGCCCTGAGGGCACGCGGGGCAAGCCCCTCACGCCTTGGGCACGCCGCACGATCGTCGGGGGGGCGGTGCTCTTCTTCCTGATGATCCTGGCTTCGAACTGGCTCACGGCCCTCCTTCTGGTCCTCACGGCCGCGGTCGTCCTCGCCACGCACTTCCTGGTCCTGGACCGTGTCGCCCACCGGTTCCAGGAGCGGTGGCTTCCCCGGATTCTGGGCTTCTACGAGCGCCAGCTCCGGTGGGCGTTGGGCCACAGATCGATCATCCTGGGCAGCGCGGCCGCGGCACTGGTCGTCACCAGCCTGGTCTTCACCCGCCTCAACGCGGGCGTGGAGTTCTTCCCGGAGGACATTCCACCCAGGCAGGCCTGGGTGAACATCGAGGCTCCTGTGGGCACGCGAGCCGATTTCACCGACCGGGTCGCTTTCCGGATCGAAGAGGAGGTCAAGGCAGTGGGCGGGATGGACGATGCCGAGTCCGTCGTGGCCACCGTCGGCTCCGGGAACGGCAGCGGGGGAAACCCCATGGGGGGTGGTCCCAGCGGGCCGGAGGCTGGACAGGTCATGATCTCGTTCGTCGACTACCAGGACCGCCGGCAGGACTCCTGGATCACGCTCGCGAACATGCAGGAACGGATCGGGAAGGACATCGCGGGTGCGGAAATCACGGTGGACAGACCACAGGAAGGTCCCCCCACCGGCGCGCCGGTGAATGTGGAATTGGTGGGTGAAGACCCGGACGTGCTCAAGGATCTCTCCGACCAGCTGATCCAGGTACTGGAGAACGCGCCGGTGGCCAGAAAGCTTGTCGGCCTCGAGAGCGACCTCGACGATGCGCGCCCCGAGCTTGCCGTCGTGGTCGACAGGGAGAAGGCGGCGCTCTACGGGCTCTCTACTTTCGACGTGGGCAATGCGATCCGGGGCGCGATCCAGGGTATCGAGGCTGCGAAATACCGCACCGGCAATGACGAGTACGATATCGTGGTGCGTCTGGCGGAGGGTTGGCGCGACGAGCTGAGCGCGCTGCAGAACCTCACCGTCATGTCGGAAGGAGATCAGATTCCCCTGCTCTCGGTGGCTGACTGGAAGGTCGGCGAGGGCTACGGAAGCATCCGGCGCAAGGACATGGACCGGATGGCTACGATCAGCTCCGAAGTGGCCGCGGGACAAAACAGCAACGCGGTCCTGGCCGAGGTCCGGGCTACTCTGGCGAGTTTTGAGGCCCAGCTACCCCCGGGATATACAATCCGCTACACGGGTCAGAACGAAGAGCAGGCGGAGGCTCAGGAGTTCCTCTCCCGCGCGTTCCTGGCGGCCCTGGCGCTGATCGCGTTCATTCTGATCAGCCAGTTCAATTCCGTGGTCAAGCCGGTGATCATTCTGACCTCCGTCATCATGTCCACGGTGGGGGTCCTTCTGGGGCTCATGCTTTTCCGCATGCCCTTCGGGATCATCATGACGGGCGTGGGCATCATCTCCCTGGCCGGGATCGTGGTAAACAACGCCATCGTCCTCATGGACTACATCGACATCCTGCGTGACCGGGACGGCATGGACCGTCGCGAAGCCCTGATCCTGGGAGGGCGGACCCGGTTCCGGCCTGTCGTGCTCACAGCGGTCACGACGGCCCTGGGACTGGTCCCGCTAGCCATTGGCCTCAACTTCGACTTCTTCGGACTGTACGGATCGCTGGATCCCGAGCTCTACTGGGGAGGCGACCAGGCGGCCTGGTGGGGCCCCATGGCCGTCGCCGTGATCGCGGGGATCATCTTCGCCACATTCCTGACTCTTATTCTGGTTCCCGTGATGTACTCGTTGGTGGACGACTTCAGCTCCTTCTTCCGGCGGCATTATGTACAGGTGGAAGAGGGGGCCACCGGGCCCGGTGTCGATCAAACCGAGGATGAGTCCGAAGATCTTGAGCCCGCCGGACGTCCGGGCCCCGGTCGCTCCGGCACCCGGGAGCCCGCGGCGGTCTACTCGGGCCGGTCGCCCGGGACCCTGCCAGGGCCAGCGTTGAGGCCACAGGAGTGACCGCGGTAAGGCCGCCGCATAAGAGCGCGTGGGGATCTCGAAGCTCTGGGCGCGCTCGCCTGCGCCTCGACGCATGAACCCCTCCGTTCAGTGACTCCATTCGGTCGACCGCGAACCGAGCGGGATTCCCCGTGTCAACGTCTATCTGCGCTTGAGTGTCTGACTGTATGAGCGGGCCCCGCCCCGAGATGCGTGGAACCACTGGATGTGATGAAAGCCACCATCCGCGCATCCCGGGTGCCGTCCGTCGAGCCCGAAAAAGCCTAAGAATGAGCGAGAGTGGAACCACCCACAGACTGCGAACGAGCGAGCCGCTCGGGTCCTTCTCGGGGCTTTCGACCGACCCTCGGCGAGTCCCGGATGGGGCAGCAGCCGGCCCGCAGTTGCGGGTCAAGGTCCGATCCGGGCGTGCCATCCTCGTGCTCCTTCTGACCGGCTCGTTCCTGGCGCTTGCTCCTGGGATGACGGGGGCCCAGCAGGAGCCTGCCTCCAACGGCGCCCTGCACGTCTTCCTGGACTGCCACACTCGCAATTGTGACACCCTCTATTTCCGCACCGAGATCACGTTCGTCAACTGGGTCCGGGACCGTCAGGATGCGGAGGTCCACGTGATCGTCACGAGCCTCGGGACAGGGAGCGGAGGCTCCGAGATCCGGGTCGAGTTCATTGGTCTGGAGGATCTGGAGGGGTCCGACGACGTTCTCACGTACACTTCCCTGGGTACCGACACGCGCGACGAGACGGTCACGGGTCTCACCCGTACTCTGGCCGTCGGGCTGGCCCGGTACGCGACTCTGGCAGGACGCACGCAGGGGTTCGACGTGGTCTCCAGCGAGCCCGCCCGGGACCTCACGGGCCAGTTGGTCTCGCCAGACGAGGTGGAGGATCCGTGGGACTTCTGGGTCTTCCGGGTAGGATTGGACGGCGAGGTGGAGGGAGAGACCTCGGAAACCAGCAAGGAGGTGAGCGGCGACTTCTCCGCCACCCGGACCACCGACGTCTGGAAGATCGACGTCGACTTTCGCGGATCGTACTCCCGCAGGGACCTGGAGCTCAGCGAGGGTGAAGAGCTTTCGGACGAGCGGACGGAGTGGGACGTCGGTCTTCTGGTGGCCTATTCCCTGGCCGAGCATTGGTCCATCGGAGGAGACACCGAGGTCGAGGCCTCTACTCGCTTCAACCGGGATCTCCTGGTGGCCGTATCCCCGGCGCTGGAGTTCAGCTTCTTCCCGTATGCGGAGGCTCCTCGCAGGTCGCTCACGGCCTTCTACGAGATCGGGCCCCGCTACTACAACTACGAAGAAGAGACGGTCTTCGGAAAGACATCGGAAACCCGATTCCAGCAATCTCTCTCGCTCCGGCTCTTCCTCCGGCAGCCCTGGGGGACCTCGTCCGCCAGCATCACCGGCTCGACGTACGTCCATGACCTCTCCCGGAATAACCTCTCCATGTCGGGCGACCTGAGCTTCCGGGTGTTCCGAGGTCTCAACCTGAACGCGGGCGCGAACGTGCAGTGGATCCGTGATCAGCTGTTCCTTTCCGCCGAGGGCCTCACGGATGAGGAGATCCTTCTTCGGCGACGCCGGCGCGAGAGCGACTTCGACTGGGGGATCGACCTGGGGTTCAGCTACCAGTTCGGCTCCATCTACAACAACGTGGTCAACAACCGGCTGTCACGAAGAGGGAGGCGGGGGCGGTAGCGCTTCTCCAGGGTTCGCCACGAGGTGACGGTGCAAGGCGGAAGACCCGGGACCTCCACTGCGGCGACCCTCTGCCGAGTCAGAGGCGTTGGCACAGCGGGGGAGCGGCATTGGAGGTCCCGGTCGTCTGGCGCCATGGGCGCCCTGGACCTACCTGGGCTCCCTCGCTTGAGGTACCATGCGGTCGAGGAAATCTCGCTCGGTCTGGGTCAGGCTCCGGACTCCCAGCGTCCGCACCCTCTCGAGCAGGGCCTCCACCTCGCTACGGTTCAGCTCGTGCAGGTGATCCAGCGGAATCGACTCCCACCGCTCCCGAGCCTCCTGATCCCGCACCCCTGGAGCCGCGTAGAACGAGTTGGCCTTCTCGACGACCCGTTTCCTTCTGGAGCGGTCGCGCCACCGCAGGTAGGCGAAGCCCGCACCGAGGCCACCCAGGTGTGCGAAATGGGCGACGCCGGTATTGGACCCCGAGATCCCGCTATACAAGCTCACGAACACCAAGAAAAGAGCGAGCCAACGGGCCTGAATGGGAAGCACGCCCCAGATGTAGATGTTCTCCCTGGGCCAGTAGAGGGCGAACCCGAGGAGGATGCCGAACACGGCTCCGGAGGCCCCTACCACGGCTGCGTACGGAGCGAAGATCAGGGAGAACAGGGCACCTCCCAGACCGCTGTAGAAGTAGAGCTTCAGAAAGTCTCGCGAGCCCAGCCTCGCCTCCAGCCGGGGACCGAAGAAGAAGAGGCCGATCATGTTGAACAGGAGGTGGGCGATCCCGGCGTGGAGGAACATGTAGGTCACCACCGTCCAGGGCCGGGTCACCACGGCGAGTGGTACCAGGGCGAGCCTCTGAAACACCAGCGGAGAGGCCGCCGAGACGAAGAACAGAATCAGGTTGGCCGTGATCAGCCTGACTACCCAGGGCGTCATAAACACAGCGGAATCAATCGGGCTTCCGGTTCCAGGCGAGGCTTCCTCCAACAGGCCCCCGCCAAGCTTCCGTGGGCTTGGATTCGGTGACCACTCCACAGCTTCCTGGTGAAGGATCGGCCCACACATACACCGAAGGAGCCGTCGGGCTCCCTCCCGTCCGATGGGCTTGACCGCTTCCCGCGGGACCGGCCCCGTGGCCCCAGCATCGTGGGCGGACTCAGTCGGTGTGGGATTCCATCGGCCTTGGCGCTCTCCGGGCGGTCCTCGCAGATTGTCCAGCATGGGAATGCCGGCTGCGGATTCCCCTCTTCCACGACGCTTCGGGGACCCTCCCGGTTTCGCGGAACGTGATCCATGGCCTGTCGTGAGACAGGAGTGGAAGAGGCTCTCCCCGGCACGTCCCGACGGCAGGAAGTCGAATGAAGAGCTGAAGTGGGAATCCAGGAGGGATGATGAAGGCATTCGAAGGAATCTCCCCCTCGGACCAGTCCCGGACAGAGCTCATCGATCTGCCCCCGCCGGTCCTCAGCAGCCGAGTTTCAGTGGAGGAGGCCCTGCGTTCGCGGCGGTCCCTGCGGAACTTTCGTCGATCTCCACTCTCCTTGACCGAAGCAGGGCAGCTCCTCTGGGCGGGCCAGGGGGTCACGCATCCGGCAGGGTACCGGACCGCGCCGTCGGCTGGCGCCCTCTATCCTCTAGAGATCTTCCTCGCGGTTGGCGAGGTGGAGGGGCTCGGGCCGGGGTCGTATCGTTACCTACCGGGCTTTCATCGACTCCAAGCAGTGGGGGAGGGGGACCGGCGAAAGGCCGTGGCGGCGGCGGCCTGGGACCAGGACTGGATCTGTGCGAGCTCGGCGATCCTCGCCTTCGCAGCGGTGCTGGAGCGAACCCGACAGAAATACGGCGCACGGGCGGAGCGCTACGTGACGATCGAGATCGGGCACGCCACCCAGAATGTCCACCTGCAGGCTGAGACCCTCGCCCTGGGCACGGTGGTGGTCGGGGCCTTTCACGATGACCGTGCTCGCGATGCGATCGGCGCCCGTGCGGACGAAGTCGTGCTCGCCCTGATGCCGGTGGGTCGGCGATGACCTGGACCGGAGCGGGCTCGGGGGCCCGGAGGCGGCAGCTGTCATGACGAGACCGAGTCCGACCGGGCATGCTCCTTGCCTCGCGTACTAGCATTCCGTGCCCAGTCGTCGCGGCCCAGGAGCCGCGGCCGTCGGGTCTCCAGGTCTCGGACGTTGGAGCGAGGAGTCAACGTCACCGGCAAGGGGGGAGGCCGTCAGCGTGAGCAGGAAACAGAAGGCGGGTCTGATCGTCCTGGTCGCTGTGGCCGCGTGGTGGATTCTCCTGGGCGTCGGTGCGGGCCTCGGGGAGGGCAGGCGGCTGGGAGGCGCCCTCGTCCTCGTGCTCTTCCCCGGTGGGATCTTCGCGGCGACGCTCCTTCTCTCCTTGCGGTTCCTTTTCCTGGGTGGCTTGCTGGCGTTCATCGAGGGGTTGGTGGTGTTTGCCGCCTATCCCTGGATCATCTCCGGCGGGCTCCCCCTGCCGCCGACGGTGTTCGTGCTGAGCACCATGGCGCTGCCCCCGCTCATCGCTGGCAACCTCCTTCTCTTCGAGTGGAGTTCCCGGCGGCCTGGTCGCGTG
The DNA here is from genome assembly GCA_039586555.1 of Gemmatimonadota bacterium. Lineage (GTDB taxonomy): Bacteria > Gemmatimonadota > Gemmatimonadetes > Longimicrobiales > Gaopeijiaceae > JBDHKE01. The sequence continues at coordinate 243 of JBDHKE010000051.1, read as the reverse complement.
GGAGACTGACGGATACACGCCCGCCCACACATCTCCTGCCCCTTATCCGAGACGACAGCACGCGGCGACGGCCGCAGCGCGCTAGTGCTGCGCCCCAGAAGTAATGGTACAGATTTCACGAATATGGGGGACTATGTGCTGCATGAGCGTCCAGATCACGTGGCTGAGCTCTTCGAGGGTTCCCGTGAACGGGGTCTTCTCCCAGCGGCCCGTGTGACGGCGGACGCTGAGGCCCCAGGAGGA
>JBDHKE010000371.1:0-2742 GCA_039586555.1 Gemmatimonadota bacterium | reverse complement strand
TCGGTGGACTGCCTCTTCGGGGTCCGGACCCCGCCCCCGTTGCGGAAGATCGCCATGTCCAGGTGGACGTCCTTGATCTTCGGGCCCAGCTCGACGATCACGCCCTCGAAGATCACCTCGCGCAGCGCCACGCCGTGCACCTTGAGCGCCCCGCCCTCCACGCGGATCCTGGCCCCCTCCCCCTTGCCCACGATGTACACGTCCTTCTGGACGGAGATGTCCACGCCCTCGGTGATCGTCTGCGTCCCCTTGACGATGTACCGGACCTTCCCCTCGCGGAGGATGGTGGTCCTGCCCACGGGGAAAGGCTTCTCTCTCTCCTCCACCCCTCGGAGCGGAGAAGCGGCCAGGGAGATCAGGAGAAGCGGGAGCAGGTGGCGGAGGCTCATCGGTCCCACGATCCCGCGAGCTCCAGCGGACGCTTGAGCAGCTTGCCGAGGATCACCCGGCTCATGTTGTGGCGCGACTCGTCATCCTCGGCGTCCTCGATGACCTTCGCGTGGACGACCTTGGGGTCGCGGATGCCCTTGAACCAGCACCGGTCCACCTTGATCCTGTCCACCGTCTTCTCGTCCACCTTCCCCGAGTAGAAGGTCACCTTCTGGGAGTAGACGTCGCACTTCATGATCTTGGTCTTCCTGAAGCCGCCGGCATCCACCTGAATGAACTCCAGTTTGTCGGAGTTCACCTTGTTCCCGTCGAAGATCAGGCTCTTGCAGTTCCGGCAGGCGGAGAGCGGGCCCCCCAGCCGGCTGATGCGGACGGTGGCGTCGTGGAACCCCTCCACGATGAGGCCGCCCACGAGACCGGGATGGTCCGGTGGGAACTGCGCACAGCCGAGCATGAACAGCTTCACCTTGTTCTCCTCGGCCGCGGCGGGATCGACGGCCCGCAGCTTCATCGGTGCGTCGGAGCAGACCCCCGAGATGTAGATCGAGCCCTTCTGGAAGGTCAGGTCCAGCAGCGCGTCGTCCTCGAAGTCGATCAGCTCGATCATGAACTTGCCGTCCACGGCCTTCCCCTCCGGCGTGCGCACCGCGGCGCCCTTCCGGAAGATGGCCATGTCCATCTGGACGTCCCGGAACTCCGGGGCCAGCTCGATGGTGACGTTCTCGAAGATCACCTCGCGTGCGCCCACCCCGTGGACCTTCAAGGCCCCCTCCACCTCGATGACGGCGCCCTCTCCCTTGCCCACGACGTAGACGTCCTTCTGGACGGTGATCTCCACGCCCTCGGTGATCTTCCGCCGACCCTCCACCACGTAGACCACCTTGTTCGTGCGGAGTATCGCCGTCTTCTCGACGGGGAAGGGGATCTCCCTGCCCCTCGAGCGGCTGGCGGCTGAGGGAGACCTCCCAATCATCTCTCCGGGCTCTCTGGTCCCATGGGGTTGTGTTCGGAGGACGGCTTCCCAATCAGAGCGTCGGGTTCTCCGGCGATCGCCGGACCAGTGGCCCCGCAGGAACCACTCCCATGCCTTCCTCGGGCTGGCCGTCCTTCCGGTGCTCCCTTTCGTCGCCGTCCGCTGCATCCTCCTCCTCATATCCTTCGACTCGGTCAGCCCACGTTGGGACCGGGAAAGGCCTGCGCCAGGTCGAAGCCCTCTCCGTAGTTGAAGAGCCGCCAGATGCCCTCGGCGAGCTTCCGCGCCGCGGCCACGATCACCTTCCGTTTGGGCTTGGCCCGGCAGCGCCGGAGCACCCAGTACTTCACGCTCACCCCCGGTCCCGTCCGGCACCTCAGGCAGGAGATCACGGCCCGGGTGAACGCCCATCGCGCCCGGCCGCTCCCCGCCCGGCTCATCCCCATCGGGGTCCGGTGCCCGCCCGACTCGCGGTACCCGGGAACCAGGCCCGTGGCGCAGGCATACGCCTTCGCGCTCTTGAAGCGACGTGGATCTCCGAGCTCGCCGTACACCAGCGAAGCGATGACCGGACCGAACCCGGGCATCTCCTCAACCATCGTCTGCACGGCAGGGAGATCCCGGCAGAGCACCTCGACCTGTTCGCGCCACCATGCGATCCCCTCGTCCGCCACCTCGATGGCCGCGAGGATCCGCTCCAGCGCGGCACGGCGCATCCCCTCCACTTCCTCGAAGCGTGCGCGAGCTGCTTCCCGGGCGTGCACCGCGTGGAAGTTCCTCTCCCGTACCCGGAGCCCCTCCTGCGCCAGGTGCGAGCGGAACCGGCGGATCAGGTCGCTCCGGCGGTCCACCGCGCTCCGTAGCTCACGAGTGGCGATCCGAAGCTCCCGGATCTCGTTCTCGGCCACGTACGCCTCCGGCAGCCGGCCCTCGAAGCACAGGTAGGCCAGCCACCACGCGTCGTTGGCATCGTTCTTCTCGAGGCTGTTCGCGATCGGGCGCACCCGGTGAGGCTGCGCCACGTGCACCCGCTCCCGGCCTACCCGCTCCACTAAAAAGTCGTACACCCACAGGAAGCTCGAACAGGCCTCCAGGCTGTACTGGGCCTTGCGACGCCGCACCAGCCCCAGGATCTCCTCGAGCCCGGCCCGCGCCCAGGCCACACGCCCTCCCCTCTCCTCGTCACCCTTCCTGTCCAGGATTACGTACTCGATGAAACTCTGGTGGACGTCCAGACCCACCGTGATCCCCTTGAAACGAACCGGCCGACGCGTAAGCTTCTTCATGGTTCCCTCCGGTCTTGAGCTTGGGACAAGCGTCTTCTCGGACGACAAGCCCGATCATGCTCCTCCGGGGGGAACCCATTCACAACATCAGAG
>JBDHKE010000050.1:0-23626 GCA_039586555.1 Gemmatimonadota bacterium | reverse complement strand
AGCTCGAGTTCCCGGTCTCGACTCTTTATTCGATCCTGTACCGGATGGAAGATCGGGGGTGGATCAAGGGCCGCTGGGTGGAAAGGAAGGGGGAGCGCAGGCGCTGCTACTACACGCTCACCCCCGACGGCACCGAGGTTCTGGCGAACCAGAGGAACGAGTGGGAGGCGTTCGCCGCCATGGTGAACAGGGTCATCGGAGTCAGCCATGCCTAGCCGGGCACAGGAGGCGGCAGAGGACGGGGCGCCCAAAGCAACAGGATGTGGCCATGCCTGACTTCGAGAAGTGGGTTCGCGAGTACCTGGACCTTCCAGAGATGACCGATCACCGGGACCAGCGGATCGCGGGTGAGCTGGCGGCTCACCTGGAGGAAGTCTACAGGGATGCCCTCTCCCGGGGGGTCACGGAGGAAGGGGCCGAGGCTCTGGTATTGGAGCTTCTGGGGGAACGTGAATCGGCGGTGAGGGAGCTGCTCCGCTCCGAGAGACTTCACGCAGCGGCGGAGGCCCGGCGGCGGCTGGAAAGGGCCGAGGAGCGTCTCCGGCGCAAGGGCGGGGGCTGGGCCCACCTGGCCGACCTCACCCGGGATCTCCGGGTCGCCCTGCGGGCACTGGCCAAGCGCCCCCTCTTCACCGGGCTCGTGATCCTGGTCCTGGCGCTGGGGATCGGCGCCACAACGGCGATCTTCACCCTGGTGGATGCCATCATCCTCTCGCCCCTCCCCTTCGACGGGCCGGACCGGCTGGTGGCCGTGCAGCATGCCGCCCCAGGGCGGGGACTCCGGGACGTGGGGCAATGCGCGGCCTGGCACTTCACCTACGAGGACGAGAACCGGGTCTTCGAAGACCTGGGCATGTTCACCGGGTTCTCCATGGCTTCGGTCACGGGGGCAGGCGATCCGGAAGCAGTCCCCACCCTGCAAGTCACCAGTGGCGTGTTCCGAGCCATCCAGGCGAATCCCGTGCTGGGGAGGATCTTCACCCCGGAGGACGAGGATCCCGATGGCCCGGCCACCGTCATGCTGAGCCGCGGGTACTGGCAGAGCCGGTTTGGAGAGGACCCCAACGTCCTGGGCCAGACGCTGCAGGTGGACGGCATCACCCGGGAAATCATCGGAGTCATGCCCTCCCGCATCCGGGCCCTCGGGTACGATCCAGCCCTCATCCTTCCCCTCCGCTTCCGACGCTCCTCTCTTTTCGTTGGAAACATCGGATATGACGCGGTGGCCCGCCTGCGAGGCGGAGTGACCCTGGAAGAGGCCCGAGCCGATCTGACCCGCGTCCTGCCCATGGCCTGGGAGAAGTTCCCCGGAGGTCCGACCGCGAGCTCCAACGACCCGAGCCACTACCAGGTGGAGGTGCGGCCCCTCAAGGACGACCTGGTGGGTTCGGTGGCAAGCCTCCTTTGGGTTCTGCTGGGAGGGGTGGGCGTCGTGCTTCTCATCGCGTGCGCCAATGTGGCAAACCTCTTCCTGGTTCGTGCACAGGGAAAGGAAGGAGAGATGGCCGTGCGGGCCGCTATGGGGGCCAGCACCGGCCGCATCGGTTGGGAGTATCTGAAAGAGAGCCTGCTCCTCGGAGCCATGGGCGGTTTGGGCGGCCTGATCCTGGCTCAGGTCGGGCTACGAAGCCTGGTGGCCCTGGCGCCCGCCAACCTTCCCAGGCTGGAGGAGGTCTCCTTGGACTCCACGGTCCTCCTTTTCCCCCTGGCCGTCTCGGTGGGCTCCGGCGTCTCTTTCGGCTTGCTTCCCCTGATGAGGCATGGGCGGGCGCAGCTGGTGGGTGCTCTCAAAGAGGGTGGACGGAGCCGCACGAGAGACCGGAGCCGACACCGAGCTCTGAATCTTCTGGCCGTGTTTCAGATGGCTCTCGCTCTTGTCCTCCTGGTCGCGGGCGGCCTCATGCTGCGGAGCTTTCAGTCCCTCAGGGGCGTAGATCCCGGCTTCCGTAACCCGGAGGAAATCCTGGCCCTTCGGCTCTACCTTCCCCCGCGGGAAATGCTGGATGCAGCGGATGTCGCCACCACCTACGAGATGATCGTCCGCAGGTTGGAGGAGGTCCCGGGAGTCTCATCGGTAGGGCTCGCCACGGCCATCCCCATGGACGGGTCCAATAACGTCAACCCCTTCTATGTACAGGGACAGACCCTGGACCCTGATGGGCCGAGAATCTCCCGCCGACACAAGTGGATCGGTGAGGGCTACCTGGAGAGCCTGCGAATCCCCCTCTTGATGGGGCGGTCCTTTACCTGGGAGGACATCCACAACCGAGCTCCGGTGGCACTCCTTTCGGAGAGCCTGGCGGTGGAGGTATTCGGGTCGCCGGAACTGGCCATGGGCCAGCGCATCGCGGCCCGGCCCGACCCGCCCGAGTGGAAGGAGATCGTCGGCATCGTGACCGACGTCCGGGAGGACGGCTTGGATCAGCCTCCCCCCAAGCTGGTCTACTGGCCGCAGGTGACCCTGGCCTTCTGGGAGGGGAGTTCCGCCGATCAGGTCCAGACCTGGCGGTCGGCCGGTCTTGCCGTCCGGAGCAGACGGGTGAACACCCCGGGCTTCTTGTCGGAAGTGGAGGACGCCATATGGGAGGTGAGACCGAACCTGCCCCTCATGCGAGTCCGGCCGCTCACCGACCTCATGGCTGCCTCCATATCCCGCACCTCCTTCACCCTGATACTCCTGGGCATCGCCGGCGGGGCGGCTCTCATCCTGGGGCTGGTGGGTGTGTACGGGGTGATCTCCTACGCCGTGAGCCAGCGGAGGCAAGAGCTGGGGATGCGCATGGCGCTCGGGGCTCAGGCTGGAGACGTCAAGGCCATGGTCCTTCGCCAGGGGTTCACTCTGGCGGCTGTGGGTGTGGTCGCTGGCCTGGCCCTGGCCTTAGGGCTTACCCGGCTGATGTCGGCGCTGCTTTTTGGGGTGAGCCCCGCGGACACGATGACTTATGCCCTGGTGGCGGCTGCGCTGTTGGCCGTGGCCCTCCTGGCCAGCTACCTGCCGGCGCAGCGTGCCGCGAGCGTCGATCCCATGACCGCCCTCCGAGCGGAGTGACGCGCCAGATCCCTCTTTAACCCCCGACCGCAAGGGCGTCGATATCGGCGGTGCCGCGGGGCGCTCCGCCCATTGATGCTCCGGTCCGTCCCAAATTGCCTCTCACCTGAGCTGCCTGGATGTCCCTGCAGGGGCAGACACTCCGCGATCCACAACGTCCGCCCAGCGCCATCTGACTGCTGTCCAGACATTGTGTAGCTCCACACATTATACAAAGTGTTGACAACAGGCCATTTCCTCCCCAATTTCTTTTCACAGTTATTAGACAAACGTCCAGAAAACGTCGAAAAACCTGGACAGACTGCTATCGCCACCAGGACGGGAGACACACGGATCATGACCAACTTCACATTCCCCAGACGAGCATTTGCCGCGCTTGCTCTGACGGGACTTGCACTGACCGCGACCGCATGTGACGACGACCCGGTGCAGGTGGAATAGGATAACAGCATCGTGGGCACGGCGGAGGCCGCTGGATCTTTCACGACGCTGCTCGCGGCTCTCGACGCCGCCGGGCTTACGGCGACCCTCAAGACCGGTGGGCCCTTCACGGTGTTCGCGCCGACCGACGACGCGTTTGCGGCTCTGGCCCCTGGAACGCTCGATGCCCTGCTCGCCGACACGGACGCTCTGACCGAGGTGCTGCTCTATCATGTGCTTCAGGACGAGTTCTCCGCAGCCGAGCTGGAGCAATTGACTTCTGTTGAAACCCTGCAGGGCCAGCCCCAGTGATCGCAAAAGGGACCGTGATGGTGAACGACGTCATGGTGATTGGTGCGGACATCGCTGCCGACAACGGGATCATTCACGTAATTGACGAGGTCCTGCTACCCCCTCAGAGGGACGTCGTAGAGACTGCTATGGCCGCCGGCTTCTCGACCCTGATCGCCGCCCTGGAGGCAGGTGAGCTGGTCACCGCCTTGCAGGGAGAGGGCCCCTTCACCGTCTTCGCGCCTACGGACGAGGCGTTTGACAATCTGCCTGCCGGTACTCTGGATGCCCTGCTGATGCCTGAAGACCGGTCTCAGCTTCAGGACATCCTCAAGTACCACGTTGTCGGCGCGCAGATCTTTTCGGGGAACCTCGAGGACGGGGCGACCGCCCAGACGCTGCAGGGTCAGAGCGTGACCGTCAGCATCTCCGATGGCGTGAAGATCGACCTTGCCAATGTCACGGCGGCGGATATCATCACCAGGAACGGTGTGGTCCACGTGATCGACGCGGTGCTGATTCCCGCGTCCAATTGAGGCATGCCCGATTCCTGCCGGGTACCGGTGTTCGTTCGGTACCCGGCCGAGGCTTTCCCCGATGTCCAAGTACCTGCTAGAGCGGAAGCAGTTGATCCACGGCGACATCTCCACGGTGTTCGGCTTCTTCGAGAACCCGCACAACCTGAGGCAGATTACGCCCCCCTGGCTGAACTTCCGCGTGCAGTCGGCTTCCGACGAAGTGGTCAGACAGGGCACTCGTATCAACTACACGATTCGCTGGCTGGGTCTGCCGATGCGCTGGGATTCACTCATCGCCCAGTACGAGAACGGTGTGGCGTTCGCTGACCAGATGGTTCGCGGCCCATACAAGTCGTGGTACCATACGCATGAGTTCACAGAGGTGCCTGACGGGGTCCGGATGACCGACCGGGTCGTGTACGAGATGCCGTTTGGATGGCTCGGTCGGATGGTGCACGCTCTGATCGTCAGACGGCAACTCGACGCGATATTCCAGTACCGAGCCAGCAAGATCGTCCGCGTACTTCACCCATCGGCTGCGAATCCAAGGTGAACTCATGAATGAGTGGCCTGGCGCCCCGGCACCGCCCGCGCCCCAGCCGCCCGAGCCCCCACATTCCGGCTCAGCGAGGTGGGAAAGCGGGGCCGGCAGCGACCGGTTCCTCGCAGCCACGGCAGAGGTTTGCTGATCACGGCGGACCCACGCTTGACATCGTCCGCCGCGCACCGCGGCCCTGGCTCCCTTGGTTCCCAGTCCGTATCGTAATCCTACCACCAGACCGGGAACGGGTATCTTGTCCCACGTTCTCAAGTGCCTCAGTGCGGCCCTCGCCGACCGCTATACCATCGAACGGGACCTGGGGCGCGGCGGGATGGCCTTGGTCTATCTCGCGCAGGACCAGAAGCTCGGCCGCCAGGTCGCGCTCAAAGTTCTCCGTCCGGAACTCGCCGCTTCACTGGGTGCGGAACGTTTTCTCCGAGAGATCGAGATCGCGGCGAAGCTGACCCATCCGAATATTCTGGCGTTGTACGACTGTGGTGAGGCTGACGGCCAACTGTACTACACGATGCCCTACGTGGAGGGCGAGTCACTCCGTAATCGGCTGGAGCGGGAGAGGCAGCTCCCCATCGACGACGCCCTCCAGATCGCGCGAGAAGTAGCTGACGCGCTTGGCTATGCTCATTCGATGGGCATCGTGCACCGGGACATCAAGCCGGAGAATGTGTTGTTTCAGGCCGGACATGCCGTGGTGGCCGACTTCGGAGTCGCGCGCGCCCTGTCCGTGGCAGGAGGCGAGCCGCTCACCGAGACCGGGCTGGCCCTAGGTACCCCCATTTACATGTCCCCTGAACAGGCCGCCGGGGTCAGCGACGTCGATGGACGCTCCGACATCTACAGTCTCGGCTGCACGCTGTACGAGATGCTGACCGGCGACCCGCCCTTCGCCGGGTCCACTGCCCAGGCCATATTGGCGCGCAAGTCAGTCGAGAGAGCGCCTCCGATCTCGACCCTGCGCGAGACGGTCCCCCGACATTTGGAGGAGACGATCGCCACCGCGCTGGCCCGCATTCCCGCCGATCGTTTTGCCACTGCAGCGGAGTTCGCGGCGGCACTGACGCCCGGCACCCGCGTTGCGCCCGGCGGCGCCCGACGCAGCGCCATCGCGGTTCTCCCTTTTGCCAACATGAGTGCGGACCCGGAGAACGAGTATTTCAGCGACGGAATCACCGAGGAGATCATCAGCGCGGTGGCCGGCATTCCCGAGCTGCGAGTCACGGCACGAACATCCGCGTTCCAGTTCAAGAAAAGGGAGCACGACATCCGTGAGATCGGTCGGAAGTTGGACGTGGGAACGATCCTCGAAGGGAGCGTGCGCAAGGCGGGCAACAGGGTTCGGGTGACCGCACAGCTCATCGACGTGGCCGACGGACACCATCTGTGGTCCGAACGATTCGACCGCAACCTCGAGGACGTATTCGCGATCCAAGACGACATCGCACGCGCAATCGCAGATCGACTGACGCGAGAGCTCGCCCCTGCGGCCAGGCTGCCCTTGGCAGATGCGCCAGGGGGAGAGGATCGACCGGACCCCGCGGCGTACGACGCGTATCTGCGCGGCCGGTATCATCGTCGGTCGATGTTCGGCGGTGGGGACGCGATCGAGAAGGCGGCCGCAAGCTACCGAGAGGCAATCCAGATAGACCCGGGGTTTGCCCTCGCCTACGGTGCGCTGGCCGAACTGCACGTAGTCCTCTCCATAGGCTTTGCCGCGCGGCCCAGCCGAGAGCTGATGCCCAGGGCGAAGAAGGCGGCCGAGCGGGCACTGACGCTCGACCCCAACCTTGCCGAAGCGCATCTGGCCCGTGCGCTCGTGGCCATGTACTACGAGTGGGACTACTCGGCAGCGAAGGCCGGAATCGATCGCGCGATTGCCATCAGCCCCAGCTCCGTGGACGCGCACTTCTGGGCCGAGTTCTACTACACGTATGTGGAGCGCAACTTCGAGAAAGCAGTGGCGGCCAACCGGCGGGCGGCCGAGCTCGACCCCCTGGATCTCAGCGTGTCGTCACGCCTCGCCCAGGTCCTGCTCCTGTTCGACCACCTTGACGAGGCCATCGAGCGTCTGGAGCAGATCCTGCGACTCGATCGGGACTACATGGTGGCTTATCTCGAGCTGGCGGACGCCTATAGCCGCAAGGGTGATGGCGAGAGGTCGATGGCAGCGGCGCAGCGGGCAATGGATCTATCGTCCGGAAAGGCTGTGGCCGCGGCGGGAGTGGTCATCCTTATGGCCGCGCAGTCTGGAGACGTGGCAAGAGCGCGGGAACTGCTGCGGGAGCTCACCGACAGGACGCAAGACGGTTACGTGTTCCCGTTCTGGCTGGCCGTGGCCCATGCCGCACTGGGGGATATGGACCGCGCGTTCGGGTACATCGCCGAGGCACAGCGTGATCGCGATCCCAATCTGCTCTACATCACAGCAGTGCCGCGAGCGATCGGGTGGCGCTCCGATCCTCGTTATGAACGCACGCTGCGAGAGATTGGGTTGGGGCATCTGGTGGATCGAGGAGAGTAGATTTCGAAGGAGGCGCCCCGGCGTGCCCGCGCTGGGGTCACTCCAGCGACGACGCTGTGCGAGCGGCCCTCATCAGGTCCTCTGGTGCGAGGTCTCCCACGAGCGCTTGTTCGGTGAAGTCCGTGGCCCAGGTGACCACCGCTGGCGATCCGGCACCCCATTCACCGATCCGATCGCGGGGGGAGAGCGCCGGCGGGCGCGCGCCGAAGCCCACGCGAGGCACCAGGTAGTGGGAGATCACCTTGCCCTGGCTCTTGTACACGATCACCGCTCCCCGACGCCCCTCCAGCAGACATATCTCCGCACCCTCGAGCTCGAAGCCGTCCAGATCCCAGGGCGTCATCGCCACCCCGAGCTCGCGGGTGAGGAAATGCGTCACGGCCCTGGCATCGACCGGTACCCAAAGGTTCTCGGTAGTGTGGGTGACCGGTGACCATCCACCTTGTCGAGCTTCCCCCTGGATACCGTCGGCCGCCGATGGGGGGGTTGGAAAGCGTACGGCCGGATCCACGCGTATTCTCCCCCTTGATCCAGGATCGAGCCTGCGCGCCGGAACCTCACCCGCGCCCAGCGGCTTCTAATACGGGTGGCGGTCATCTACTTGACGGTCCTGAGGCGCTTTCGGGAACGCAACAGCCATGGAGATCCTAGTGTCCCGTTTCCAAAGTCCGCGAGCCACCAAGAGGGTCCGGGCGCCGAGGGATCAAGGCGGGGCGAGGCGGCGTAGCCTGAGCTACGGCAACGAGTTCCAACGCCGAGCCCTCGGATGCACGGTGCCCTCGACTGGCCGAGACACTTTGGTAACGGGACACTAGTGGAGGTGTCCTTGAGAGGTACCGTGTGGAAGCGGCTCGGGCTCGGGCTGGCGTTGCTCCTGGCATCCACTTGTGGGGGAGACGTGCCCACGGGAGGAGTCGCCCTGCCGGGCAGAGGAGACCAGCCCGTCTGCTCGATTCCCACGAACCAGATCTTCGATGGGGGAGTCGGGATCGATGGCATTCCAGCGCTGACGGACCCGCTCTTCGTTTCGCCGGACAACCCTGGCGCGGACTACCTCCTGGACAGCGATCGAGTCCTGGGAATTCGCGTGGGTGACCTTTCGCTGGCCGTCCCCCACAACATCCTCTGGTGGCACGAGATCGTGAACCTCAACTTCTCCCCCGACCTTCGGCTGGCGGTAACCTACTGCCCCCTCACCGGATCCGGCATCGTCTTCGACCGCTCCGCCGTCGACGGAGCCGAGCTCGGCGTGTCCGGCCTGCTCTTCCGGAACAACCTCATCATGTACGACCGGCGGGAGGGCTCATCCCTCTTCCCGCAGATGATGGGAGAAGCGGCGTGCGGACCGAGCACCGGCCTGCGCCTACCCACCTATCCCGCCGCGGAGATGACGTGGAGGGGGTGGAGGGCTCTGCACCCGGAGACCGGCGTCCTGTCGTCGGCGACGTCCTTCCGCTGGGATTACACACGCTACCCTTATGGCAGCTACGAGAACCTGGGGAATACCACCCTTCTCTTTCCGTTGGACGAGATCGACCGGTCACGGCCTCCCAAGGAGCGGGTCCTGGGCATCCCCGACACCGCCGGTGGAGGACTCGCCTTTCCCTTCGAGGCGCTAGCGGATCAGGGTGTGGACCTGAGAGCTGTTCACTTTTCCATGAGCGATGGTGCCGGCGTGGTTCTCTGGAGTTCGGAGGTCCAGGCGGCTACGGCGTTCTTCCGGCGACTGGATGGCCAGACCCTGGACTTCGAGGTTCGGGGCGGGGAATTCGTGGATGTCCAGACCGAGAGTGTTTGGACTCTGGAAGGCGAGGCCCTGAGCGGCCCTCTGCAGGGCCGGGAGCTCAAACCCGTCCGTGGGTCCTACGTAGCCTTCTGGTTCGCGTGGGCAGCCTTTCATCCGGGTACCGAGCTCTGGCGGCAGGAGCCCTGAAGGCCTGGGAGACGCCACCCTCTGCAAGGCGGTCCCGGGCAGGACACGCTGCCCGACACGAACTCCAGCGACTCGTTCAGAGCGTGGGAGGGCGCTGAGGCCGCGGGTACTCGTGCGGGGCCCGAGACTCCAGCGGGGTGGGACCAGGAAAGGATATCAGATGGCTCTGAAGGCGGCCATTCCCCCTTGCCCCCCTTCCTGCGCACCGTCAGAATAGGCCGACCATGAGCGCATCCACAGTCCTCACCATGATCGTGATCCTGGGCTTCGTGTGGGGCGGCTTCCTGCTGGCCGTCACCACTGCGTTCCGCAAGGAGTCGGGGAAGACCGACCGCGAAAGTGCCTAGGCGAGCTGACCTCGAATCCATCCTGATTCTGGGCTCCGGGCCGATTGTCATCGGCCAGGCTTGCGAGTTCGACTACTCCGGAACCCAGGCCGTCCGTGCTCTCAAGGAAGAGGGCTACCGGGTCATTCTGGTCAACTCCAACCCAGCCACCATTATGACCGATCCCCACCTGGCGGATCGGACGTACATCGAACCGCTGACTCCCGAGTGGGTGGAGCGGGTGGTGGAGCGGGAGCAGCCCGACGCGATCCTTCCCACCATGGGAGGGCAGACGGCACTGAACATCGCCATGGACCTGCACGAGAGGGGGGTGCTGGAGCGGTTCGGCGTGGAGCTCATCGGCGCCAACGCCCGGTCGATCCGCATGGCCGAGGACCGGGAGGAGTTTGCTGCGGCGATGCAGAGGATCGGCCTGGCCGTGCCTCACGGCGGTTTCGCCCACTCCCTGAGCGAGGCGATGCGAATCGTCGAGGACGTGGGTTACCCGGCCATCATACGGCCCAGTTTCACCCTCGGTGGTACCGGGGGCGGCATCGCCTACAACCGGCAGGAGTTCGAAGCGGCGGTAAGGCGCGGTCTGGACGTGTCGCCCATCCACGAGGTGCTCATCGACAGGAGCGTCATCGGCTGGAAGGAGTTCGAGCTGGAGGTTGTCCGGGACGGCAGCGACAACGTGATCGTGGTGTGCTCCATCGAGAACTTCGATCCCATGGGGGTGCACACCGGTGACTCCATCACGGTGGCTCCTGCGCAAACGCTATCGGACGTCGAGTACCAGGAGATGCGCGACGCCGCCATCGCCATTATCCGGGAGATCGGTGTGGAGGCCGGCGGCTGCAACGTCCAATTCGCCCTGGATCCAGCGACGGGTGAGATGCTCGTGGTGGAGATGAATCCTCGGGTGTCCCGGTCGTCGGCACTGGCTTCAAAGGCTACTGGATTCCCCATCGCCAGGGTCGGTGCGAAGCTCGCGGTCGGATACCGCCTCCACGAGCTGCCCAACGACATCACGAAGACCACGCCCGCCTCCTTCGAGCCCGTGCTCGACTACGTGGTGGTGAAGATTCCACGCTTCGCGTTCGAGAAATTCCCGGAGGTGGACCCCGCGCTGGGAGTTCAGATGAAGGCCGTGGGCGAGACCATGGCTATCGGGAGGACCTTCAAGGCGGCGTGGCAGAAGGGGATTCGAGGCCTGGAGATCGATCGGGCGGGATGGGTGACGGGGGCCGCTCCTGGTGACGACGGCCTGCTCCAGGAGGATCCGGAAAGCCTTCTGGCTGCTCTCCGCAACCCCACCGCCGAGCGCCCGTTCCAGCTCAAGAGGGCGCTCGAGACCGGTCTTTCAATGACCGACATTCACGAAGCTACGGGGATCGATCCCTGGTTTCTCGACCAGTTGAGCGAGCTCCTGATGCTGGAGCGGGAGTACCGGCAGCTAGACGAAGTGGAGCCGGCGGACCTGCGTCGGATGAAGAGAAGCGGGTTCTCGGACGAGCAGCTGGCTCGGCTCCGTGAGGAGACCGAAGCGGATGTCCGCGGCCGACGATGGAGCTGGGGGATTCGACCCACCTACAACGTCGTGGACACGTGCGCGGGAGAGTTTCCCGCCGAGACGCCGTACTACTATTCGTCGTACGAGGATGAGGATGAGTCCTCCCCGTCGCATCGTCAGAAGATCGTCATCCTGGGAAGTGGGCCCAATCGAATCGGACAGGGCATCGAGTTCGACTACTGCTGCGTGCAGGCGGTGCTGGCGCTCCGGGAGGCCGGATACGAGACGATCATGGTGAACTCGAATCCGGAGACCGTGTCCACGGACTTCGACGTGAGCGACAAGCTCTACTTCGAGCCCCTCACTCTGGAAGACGTCCTGGAGATCGTCGAGCGCGAGCAGCCCCTGGGCGTCATCGTCCAGCTCGGTGGACAGACGCCACTGAAACTGGCCAAGGGCCTGGCGGACCTGGGAGTGCCCATTCTCGGGACCACCGTGGATGCCATCGACCGCGCCGAAGACCGTGGCCGCTTCGAGGAGGTGTGCGAGGAGATCGGCGCGTTGGTCCCGGCCAACGGAGTGGCGTTCGGCGAAGACGAGGCGCTGGCCGTCGCCGGTGAGATCGGCTATCCCGTTCTGGTCCGTCCCAGCTATGTCCTGGGTGGACGGGCCATGGAGATTGTCTACGACGAAGAGACCCTGCGTGGCTACTTCCACCGGGCGGCGAGAGTATCACCGGACCATCCCGTCCTCATCGACCGGTTCATTGAGGATGCCTTCGAGGCGGACGTGGACGCTCTCTCCGACGGCGAGAAAGTGGTCATCGGCGGAATCATGCAACACATCGAGGACGCGGGGGTCCACTCGGGAGATTCGGCGTGCGTCCTGCCCCCGTACCTCCTCGGGGGCGAGGAGCTGGAAGAGATCCGCAGTCTGACCCGGAGGTTCGCGCTGGAGCTGGGCGTCGTGGGTCTCATGAACGTCCAGTTCGCCATCCGGGACGGCAAGGTCTACGTGTTGGAGGTCAACCCGCGCGCCTCTCGGACGGTGCCCTTCGTGAGCAAGGCCACGGGTGTCCCTCTGGCGCGACTGGCGGCCCGGGTGATGGCGGGTGAGCGGTTGGACGACCTGAACGTGCCTGAAGAGCCGCCGGTACCTGGGGTAGCCGTGAAGGAAGCGGTCTTTCCGTTCACTCGATTCGAGGTGGACGTGTTGCTGGGCCCGGAGATGCGCTCCACCGGGGAGGTCATGGGGTTCGACGACTCGTTCGGGATGGCATTCGCAAAGGCCCAGGCATCCGCGGGCAACGACCTTCCTCGTGACGGAGGAACTCTCATCGTCACCGTCAACGACTCCGACAAGCCCACGGTGACGCCCATCCTCCGGCGCTTCTCAGACCTCGGATTCAGGATCCTGGCAACCCGGGGAACGCAGGAGTACTTGAGCCGCCTGGGAATCCAGGCGGATCGCGTGTACAAGGTGGGCGAGGGTCGGCCAAACATCGCCGATGCCATCGTGAGTGGTGAAGTGGATCTCCTGATCAACACGCCTTTGGGTAAGAAGTCCCAGTATGACGACTACGCCATGCGACGGGCAGCCATCACGCACGGCATCCCCTACCTGACCACCATGTCGGCCACCAGCGCCGCCTGTGACGCCCTCATCGCGTTACGCTCCAGGAAGCGGGAGGTGCGCACGCTCCAGGAGCGCATCGCCAGCTCCCGAGACGTGCGCTTCCGAAGGGGTGACAACCCCGCTACCGTACGGTAGAGCCGCGCCACGCTGGAGCTCGTTCATGCCGGACAGTCCTACCGCGTTTTTTCTCCATCCAGCCTCCGCATTGCACGACACCGGGTGGGCACACCCCGAGAACCAGGGGCGTTTGCGGGCCCTCGCCTCCATCGTGGGTCAGGACCTGCCCGCGCTGGCCGATCGGGTGGTTTATGCGGAAGCGCGGGACGCTCTGGAAGAGGAGGTGCGCTGGGTCCACACGGCGGAGCACCTCAGCCGGGTCCGGGAGGCGGTGGACATCGCCGCGAAGAACCGGAGGATCGTGGGTCTGGATCCGGATACTCGGGTTTCGGGGGCTTCCTGGGAGGCAGCCCTGGGTGCCACGGGTGCCGTCCTCGCCGCGGTGGAGAACGTGGCGAACGATACCTATGCGAACGCGTTCGTCGCGGCCCGACCGCCTGGGCATCATGCCACGCCGGACCGGGCGATGGGGTTCTGCCTCTTCAACTCGGTGGCCGTGGCCGCCCGATGGCTGCAGGATCGCGGAGAGTCGGACAAGGTTCTCGTTGTGGATTGGGACGTCCATCACGGAAACGGCACCCAGGACATCTTCTACGAGGACCCGTCGGTGTTCTACTTGTCGCTTCACCAGTATCCTCACTTCCCGGGCACCGGTGCTGCCTCCGAGAAAGGGGAGGGCCAGGGGAAGGACACCACCCTGAACGTTCCCCTGACTCCGTGGACCCCAACGGAAGAATACCTCGAGGCATTCGAAGAGGCGCTCGATCGAGCGTACGATTCGTTCGTCCCGGACTTCATCCTCGTCTCGGCGGGCTTCGACGTGCTGGCCGGAGATCCCCTGGGTAGCCAGATGCTGGAGCCCCGCGATCTTCACTTCATCATGAGCCGGATCATCGCTCTCGCGGAGGAGACCTGCTCGGGGCGGGTCGTGGCCGCGATGGAGGGGGGATACGATCCGGTCCTGACGGGACAGGGAGCGGTGGCGGTGATCCGAGCGCTGGCCGGTGTAGAAACGACGGAGGCATTCGGAGGGTAGAGGTAACCGGGATCACTCCGGCCAGAAGGAACCGCTGGAGGAAGCCACGGGAGAGTTGGATATGCTCGAGCGCAGGAGAGGGACGGCGCTGGTCCTGGCCTCGGTCGCCATGATGTCGTCACCGGTTGCGGCGGAGGGACAGGTACCGACGGGATTGGAGGGGCCGTTTCAGCCTCACGCGGAGGCCGAGGCCGCCATTTCGCGGCTCAAGTCTCCCTTCTGCCCCGGACTCATGCTGGAGGTGTGTCCATCGCCGCCGGCCGCGGTCCTGAGAGACAGTATCCAGATCCTGGCGGCGGAGGGGTGGAGCCGCGACAGTCTGGTGGCCTGGGTGGTGAACAGCTACGGGCAGGAGTACCTGGCCCTCCCCGAGGCGCGTGGCAAAGGGCTCCTTGCGTGGGCGATACCGCCCCTGGCGCTCCTGCTGGGCTTGGGCGTCGTGGCCGGCGTGCTGTGGCGGGTGCGCGGCCGCCGCGTCGGGCAGGATGTCAGACCGGCGGCGGCCCTGTCGGAGGAGGACTCGGAGCGCCTTGGCGCCGCGCTGCGCGAACTCGAGGCCTCGGAAGAGGTCGTCTGAGCCTCGGCTCCCTGAAGCCTGCCGTGGCCTCCGCCTCTGCGGGCGGAGCCGTCGAGACGGAGCCATCGTTGACCGGCTCTCCCCCGGCCCTCAAACTACGTGTCATGCCTCAACACCAGCGAGAGGGGTCGGGGACGACGGGTCCGGCACCATCCATGCTGGATCTCGTTCGCCTCAGCACTCGCCTTCAGTACCCCCCGGGGGGCAAGGCGCTGTGTCGCCAGATCGCGATTCTCACTGACCTGGCGCCCGACGACGAAGTCCTCGATGTCGCCTGCGGTCAGGGTGCCATGATCGAGTATTTCGTGCGGGAGCACGGTGTGCAGGGCACGGGGGTGGACGGCGATCCCACCATGGTGGAGCGGGCTACCGCACGAGTTCGCGAGGGGGGTGTCCAGGACCGGCTCCAGTTCCAGCACGCTTCCCCAGAGAATCTTCCGTTCCGGGACCGAATCTTCGATGTCGCCGTTGGCGAGCTGGGACTCGGCGCCCGCGTAGATCCCCGCGCAGCCGTGTCGGAGCTGGTCCGTGTCACGAAGCCAGGGGGAAGGGTGGTCCTCGTCCAGCTCGTGTGGCTGGCCCAGGTGGACTCAGCTCGCCAGGAGGTCCTGTCTCAGCACCTGGGTGCCCGTCCAATGATGCTGGTGGAGTGGAAACGGCTGCTTCGCGACGCCGGGGTGGAGAATCTGCACACCGAAGATTGGTCCGACGAGGAGACTGCCTTCCGCCCTCGGGTCAGGAAGCCGTTCCCCGACTTTGCCGAGCTCTTCTCCCTGGGGGAGAAGTTGGGGATCCTCAGGCGGGCTTGGCGCCGCTGGGGATGGCGCGGCGTGCAGGCCGCTCTGGCCCGCGAGCAGGCCGTGCACAGGCTGCTCACGCGCGAGCGAATCCTGGGCCTCGACCTCATCACGGGAGCCAGGCCTGCCGGAGCGGGCCAGCCGCTGCCCGAGAGAGAGGAGGAGGAGCGAGAAGCCGAGCTCGTCGAGGTTTCTGATCCGTCTGAAGAGTCCGACGAAGAGGAAACGACAGGACTTCCCCTGTTCGGCGGACTCGACGACGCCAAATGATCGCTGTCCCGGAAGTCGGGTTGGTCGGGAGGCAACGAGGATGACTGGACGGGCGGCTTCTCTTGGAGTTTCATGGCCAGAATCCCGCTGGGGCGAGGGCGACCATGCCGGATTTCTAGGAGGAGGTCTTCCCCTTTCCTTGTGAGTAGGCCGGGGGCGTCCCTGGTGCCAGGACCATGACCGAGCCTGTGCATCGGGTTGAGGTAGCCCTTCCTCTCCCTCCGGACAGGACCTTCACCTACGAAGTGGAGGGGCCGCGGGCGCCCGTCCCGGGGACCCGAGTCCTAGTGCCCTTTCGAAGGACCGAGCGGGTGGGGTGGGTGGTGGGTCCCGGCTCGGCGGAGATCCGCAGCGTTCGACGAATCCTCTCGGTTCTCGAGGAAGAACCGTCCATCCCGCCTGACCTGCTCCGCCTTTGTCGCTGGGTGAGCGACTACTACGCGGCCTCGTTGGGTCTGGCGCTTCGAAGCGCACAGCCTGCGATCCTGTGCGATGCGGCCCGGGATTATCTGATCCCTCTCCGAGATCCGGCTCGTGAAGTGGGCCCCGGGGCCGCGCGCGTCCTCGAGATTCTGCGGTCAGGCGCCGGCCCCAAGAGCATCCGCGCGCTCGCCCGGCTGTTGGGGAGAAGGTCGATCTGGCCCCAGATCCGGGCTCTACAGGCGGCCGGTGCGGTCCGACACCGGACGGTGCCTCCGCGAGAGCCTCGGGCTCGGGTTCGAAAAGTGGTGCGGATGACCCGATGGTTGTCGTCTCTCTCCGAGCGGGAGAGCCTCTTCGCTCGCTCTCCACGCCAGCGGGAGTGCTATGAGGTCCTGGAGGCTGCAGGCGGGGCCTCGGAACTCGCTCTCCTGACCCGGCGCGGTGCTTTCAGCTCTTCGGTGGTTCGAGGTCTGCAAGAGAAAGGCGTCATCTCCGTGACGGCCGAGGAGGTGGTCCGGGATCCCTTCCGGGAATCGGCGGTGACCCCTGAGCCTCGAGTCACACCGAACACCGCCCAGCAAGCTGCGCTTGCGGCGATGGCGGGG
Organism: Gemmatimonadota bacterium; assembly: GCA_039586555.1. Taxonomy (GTDB): domain Bacteria; phylum Gemmatimonadota; class Gemmatimonadetes; order Longimicrobiales; family Gaopeijiaceae; genus JBDHKE01. Next base: position 7,039 of record JBDHKE010000050.1, on the reverse strand, counting down.
GCTTTGGGGGCCCACCAGCCCCGTCCGTTTCTCCTTTACGGGGTTACGGGATCCGGGAAGACCCTGGTTTACATCGAGTTGCTGGAAGCGGTGCTCGCCAGGGGCCAGGGAGCGATCGTTCTCGTTCCCGAGATCTCGCTAACGCCGCAGACGGTAGCCCGCTTCCGCGCCCGGTTCGGTGATCGGATTGCGGTCCTCCACTCGGCATTGTCCGACGGAGAACGCTACGACGCTTGGCGCCAGCTTCGCTCGGGAGAGAAGCTCATTGCGGTAGGTGCGCGCTCGGCGGTTTTCGCGCCGATCCCGAAGCTCGGTGCGCTGGTCATCGACGAAGAGCACGACGGAAGCTACAAGCAATCGGAGACGCCCCGCTATCACGCTCGGGACGTGGCGGTGATGAGGGCGGCTCTCACGGGTTCCCTCTGCGTCCTGGGAAGTGCTACACCCTCACTCGAGAGCTGGTGGAACGCCGCCAGAGGGAAGTCCACTCTCCTGACCCTTCCGAGCCGGGCAACGGGTCAGCCGCTGCCACCGGTCCAGATCCTCGACCTGCGGAAACAGAGGAGAGGTGGAGGTTCTGCAGGGGTCTCCACGAAGCCGGCCGGTCATGCCGGGACCGTTCTGGCCCCCCCACTCGAGGACGCCATCCGAAGTCGCTTACACCGACGGGAGCAGGTGATTCTGCTGCTCAACCGAAGGGGTTTCTCGAACTTTGTCCAGTGTCAGGAATGCGGGGACGTTCGTGTCTGCGTCCACTGTTCGGTTTCGATGACGTACCACCGGGTGGCCAATCGCCTTCTCTGCCACCATTGCCGCCACGGGGAGCCCGCTCCCACACGCTGTCTGCGGTGCGGTTCGAGGGACCTGTCCTTCCGCGGGCTGGGCACCGAGCAGGTCGAGCGAGTCGTTGCGGAGACCTTCCCGGGAGCCCGGATCGCACGGATGGACGTGGACACCACCTCAGGAAAGTGGGCTCACCACGAGATTCTGGGGCGGGTGGGGCGCGGGGAGGTGGACATCCTGCTGGGCACCCAGATGATCGCGAAGGGTCTGGATTTCCCCCGAGTCACGCTTGTAGGGGTGGTCAATGCCGATGTAGGCTTGCACCTTCCGGACTTCCGCGCGAGCGAGAGAACGTTCCAGCTGCTGAGCCAGGTAGCCGGTCGAGCGGGAAGGAGCGAGCTCGGGGGCGACGTGATGATCCAGACCTTCCTGCCCGAGCATTATTCGATACAGAGCGCTCTATCCCATGACTACGAGGGCTTTGCCCGGCGTGAGCTCTCGGAGCGTCGATCGCCCGCCTACCCCCCGCACGTGCGCTTGGCGAACGTGGTGGTGAGCAGCCCGAATCAGGAACATGCCGCGGGGGCCGCCGAAATGGCCGTGGGTTGGGTTCGGCGGTCATCCCTTCTAGGCCGAGGACCAACGCGCGTCGAGCTCGTTGGGCCGGCCCCGTCTCCGATCGAAAGGCTCCACGGGCGGTGGCGGTGGCACTTCTTCCTCAGGAGCTCATCGCCGAGGGAATTGGGACGGCTCTGTCGAGCCCTGGCGTTCCGGTTCCGTCCCGGCTCGGGAGACGTCCGGGTAGCGGTGGATCGAGATCCCACCGCACTGCTGTAGAGGGGGTAACACTCGATCCCGTCTGCGCAGCTCCCCGTTGGGTAACGGGGTTCGACTCCGCTTGCCCGGCTGGGACCACCGGCCCTCTGCGAACGCACCTTCATTGCTCCTAGATGCTCGCATCGCCGAACCCCGTTCTGCTCGGGCTGGCGGCAGACCCCGGCGCGGAGGGTGGCCAGCACAGAGGAGCCGTCACTGTTCACCCGGCGGGGGCTCTCAGCCTCGCTCCTGTGGTTCCCTCCCGCCCAGGCGCAATCACGCCTCGGCAGCTTGCTCGACGGCACGAATGGTGCTGGTTCTAGCGCGCCACGTGAGGGGAGATGATGTTTCTTCTGCAGTGTGCTTGGAACTGGTTGCCGCCCCTGGGCGCCGACGGTACCTTGGGACCCCATCGGTCCACCGGCCTGGGATTCCCTCGAGACTGACGAAATCCAGGGCAGGTCGGGCATGAGAGGAGGGTCCGAGCCCGATGGGTTGTCTGGCGCTGAACGCGTCGTTCGAGCCGCTCACCCTGGTGCCGACACGCCGGGCAGTACGCCTCGTTCTCGACGAGAAGGCCGAGATTCTCGAGGTGGATCCGACACGGCGTTTCCGGTCCGAGCGCCGACGGGTTCCGTGTCCAGCGGTGATCCGCCTGGTGCGGTTCGTTCATGTGCCCAGGCGGTTCCGGCGGCAGGTGACCAACACCTTCCTCTTCGCTCGTGACGGGTACGCCTGTCAGTACTGCGGCCGCCATCGGCACGAACTGTCTCATCGTCAATACCTTACCAGGGATCATGTCCTCCCCTTCTCTCGAGGAGGAGGGAACTCCTGGGAGAATGTGGTCACGGCCTGTTCTGCCTGTAACAGCCGAAAGGGTGGTCGCCTGCCCAAGGAAGCGGGAATGAGGCTCCTCTCGGATCCGAGGGAGCCGAACTACGTGCATCTGGTCTGGGCCGTGCGGAACGTCACAGGCGTCCAGGCGAAATACATACGGCTGTTCTACGGCGAGGAGATACTCTCCGCGCTCACCACCCTCGGGTAGTCGCCATATCAGGCTTATGGCGACAGCCTGATGCTTTCGCTCCCCTCGGTCGGCCAAGCCTCACCTAGTCGTCGAGCCAGGCATAGGGCCGCTCGAAGAGCTGCCCGGAGCCCCGAATGGTTCCTTCCTCAGTGTACTCTTTCCACCGGAGCACCCATCCCCGTTCGGGATCGCGAGTGGCTTCACACGTGAAGCCGGAAAGCTGAGCTCGCTCGGCCAGAAACCGGGCGAGGCGGGCAGGGAGGTTCGGGATCCCCTCCACTGTGAGCTTGGCGACGGGCCGCTGGAGCTGGCCTCGGATCTCAGCGTCCCACACCTTCAGGGCCCGAATCGCTCTCTCGACTCCCACGGTCACCTCGCTGAGGGTGGCCTCGGCGGCGGACCCCGTTTCGCGCGCTACGCCCTCCAGGAGTCGAGTAGTCGTCGGTGCCATCAGCTCGTCCCGGATGCGGTGCAGGTGCATGAGGATTCTCTCCTGAAGGCGGATGAGCTGGGAATAGTCGAGTGGCACCTCCACCGCGTGGGCCCCGACTTCCGCACTCCCCGCCGGGACGCTCACGGGCGAGACCCCGTCCGCGGGTCCCTTCTCGCGAGACCGCGCGGAACCGTCAGACATTGGTGTCGGAATCCCCACCGGGTCCATCCCGACCCCACTCCGCTCGCATCCGCTTCTCCTGCTCCAACGCCTCCCGCACGATCCGCAGGGATTCTTGGGTGACAGGGTCCTCCACCTCCTGGTCCTCGGTTCTCTGTTCCGGTGGCTTCTTGGGGAGCTTCGGGGTACAACGAACCTCGTAGGCGAACAGCATCTGCCTCAGGTTGCCGATCGCCCTCTGGAGATTTGGAACCTCCTGGAGCAGCACACCGTCGGCTTCCAGCCGAAGGATGAGCCTGGCGAATCGGGTCAGAGCCGCCCGGAGTTGGTCGGGCTGGATATTGTCATACTTCCCCATGTCGCTCCCTCTGCCCAGGGGCAGCAGTGTAGGGTAGCTCTGCGGACTGCGCGACCACCAGGCGGATCCTGGCATCCACGGCCACGCCACCGTCCTCGAACGCCAGGAAGGGATTGATGTCGAGCTCCGCAATCCGATGGTGATCCCCCACGAGTTGGGATACGCGCTGGATGACCTCCGAAAGAGCGCCGAGGTCGGCCTTCGATCCGCGTCCCTCCTCCAGGAGCTTGAATCCGCGGATCGATCGGATCATCTCCTCCGCGTCGACTGCGGACACCGGTTGGATGCGAAATGCCACGTCTTTGAGGGCCTCCACGTAAATGCCGCCGAGACCGAACATGATGACGGGCCCGAAGCGCGGGTCCAGGGACATCCCCACAATGGTCTCTCGACCTCCGCGCTTGAATTCCTGGACCAGCACAGCGCCGATCTCCCCTGAGGGCAGAGCCGCTCGGGCGCGCTCCACGATGCCACCGTGGGCCGCACGAAGCTCGTCCGGCGAACGGACGTCGACCGCCACTCCCCCCAGCTCCGTCTTGTGTACCACGTCCGGCGAGAGAATCTTGAGTACCACCGGATACCCGAGCTCCTCGGCCAATGTGAGGGCCTCCTCCTCCGATTTCGCCAGTCGGTGCTCGACGGTGGGTATCCCGTAGGCCCCCAGCACCTCCATCGCCTCCAGCTCGGTAAGGTGCCTTCGGCCCTCTCCCTCTACCGAATTCAGCAGCGCGGACACGCGATCCCGATCGACCTCGAACGTCGTCGGAGCCTGAACCGGACGCTCGGACCAGCGCCGGTACCGGTCCATGGCTGCTAACGCCCTCGCCGCCGACTCCGGAAAGATATACCCGGGGACTCCTGCCTCCTGGAGCTCTGCGCGACCCTGCGGCAGTCCTTCTCTTCCCATGAGAACGGCGAGAACCGGTTTTTCCCTTCGGGACTCATACGCCGTGACGATTGCCTCGGCGACATCCTGCTGCCGAACACCGAGAGGCGGAACGAAAGCGGCGATGGCCGCGTCCACGCTGGGGTCGTCCAACACGATCTCCAGAGCCAGGCGGTAACTCTCGGGAGTGGCGGAGGCGATCATGTCCACCGGGTTCCGGACCGACGCTTCCTCGGGAAACAATCCCCGGAGCCTGGCCTGGGTCTCTCTCGCGAGCTCCACCACCTCGAGCCCTTCCGATTCGCAGGTGTCTGCAATGATGATGCCGGGGCCACCGGCATTCGTGATGATGGCGACCCGGTTGCCGTCGGGAATGGGCAAGGATCCGAATGCCATGGCGAGGTCGAACAGGGCCTCCACGCTCTCGGCTCGCAGGATTCCACACTGGGCCAAAAGCGCATCGACGGTCACGTCCAGGCCCGCCAGGGCGCCCGTATGGGAACTCGCCGCTCGGGCACCGGCAGAGGTCCTGCCCGTCTTGACCACCACGATCGGCTTCCTTCGGGAAACACGCGATGCGATCGCCGTGAAGTGACGAGGATTCCCGAAGGACTCCAGGTACATGAGGACTACCCGCGTGTCTGGGTCATTCTCCCAATACTCCAGGAGATCGTTGCCGCTCACGTCGGTCTTGTTGCCCACTGAAACGAAGTTGTGGATCCCGATCCCGTACTCCGCGGCGTAGTCCAGAATGGTGACGCCGATGGCGCCGGACTGGCTCATGAAGCTGATGGAACCGGCAGGCGGCATGGATGGCGCGAACGTGGCGTTCATCGAGACGGCTGGGGCCGTGTTCAACAGTCCCATGCAGTTCGGACCCACCATACGCATCCCGTATCGATGAACCTGGCTCGCAAGGCGGGCCTCCCGCAGGATGCCTTCTCCTCCCACTTCCCGGAATCCTGCAGTGATGACCACCAGCGCCGGGACTCCCTTTTCGCCACATTCGTCGACGACCCTGGAGACGATTTCCTTGGGAACGGCGATGACGGCGAGATCCACCGCATCCGGGATGGCTGAGACCGAGGGATAGGCGGGAATCGAGTGGACTGCGCGAGCGTTGGGGTTCACCGGATACACGACTCCCGTGAATCCGTGGTCGAGCAGATTCGCGATGATCTGGTGCCCGATCGTGCCCGGTCGGCGGCTCGCCCCGATCACCGCGATGGACTCGGGCCTGAAGAGAGGTTTGAGAGGGGACGTCATCGGTGGCCATCTCCGGCATGGGTTCCGTGAGGATTCCACGAAGGCGCACTCGGCAAACCATGGGAATTCTAACGGTGCCGGTCCCCCTTCGGGACTCCGGTGTGCGATCGCCGTGGGAGCAGCCCCCGACGACGACGAGCCGAGGGCCGGGAACGCGAAGCGCGGGCGTTCCTTCGCGGACAAGTCTTGAAGCGTCGCAGTGCCATCCGTTAAGCTGCTTCCATGATGCGATCGACCGTGATCCGGCGGGCTTCGTTCAGCGCGGAACATCACTACGCGAGACCCGAATGGTCTGTGGAGAAGAACCGACAGGTATTCGGTGCCAGCTCGGAGCCACACGGGCACAACTACGAAGTCGAAGTGGTCGTTAGAGGGGAGATCGACCCCCTGACCGGCTTCCTCGTGGATCTGGTGGAGCTGGACCGGGTCCTCAAGGAAGAGGTCGTGGCTCGTCTGGACCAGCGGAGTCTGAACGACGCGATTCCCGAGGTCAGAGAGGGCCGGATGGTCCCCACCACGGAAAGCCTGGCGCGTTGGTTTTGGAGGGTGCTCGAAGGTCGGATTCCGGGGCTCGCTTCCCTCGATCGTGTCCGGGTCTTCGAGAGCGGGACGCTCGCGGCGGAGTACTGGGAGGAGACAGAGTGAGCAGACCGGATCCTGAGTCGGGAGAGCTGGGGCGCCCGGGAACCCCTCCACAGGACGTCCCATCTGCCGACCTTGGTCCGTCGGTTGGGAAAGGCGCCGGAGAGGCGAGCGGCCCGGAGCACATTCCGGCGGGAGAGCCGGAGGAGCGGAACGGAGAGTCACGGCGTCACGGCCGCGGAAGTCGGAGTCGGAGGCCCCGCTCTCCGGATGTCCGCGGGGGCAGCTCCTCGAGGGAGACAGGGCGCCCGGGGGCCAGCGACGAGGTGCGAGAAGTGGGAAACCGGCCGCGGGGCCGCGAGCGACGGCCGCCCAGGAAGGGATCCGGAAAGGACGCCAGAGCAACGACCCGGAGCGCCCGGCGGCCCTCTACGCGCGTTCCGACTCCGGTGAGAGAAGCGACGCAGGCACTCGTTTCGGACCCGGTGGCAAGGGAGGAAGAGGAGCGCACGATCCGCCTTTCCGACGAGGAATGGACCGTCCGCGTGGAGGGGTCGGGGACGTCGGGTCGCCGGGCAGATTCCGGCGCGCCACTCCTCCATCTGGTGTTCTCTCCCTCGGATGGATCCGACTCCCGATCGCGGGAAGTGCTGGCCATCGGCCGCTCGGTGGAGGTCTACACCGTCCAGGAATTGACGGCCCTCTTCC
>JBDHKE010000165.1:0-6146 GCA_039586555.1 Gemmatimonadota bacterium | reverse complement strand
CGCGGGTGGTGGAGGTCCGATGCCACCGTGGTATGATCGCCCGACGGGAAGATCCCCTCCGGCTCGTCATAGACGGTGGGGGCGTTCGAGTAATTGGTCAGCTTGCCGGTCTCCAGATCGACGCCGAATACCTCCGTGCCCTGGTACCCGTAGGCACTGAAGATCAGCTCCCGCTCCCGCGGTGGGCGGAAGTTCTGCGTCTCGAGGTTCACGCGGAAGGGGAGGTCTCGGCTGTCCAGGATCTTCCGCTGGTTGACGAGCCTCGGCACACCGTCGTCGAATACGATATCCCCTTCATGCATCTGAGACGAACCGCGGGGCATGTCACCGGGGAACTGCGCCGCGACATACGTCCAGGCGGTGTGCATTCGCCTACGGGAGACGGCCGGGCCCTCTGAACATTTTACGTTCAGCGGCTGCGGAGGCCGGTCGCTGCCAGGCTCCAGCACGAACAGCCAGGAGTTGGTCCGTGCCGTACCGGTATTGGCGGGATCGAACTCGATCGGACCGGAGAGCAGGATGTTGCCGTCGGCCAGGTAGAGCGCTCGCGTGTATCCGTGGTGCGGGTAGTGCGCGGTGAGGTTGCGGATGATCCCGGTCTCAATCTCCACCTCCATCGCGTCGCCGAACGTCTTGGAGAGGAACAACACGCGCTTCCCATCCAGCGAGAAGTCGGCCCGTTCGCCGAACCAGCTGAGTCGCTTGATGTGCGGCGGCAGGTTCTGATCCGGCGGGATTGGCTGGGGCTCCTGGGCAAACGCCAACAGCGGCGAAGACAGGACGAGGAGGACGGCCCTCGAGAGTGCGCGAGCGGTCATGGCGAGGCCCCCCGGGATTGGGGTTCAGGGTTCGGACGGCAAGATACCAGCCGTCCACATGAGCGTCCAACGTCAGAGCGGGGTCTAGCAAACAGAGGGTCGACCATTGGAGTCTCGCCTGCGTTGGGCTGCAGATGCAGAAAGGCGGCCCTCGAAGGGGCCGCCCCTATCCGGCCGACCTGCGGTTCCTCAACGCCGCCCGACACATGGGGAAGTACCGCACCAAGGCAAGCTTCTCCAGTTGGACGATGCACCCGCCCAGCACATGCGTGTGAGCGTTGGGAAAGCGCTCCTGCATCTCCCAGTAGTCCTGACCGAAGGCGGGCAGGCCGTAGACAATCGGCACCAGGTCCAGCTGCAGCTCCTTGCCATGCAGGTGGCAGACGGTCTGTTCGGTGCGGGAGTCCTTTACGAGGCTGCTGAAGGGCAGCGTCATGCCGAGGAGGATTAGGAAGATACTCGACCCAACGACGGTGAAGCCTACAGGGGTCATGCTGCTCTTCATCTACTGCCTCTCGTAGTCTCTCCTGAAGGACTCTAAAGCGATCCGCTTCTGTTCATCGGTCAGCAGCCTCCTCCTCACCGCCGTCGGGTATGCGAACCCGATCCCGTAGTTCTCCCAAGAAGCGTCGAGGTGTCTGGAGAGCAGCAACCTGGCCTCCTCGGGCTCACCTAAGGAGCAGATGGATCCATGCTCGGTCCACTTCCCCCCCGAGGAATCTGCAGCCTCCCGAATCGCCGTCACACGGAGGGCCTCATCGTACCGATGGGAATGGATTTAGCTCCGTGCCAGGGATCTCTGGATGACCGGATTTCGGGGGTCCAGGCCTGCCGCCCTCACAACGGGCTGCAGATGCACAAAGGCGGGCCCTGCAGGAGCAATCCTCAAAGTGCGCGCAGCCTGCGAGCCTCAATGCGCCCCGTACCTCGCCAGCAGGGCCTGGAAGCGGCGGTGGTCGCGGATCGGGTCGAACAGCGGGTCTAGCTGGAGCGCATAGACGCTGAAGGGTGAATCTCCAGCCATCAACAACTCCAGGTGCGTGACGGCCTGGTCGGCGAGGTTCGCCTGCGCCAGGATCTTGGCGGAGATCTCGGTGGCTTGCAGCCCCGAAAACGGAGTCCCGAGACTCGGCCTCGACTCCGTGAAGCGCTCAGCGATGCGCTCCGCGTCGGCACTCCTGCCCAACCCGGCATATGCGTATCCCAACGCAGCGCGTATGCGTTCATCGCCGGGGCGCTCCCTGGCAAGAGGTTCGAGCAGCACCCGGGCCGAGTCGAAAGCTGCTCTCGCTGCAAGCTCGTCTCCACGAAGCGAGTGGGCCCAGCCGGCGTAGACCTGCTTTGGCAGGTAGGCCAACTGGGTCTCGAAGACGGGTGCCGCCAGCGTATTGAGGAGCTGAAGCAACTGGTCGGGGTCTCGCTCCCAGAGCGCGAGATCGACTCGCGCGATATCGAGCTCCGGAAGATGTAGATCCGCGGGTAGACGGGCTACGACCGCCCGAAGAGTGTCGAGCTGGCCCTGCCAGTGGAGATAGACGTATCCCTTGCGGATCGCGGCATCGTGAAGATCGGGTGCGAGGGCCAGCGCTCTGTCATACGCTCTCACGGCATCCGCGTACCGCCGGGTCGCCACGTAGCTGTGGCCGCCAAGATCATAGAACAGGGTTGCGTTGCGTGGATTGAGCTGAGTGGCCTGCTCGAAAGCGGCAAAGACCTGAGGCCAGTCCCCCAGCCGGCGGTACGTATACCCGATGGCCGCAAGGACATCGGCGTCAGTCGGCGGCTGAGCCAGCGCCGCTGTGTATTCCTCTAACGCACGCTCAAAGTCGCCTCGAACGTAGTGCATCCAGCCTACTGCCAGGTGTGCTTGGGGCAAGTCCGGCTGTAGCCGCAATGCCTCCTCGGCCTCCAGCCTCTGTGCCTCCAACCGGTCACGGGAGCGATCGAAGTTTTCCCAGTAGATTAGCCCATGAATCCGCGAGAGTGCTGCGCGCGCGAGCGCGAAATCCGGGTCGAGCGCGATCGCCCGTTGATAGAGCCTCTCTGCGGCTTCAAAGTTCTCCTGGCGGTACCCGGGGCGAAAATAGTAGTCTCGGCCCTGCAAGTAGAACTGATATGCCTCGGAGAGGCGAGTGGGTGCCCGAGCGATTGCCTCACGCTCCTCGGCGGTGAGATTCGCCGCCAGCGCCTCCGCAATCTTGCGGGCAATGTCGCTCTGGACCGCGAACGCGTCACTCAACTCGCGATCGTATTGCTCCGCCCAGAGATACTCATCCGTTCGTGCGTCGATGAGCTGGACGTTCACACGCAAGCCGTCTCCGATCCGCTGCACGGTACCCTCGGTTACGTGGTTCACGCCCAAGACTCTGGCGATCACCCGCACATTCGGACGGTCGGTGGCGTACTCCATTACGGATGTACGGCTGATCACTCGGAGAGCTGCTACCTGTAGGAGCTGCCTCATGACCTCATCGTGGAGCCCCGAGGCGAAGTACGCGTTCTCTTCCTCCGTGCTGAGGTTCTCGAAGGGGAGTACGGCAACGGAGGGCCGGTCATCGGCGATCGTGAGTGGCGGAAGAGCCTCCGGCTGGTCGGACGCTACCTCCTCACCGCTGCGACGAAGCGCGGAGAGAGCCGCCCCCGCAATAACCAGAAGAAGAGCGATCATGAGCACCTCGGTCCCGCTGACGCGTTGGCGCCCCTTCTCCCCGTGGTACCAGGTCACCACGAGAGTCACGAAGAAGCCAACAAAGGCGAGCAGTGCGAGGGCCTGGGGGATGAGCGCAGGCCACAGAAACTGCTGGCTCCCGAAATTCACGATCTGCAGGAAGGCCCATGCTCCCGCCAGATACGCGAGCGCCCACGGGACCACTGCCCGATCCTTGAGCCTCTGGACGAAGATCTCCCCGGTTCCGGCTGCGCGGATCGCGGGCAGCGCGGTGGCTTCGGCCACCTCGTCGCCCCGAGCGGCGGCCGGTCCGGCACCGCTCTGAGCCGCCTTGGCGCGCACCTCCTCCTCACTGGGGATGGCGAGCCCTGGGTTTGTGATGGCGAAGATCCTCACGGGGAGCTTGACGTTCTTGAGCAGAACCTCTCCGAGGAAGGTCGAGGACAGTGAGGGGTGGTTCTTAATGTCGTCGAAGACCTTGCCGGAAATCAGGATTCCGCCCGGGACCGAAAGCGACTCGATCCTCGAAGCGACGTTCACACCATCCCCGTACACTCCGTCGTCGTCATAGACGATGTCTCCCGTGTGCAAGCCAATTCGCAGCGGGATCTTCGGCTCCTGCTGCAGCTCCAGCTGGACCTGGACAGCGCACTCCACCGCTTCGACGGCACTGCCGAAGACGCTCAGCGTGCCGTCGCCGTAATACTGAAGGATCTCCCCGTTGTGTCGCTGGACGGCCGCCTTGAGGACGCGCCGATGCCGATCCCGCTGGGATCGGGCCGTCTCCTCGTCCTCCTGCATGAGCGCCGTGTAGCCCACCATGTCGGCGAACATGATCGCTACAAGGCGGCGGGTCCGCTTCTCACCCATTGACAGCCCTGCCGTGGGGGAACACAAAGGCGATGTACACGACCGCCAAAGCGGTGGTACGGTTCGCCGCTTCCACTCGACCGGGAAGACGCGGAGGCTGGAGCGCGTCGAGGTGGCTCCGGCGTCTCGAGACAGCCTGGACCTCCCACGAATCAAGATGTGCCGGCCGTCACAACGGGGTCAAGCGAAGGGAGCGTCAGGGGCTGTGGCCCCGGGCGAGAAGCCGCCCCCGCGGTCCCGGAGAGCGGCTGGGCAACCGTAGGAAGCGGGACCGGGTACTCGTCGTCCGGCCCATACCGCAGGTTGTACCGACGCCTGAGAACCTCCTGGTAGGCCGGATCAGCTTTGTACGGCTCCCAGAGCTCCGAAAACTGAGAGGCCACCCACCAGGCGGCCCACCCGTGAGGAGTCTCGTAGTCGAGCCACCGAAGGGCTTCGTCCCGGTTCCCGAGTGCCGCGTGAGTGACGGCCAGGACGCCCGCTTTGAAAGGAGTGAGCGACTCCGCTTCGAGCTCCCGCGCCATGCGCGCGGCCTCTTCCGTTCGACCCGCTCTCGCGTATACGAAGGCCGGGTACGGCTGCCAGAGCGGATAGACCTCCACCGACTTCTCGACGGCCGAGAAAGCCTCATCCCATCGACCCAACTTTGCGGCGCTCTCCGCCACGACGTGCCAGATCGCCCAGTTGTTCGGGTACTGCTCCGTCAGCGTGCGGGCCTCTCGAAGTGCCCGCTCGTAGTCGCCTTCCCACCAGTACAGCGCCGGAATCCACACCGTGTGGAGGGGGGTCAGCGGGTCCAGCTCCTGGGCACGACGGTGCTCGGCGATCGCCTCGTCCACACGCCCGAATAGGACGAGATACCAGGCGTAGTGGTAGTGGTTGATCGAGAGGCTGGGGTTGAGCTCGTTGGCCCGCCGAAACGCCTGTTCGGCGCCTTCCCAATCGCGTTCGTAGTACGTCTTGTACTGAGCCAGGGCGGACCAGGCCTCAGCCAGTGTGGAGTCCATTCGAAGCGCTCGCTCCGCCGCCGACCGGGCCTGGGGCCACTCTTCCGGCCGATTGTCGAGTCCGTGGCCGAGCGTGGTATAGGCCAGGGCCAAACCGGCGTGGGCCAAGGGATCCGCCGGATTCTGCTCCACGGCCCGATTGAAGTGCTCGATGGCGATGTCCGCGTCCGCGCGCCTCCGACGGTTGTTCAGGACGTGCATGCCGCGCAGGTAGGCCTCGTAGACCGCGGGATTTACTGGCGCCGCTTCGCCCAGGCGAGCCTCGTCCTCGGGCCTCAGGCTCAGGCGGATCTGGTCGGCGATCGCGCGGGCGAAGCCCCGGTAGAGGGCCACGACGTTGGGAAGCACGCCATCGAAGGTCCCGGTCCAGAGCTCCCGCTCGTCCCGGTCGTAGAGCCGGCCGTGATCTCCAGGCTGTCGCCCCCCCGGAACACCGACCCCTCGATGACGCCGTCGACCCCCAGCTCGCGGGCGATCTCCCCGATCCCCAGGTCCGTCTCCCGGTAACGGGCCATGGTCCTCCGGGCGGTCACGGAGAGGCCCAGCTGCCCCAGCTCGGCGATCAGGGCCTCGTGGACCCCCGCCGCCAGGTACTCCTGCTCCGGGTCGTCGGTGAAATCGATCAGCGGGAGCACGGCCAGGCGCTCCATGCTCGGACCGCCCATCAGGCTGCCGATCCCCCAGGCCACCAGCACGACCGCGGCCGCGACGGCTCCCGTTACGGCCGCCCGGCGCCGGGCCTGTCGCCACCGCCGCGCCCGCACCCGACGCACGACGGTGCCG
>JBDHKE010000049.1:0-49456 GCA_039586555.1 Gemmatimonadota bacterium | reverse complement strand
GTGTGCTGGATCCCGCTCGGGCTCTGGCCGCCGAGCTGGGATTCGCTCAAGCCCGTGAGATGGCCGCCGTTCAGGGGTTCGTGCTCACGGGAGAGGGGCCGTACCGGGAGCGGTATAGGGAGGCACGACGCCAGGAGGAAGAGGCCCTGACCTCGCTGACCCGACTGATCGAAGGAACGGAGCTACTGGCCATCCGGGGCATCCTGGCCAACATCTCCAGCCTGTCGTTCACGTGGAGGATCAACCACCAGGCGGTGCTGAATGAGGAGGTGACCCGCGAGGAGTTCCGGGAGTTCCTGCGGGACAATCAGGCTCAGTACCAGGATCTCCTGAGGGCCGGGGCCGGTCTCCAGAACGCCATCGGCCAGGAAATGGAGCGGGTTCGCGCAGGGGTGGAGAGGGCCAGGCGCCGGCGGTCCTACGTCACGGTCATCCTCGCCCTGGTGGCCCTCACTGCGTCCGCTGTGGTGGGGGTCCTGGGCCGCCGGCTCCGGCTGTTGATTCAGGAGGCGGAATCCCGTCGCCAGGACGCCGTTCTCGCACGGAGAGAGGCCGACGCGCTTCTTGCGGCCACCGGCGACGGAGTGTTCGGCGTGGACCTGGAGGGGCGATGCACCTTTCTGAACCGCGCGGGAGCCGAGCTCCTGGGTTACCGACCCGGAGACGTGCGAGACAGGGACATGCACAGCCTGGTTCTGCACAGTCACGAAGATGGGGCGCCCAACCTCTGGCGGGACTCACTCGTTCGCCGCTCTCTGGAACGGGGGTCTTCCGAGGAGGCGGATGTGGTGATGTGGAGGAAGGACGGCAGCTCGTTTCCCGCGCGCATGGTCACCCGGCCGATGGTGGACGGGCGAGAGGTCCGAGGGGTCGTGGTGACGTTCACCGACATGACCGAGATCCGCCGCTCGGAGCGGGCCCTGCGGGAGGCGGTACGGGCCAGGGACGAGGTGGTGGCCGTGGTGTCCCACGACCTCCGAAACCCGCTCAGCACGATTCAGCTGGCTGCGGAGCTCATGCTCGAGGTGCCCCTACCGGAGGAGAAGCGGAAGGAGCAGCTGTCCATCATCCACAGGTCGTCGATCCGGATGGGCCGTCTGATCGAGGACCTTCTGGACGTGGCGAGGATCGAAGCTGGCGGCCTGGCCGTGGAGACGGAACCTCAGATGGTCGGTCCCATCCTCGAGGAGGTCGAGGCCCTGAGTCAAGCGCTGGTCGAGGAGCGAGGCCTCGAGCTGGTCTGGCATCTGGACGGCGAGCTGCCCCCGGTCGAGGCGGACCGGGACCGTGTGCTTCAGATCTTCTCGAACCTGGTGGGCAACGCGATACGCTTCACGCCTTCAGGTGGCACGATCACCCTTCGCGCCGCCCTCAGTGAAGCGGAGGTGGTCTTCTCCGTTTCGGACACGGGGGCCGGGATCCCCGAGGAGGACCGCGAGCACCTGTTCGACCGTTTCTGGCAACCGCGGAGAGCCTATCGGAAGGGCGCGGGCCTCGGACTCGCCATCGTCAAGGGAATCGTGGACGCTCACGGAGGAAAGGTGTGGGCCGAAAGCGAGTCCGGGGAAGGGAGCACCTTCCACTTCACTCTTCCCGTGCACGCGCACGACTGACCCGCCCCTATCGGTTCTGGGGGAGTCCCTCGAGCTCCCTCTTCCACCCGAGCAACGCCGACACTTCGTTCGTGGTGAAGCGCGTTACCCCCAGAGAGTGCAGGGCCGTCGCCCGCTCCGGTTCATTCACCGTCCAAACGGCCAGGGGGACGCCTCGCCTCCTGGCAGCAGCAGCCCGCTCGGGCGCCTCCAGAAGGATCGCCTGGCCCACTTCGAGAATGGCTCCCCACCTTTCCGCCCGGGAAAGGCCGTCGTCGAAACGTTCCGGGCGCTCGACGATATAGCCGATTCCCGCTGAGGGCTCGACTCCCCGGATCTCGTCCAGCGCATCCCAGTCCATGGAGATGTACACGGTCTGTCTGGTCAGGCCCTCCCGGCGGACCGTGGCGACCATCCGTTCCAGATCTGCGGTGGTGCGGTATCCCTTGACCTCCGGGTAGATGCGATGGACCCTCCCAGCCGCCGCCCGAAGAGCGGCCCGAAGGCTGGGAATCCGCTCGCCCGCGAACTCCGGGGAGAACCACGACCCGGCGTCGAGCCGGGCGAGCTCTTCATACGCGTATTCCACCACCCGTCCGCATGCGTCGGTGGTTCGGTCCACTCGATCGTCGTGGATGACAACGGGTGTCCCGCACGCAGCCACATGGAGGTCCCACTCGAGGGCTCGCGCTCCCGCTTCGAGGGCCGCGCGCATGGCAGCGAGGGTGTTCTCGGGAGCTCGAGCACTGAACCCCCGGTGAGCGATGATCTCGACGTCCACTCGAGACCGGGGCGCGCCCCCGGCCGCCGCGCCCGTGCCTCCAGATGACAGGGGCATGGAGATCGAGCGGAGGAGAAAGCCGCGGGAGGGAGAGGCGTGGGCTTAGGGCGCCACCGGCGCCGGAGGTTCGTCCGCGGACGCTTCGAGTTGGGCATGGAAGCTCGAAACCTCCTCGATCCGGCGGACCGAGTCGTCCATGAACTCCATCTGTTGCTCCAGGAACGCCACCCTCCGTTCGAGAATGGCCACCGCTTCATCCCTCCCCCTGGACTCAAAGAAGCGACTGAGGGCCTCCACGGTGGGCTTGAGGGCGAACCGTGCGGTAATCCCGATGATGGGAATGAGGACCATGGAGCACCCCAGAATCACCGCCACGAGCGCGGTTACGTCGATCGGCATGAGTTGCATCGGTACTGCCTCGCGGGAAGGAGTCTTCGCACCAGTCTCGCCCTGTGCGCGGGCGAAGCGGACCCATCGCCAACGGTCCGGTGGCCCCGGCATATTCCGGCATCTTGGTTGAAGAATGGGGACGGGCGGAATGGAGACGCAAGCCGACGGCCGAACCCGTTTCCAACCTCGACCCTCCAGACCTCGTCCAAGAAGTTGAGGGTTGAACCCGGATTCGAGGATGAACCCTGGAAGACCTGGCGAAGAGAGTGCTCGCTGACGCCGAGGCCCGAGACGTGGCCCTCGCCGTCGAGGGGGATCACGAGGCGTTCGAACGCCTGTATCGGGGCACCGTGGCTCGGGTCTACAGCCTCGCGCGGCGGATGGCCGGCGAGCAAGCGGCGGAGGACCTCACGCAGGAGGTTTTCGTCCGCGCCTGGGAGAAGCTGAGCACCTTTCGGAGCGAAGCGGGATTCGGAACGTGGCTGCACCGCCTCGCCGTCAACCTGATTCTCTCGCGGCGCAAGACGATGCACCGTCGCCGGCAGAGGTTCCTTCCGACGAGCGACGCCCTGGCGCTCGTCGCGGCACCGAGACCCAGCCCCGGACTGGCTCTGGATATCGAGGCCGGGCTTCAACGTTTGCCGGAGGGCGCGCGCACGGTCCTCGTCCTCTACGACATGGAAGGCTTTTCGCACGAGGAGATCGCCAGGCGCATGGGGATTTCGGTGGGCACCTCAAAGTCGCAGCTCCACCGAGCGCGCATGATTCTGCGCGATTACCTGAACTGACGGGAGCGATTCGAAGGTGAATGCAACCGACCCCTGGATGGACCGACTCTCGGAGTACCTGAGCGGCTCGCTTCCGCCAGAGGAGACACGGGATCTGGAAGCTCACCTGGAGGGGTGTGAGAGGTGCGCCCGTGTGCTCGAGGAGCTCGGGGCCGTGGTGCGGGCCACGCGCGCTCTGGAGGACCAGCCGCCGCCCCGCGACCTGTGGCCCGGAATCCTGGAGCGCATGGCTCGCGGGGAAGCGAGGGTTCTGTCCCTCTCCGACCACCGGCAGGCTGCGAGGCGCCGCAGCGGGGGACTTCGCGGGCAGGTGCGTCTCTCGGTTCCTCAGGCGATCGCGGCGACTCTGGTTCTGGCCTTCGGCTCCGCAGGTAGCGCATGGATGGTGGGCCGTTCGGCTGGGAGGGTGGAGACCCTCGCGGTCCAGGCTCCGGTGGTCCAGGCGGCCCCAGGCCAGGCGGAGGGGGGCGTGCTCCTCGCGCTGAGTGAGGCCCTGAGCTCCGCGGAGGCGAGTGAGAGAGCCGCTGAGATCGCTCGTCTCGAGCGATCTCTGACGGAGTCGCGAGGCCGGCTCCATCCTTCCACGCTGCGAATCCTGGACAAGAACCTCGCCGTCATCGACGCTGCGATCCAGGAATCCATTCGGGCCCTGGAGCTGGATCCGGACAATCAGTTCCTGATCGACCATCTGGAAGGGACCCTGAGCCGGAAGCTGTCGTTGCTCAGACAGACGGTGGTGGGGGCCGAGAGAGTGAGCTAAGGAGGCGACGCAATGATGATGGGGGCGTTGTTCGCCGGAGTGGTGCTGGCCGCGGCAATAGCTGGTGATACGGTGGTGGCGGTGCAGCCCGGAGACCGGTTCGTGGCGCAAAACCTTTCGGGGGAGTTGCTCGTAGGGACCTGGGACCGGGATGAAGTCCAGGCGATCTCGGACCGTCGGGGTACTGAGCTGGGGCTTCAGCGGTCGGAGGGGGCTGTTCACCTTCGGGTGGAGGATCGAAGAGGCCGGAGCGGCGGGGGATCCTATCAGGTCACGGTCCCCACGTGGATGGGGGTGGAGCTGACCGGGGGCTCTCTGGACGTGAACGTCCGAGGAGTGCGCGGAGGGGTGATCGTCCAGAGCGTCGAGGGAGATGTGACGATCCGCGAGGTGGCCGGGGACGTGTCGGTGCGCTCCGTTGACGGCATGGTTCACGTGCAGCAGGTGGAGGGGACGGTGGAGGCGTACTCCGCCGATGACGACGTGGTCGTTGTCGGTGTTTCCGGGAGTGTCATGGCGGAGAGCGTGGATGGCGACGTGAGCATCAGGGACTCGGAGGGCGACCATGTGCGCGGGGTGACCGTGGAGGGCGACGTTCACTTCGCGGGGACGCTGCGGCCGGGCGGCTCCTACCAGTTCTCCACGCACGACGGCGACGTCACCGCTCGAATCCCGGACCCGCCAAACGCGGAATTCACGGTCCTGACCTACGATGGCGACTTCGAGTCGGACTTCCCGATCACCATGGAGCGCGTCCACAGGGGCGGAGAATTCCGTTTCAGGCTCGGTGAAGGGGAGGCCCAGGTGAAGCTCGAGGCGTTCGATGGCGAGATCCGTTTGCTCCGCGGATCGGGATAGGCAGGGTGGCCCTCTCCGCGACGTTGATCCTTAAGGTGTGCGAGTTGAAGGAGGAGGAGAAATGAGACGGCTTGCCGCGGTGGGTATCCTCGTTCTATTCGGGCTGCTGGCCCTCGGTTGGGTGGGTGGGGACGCGGTGGCCGGCAACGTCCAGGACAGGGTCGTCCGAAGTCTGGAGCGGGTGGGATGGGCCGTGGATCATCTGGCCCACCGCATCGACGATCTGGTTCATCGAACCGAACACGCCGTCGAAAGGCGGATCGGTCACTCGGAGCGTCGGACAGTCCCACGGGCTGGTCGCCAGGATGCCGAGCAATTCTCATGGACCGGCGAGCTGGAGGCGGGGAAGCAGGTCGAGATCAAGGGTGTCAGCGGCCGGATCTCTGCGACTGCGGCCACGGGTGGCGAGCTGGAGGTGAGGGCGACCAAAAGCGGACGAAGAAGTGACCCCTCAGAAGTGCGAATCGAAGTCGTGGAACACTCCCAGGGGGTGACGCTGTGCGCGGTCTACCCCCGCGGGGGGTTCGGCGACAACTCGTGTGAGCCCGGGGAGCGGGGAGACATGGAGGTTCGCAACAATGACGTGGCCGTGGAGTGGGAAGTCCGGGTTCCGGAGGGAGTGGGCTTCGTAGGCCGAACGGTCAACGGCGACGTGGAGGCGACGGGCCTCGGGGGATACGTCGATGCACACACGGTGAACGGCAGCATCGAGATCACCACTCGAGGCTACGGCGAGGCAGCCACCGTGAATGGATCCATCCGGGCGGCCCTCGGGCAGGGGGGGTGGAGCGGTCCCCTCCGGTTCAGCACGGTGAATGGCAGCATCTCCGTGGAGCTGCCAGCGGATGTGGACGCCAGGGTGGATGCCAGGTTCCTGAACGGGGGGCTGGCGACGGACCTTCCGCTCAGGGTGGAGGGCAGATTCGGAGGGCGTAGGGCCCAGGGGATTCTCGGCGAGGGGGGTCCCTTGCTCGAACTGTCGACGGTGAACGGAGAAATCGAGCTGCGGACGCCACGCTGAAGGCCCCAGGGCCGGATGGAGGTCCGCGCATCGGACTCAAGACCCATGGAGACGAATCGTATGTCTAGAATCATGCCCGGGTGCAGGGCCGCCATGGTCTCCTGCTTGGGCCTGTTCGTGGTGGCGTTGATCGCGGCGTCACCCCGGCCCGCGTTCGGCCAGGAATACCGGATCGGTGGGTCCGACGTGGCCGTATACAACCTGGCCGGAAAGGTGGAGGTCGTCGGAGGAGGCGGGTCCGAGGTGGTGGTGGAAGTAATGACGGGGGGCTCGGATGCGGGTGAGCTGCGGGTGTTGACCGGGGAGATCCGTGGTCGAGAGACGCTCCGCGTGGTGTACCCCTCGGATGAGATCGTGTACTCCGAGCTTGGACGAGGTTCGCGCATGGAGATTCGGGTGCGCGACGACGGCACGTTCGGCGATGAAGGACGAGGGGGGGACCGCGTGAGGATCTCGGGGTCCGGAGACGGGCTCGAGGCCTGGGCGGATCTTCGAATTCGGGTGCCGCCTGGTAGGGATTTCGCCGTCTACCTGGGGGCTGGAGAGGCGACGGTCGAGAACGTGGAGGGCGACCTTCGGGTGGACACGGGCACCGGATCCGTCGACGCCTCCGGGGTTCGGGGGAGCCTCGTGGTGGACACCGGATCGGGCTCGGTGGTCGTTCAGGGTGTAGACGGGGAGCTTTCCGTGGACACGGGCTCCGGAAGCGTGGAGGTGTCCGGAGTTCGCGGACCTCGCCTCGAGGTGGATACGGGTTCCGGCTCCGTGGCTGGGCAGGGGATCTCCGTGGGATCGCTGGTCGTCGACACCGGATCGGGCTCGGTGGAGCTCAGTGAGGTGGCGTGCTCCGACGTCATGGTGGATACGGGCAGCGGCTCGGTGGAGCTCGACCTCCTAGACGACGTGGAACGTCTGATCGTCGACACGGGCTCCGGAGGGGTCACCCTGACGGTCCCGGATGACCTGGGCGCCCGCGTCGAGGTCGATTCCGGGAGCGGTGGGATCGACGCGGACCTTCCCATCGAGATCGAGGCGGTGAGGCGGACCTACTTGAGGGGAACCATCGGGGACGGCCGGGGCAGCATCGAGATCGACACCGGCTCCGGCGGGATCAAGATTCTTCGGCGGTGACCTACCGTTTCAGCAGCCACACCGCCCAGGGTGCACTTCGGCCCCGGGAGCCTCGCTGGGCTCCCGGGGCCTCGCACTACCGTCGGCGGACATGAGAGTCCGCGCCCGGGTGGCAGCGGCACCTCCGCAATGGCGGACTAGTCTCGAACGGAGATGGGGACCTGAACGCGGGTCCGCTCCCACTCCATGATCAGATGCGCGCTGGCGGGACCCGTTTCCTCGAAGCGGATCGTGAACATCTCCACGTGCTCGTCCAGCGTCTCCACTGCCACGGTCCCCTCGCCCACCTCCGAGGTGCGCACCTCATCGTTGATAGGGATTCCCCACCGGTCGACGGAGGTGTTGAGATAGACCTGCCACTCCTCGGCTCCCGGCCGGGTGTAGAAGGAATACGAGCCGGGATCCACGGCGATCCCGGACACGTCGGCGGGGAAGTCGACGTGAAGGATGGTGGGCTCGTTCGCACCTGTTCGCCAGAACCGATCGAGGGGGACCAGCCCTCCGAAGATCTCCCGTTCCCGGGCCGAGGGACGGCTGTAGCAGATGACGGCTTCGCCTCCCTCCAGGCTCACGGAGGCTGAAGCATAGGGGCTGGCACGGCCGTCCGTGGGCCTGGACGGGACACATTTGGCTGAGACCTCCTGGGCTGAGGCCGGGATCGGCGTACTCGCGGGCCAAAGGGCCGCCGCGACGAGGGCCACCAGGAATACGCTGCTCTTCATCGATCCTCCGAGTCTGCAGTGGCAATGGTCGAGGAGTTGCGCCCCGCGCACGGAGCCGGGCGTGGGCGTCTGTATGCATGAGACGTGTTCGTTGTTCCCTGTGCACGGGCTCGCCGATTCCCGTTCGTCGATGATCTCGGGCGGTGGGGCAGACGCCTGGTGAAGCGCGGTGACTCCTCAGGGGGCGCTGGAAGGCCGGTGCGGCGGGCCATTCCGTTTCGGCGTTCGTGAGTCGGCGGAGAGCACACGGGCCCCAGGAAGGGGTCATGGCGCGAGCGGGCGGGCGCCTTTCGTAACGGACGCTTCGCCGTGTACGATTCCACCGCGGCGGTTCGCGTTGGCCTGCGGGCCACTCGGTGAGGAGACAGAGCGGTGTCAGATCAGGAATTCAGATTCGAGCACCCCGTCGATGTGCGGTTTCGGGACATCGACATCGGAGGTCACGTCCATCACTCGGAGGCCCTGGTCTACTTCGAGGAAGCCCGGGCCGCCTACTGGCGCGAGGTCGTGGGCCGCCGCGGTGTGGACGACGTCGACTACATACTGGCCGAGGCCGAGATCCGCTATCATGCGCGGGTTCTGTATCCGGACCGGCTATCGGTGGGCGTGCGCATGTCTCGGATGGGGAAGAAGCACTTCGAGCTCCAGTATCGTGTTCGCTCGTCCCGGGCGGAGCGCGTCCTTTCGGGAAGAACGGTGCAGGTAATGTACGACTACGAAAGAGGTGCGAGCCAGCGAATCCCCGATGACGTCCAGGCGCGCATGGAGGCCTTCGAGAAGGGACCGAAGCCCTCGTCCTCCGGGGACACGGCAACGTAGCCCGAGGCGGGACGTACAGAGAATTGAAGTAAAATACGAAGAGGCCGCGCCGGCCCGATCGGGGACCTCGTGGGGACCTCGTGGGCCGGTCGGTGTAATGTAGGTTGAAGAGTGAACCTCTGCGGGGGTGGATGCGAGTGGAGTGGAGACCCGCGGCGGGAGTCGCGCCGGTTGACGCATATTCATCCAGATGCGAATTTTTCACGCTTTGGGTGGATCGGTTCGCGGCTGGGGGATCGGGTAGAGGCAATCTGCCGAGTCATTTGCTGGGCAACTGAAGACGGAGAAGGCACATGTCCGGACGGCTAACACCGGGAATCCTCGCGCTCGTTGGGGCCGCCCTATTCACACTCCTCATCACCAGCGGGTCACTGCAGGCTCAGGAAGTGAGCTCCCGATTCCGGGTGCTGGTTCCGAATCTGGAGCCCCAGCAAGGCGCCGATGACGACTTCGGCAAGGATGTGGCGGAGGAGCTCCGTGACCTGATCAACGATCTCCCGACCCATGCGCCGGTGGACGAGGACGAGGTCGAGGACGCTCTCGACAGGTTCAAGATCGACGAGGACGATCTCGATTGCGTCAAGGCCCGGCAGCTGGCGGGACAGATCGACGCCCAGCTGGTGATGTGTGGATCGTACCTCCCCGAGAACAATGGTCTTCGGGTGACGGCTGCCTTCGTGAACGTCTCCGACGGCTCGGCCTTTGACGTGCCCGAAGTCTCGGTGGCGGAAAGGGATCACGAGGGTGCTGCGCAGCACATCCTCCAGGCTTTCGAGACCTTCGTGGAGCAGACCCGCTTCGCCCAGTTCTGCGGGGACTACGCTCAGAGCCAGCAGTGGCAGAACGCGATCGAGAACTGCGACCGGGCCATCGAGTTGAATCCGCAGGCCATCGGAGTTCGCTACACCCGGGGTATGGCTCTCATGGAGCTGGAGCAACTGGAGGACGCTCTCGCCGAGTTCAAGAGAGTCCTCGAGCTGAGCCCCATCCACGAGAACGCGCTGCAGGCTGCAGGATACGTATCCGCTCAGCTCGGGCAGGAGGAGGATGCACGGCGCTACTACAGCAACTACCTGGAGCTCAATCCCGCGAACGCCGCCGTGCGTATGAGGGTCGCGTACGACCTGGCGCAGGCCGGAGATCCCATGGGCGCCGCCCAACTGATCGAAGAGGGTCTGGAGATCGATCCCGAGAACATCCTTCTCTGCGAGCAGCTCGGGAACTTCGCGTTCAGCGCTGCTGGAAAGGAGCTGGAGAAGCTGGGAGGCCAGTCCAGCGAGGTCCCTCCGGAGGTGGCGGACATCTTTCGAAAGGCCATCGACGCGTACAATCGGGTATTCGAGGCCAAGGGCGCCGAGGCCAACGTGAGTCAGATCCGCAACGTGGTCGCTGCCCAGCTCCGCCTCGGCGACACTGAGGCCGCCATCGCCGTCGCCGAGCAGGCGCTGGAGACCCACCCCGAGGAGGCGGTTCTGTGGTCGGTCTACGCCGACGCCCTGGAAGACGGCGGACGGCTGCAGGATGCCATCGCGGCTCTCGAGAGGATCAAGGAGATCGACCCCGAGTACGCCAACCTGGCGGCCCGGCAGGGTAACTGGCTCCTCGATGCTGGCCAGCGGCGGGAGGCCCTGCCCTACCTCCGAGCGGCCGTCGAGCGTGGTGAGCAGTCAGCGGACGCCATCTCGTCCCTCGTGTTCGCCGACGCCTACAGAAGGGGTGTGCAGGGGAACAACCTGGGCTATGCCATCAGCGGCTTCGAGATCGCGAAACAGTTCCAAATCGGAGCCAACCTCCGGGCACAGTGTGATTTCTGGCACGGTTACGCGCTGTATAAGAGGGCGGAGGCGGCTCAGGAGCCTCAGACCCTGCAGACGGCCCAGGAGACGCTACCCCAGTTCAGGCAGGCCCTTGGACTTCTACAGGCTTCCAGGTCCTATGCCGATCGGCAGCCGCAGATCAACCTGCAGCAATTCCTCTCCGCCGTGAACACGTACATCGAGATCCAGGAAGCCATCATCCGGCGCGGCCGGTAGGTCGCCCGCACAGCGGATTCGAAGCGCCGCGGACCCACCGGTCCGCGGCGCTTTCATGTGTCTTCTCGTTCCGATCCTTCTCTCATCCCCACTCCACTGCCCGGTCCTCATCCTGACCGCCCGGTCGTCCGCGTCACGAGCCCTGCTCCCGCCCGTCCCCTTCCACCGGCTTCTCAGACCGAATCTCGGGCGGAGCCTGTGGGCGAAACTCCCCCCTTTCAGAGCCTCGGAATGGCCGGCCTGGAAGGGTTCTCCTGGGCCTCTCGGACCGGAATCCCATGTCTTGGGGGGACGCCCTTGACGGCCCCTTTCCGGCTCCCTATAATGCCCCAATTCACACCACAATTTGCCACTATCTACCACGACATACCATCGAGTGAGCGGATTCCTAGGCAGGTACGAGTACCAGTTGGACGAGAAAGGTCGGGTGAGCCTGCCGGCCCCCTTCCGGCGTGAAGCTGACGGAGAGCGCTTCGTGCTGCTCCAGTGGGAGTCTCCCGCTCTAACCCTCTACCCCGAGTCCGCTTGGCAGGACGTCAAGACCCGCCTCATCGAGTTCCGGAGGCATCAACCCAGCGCCAGGGACTACGTACGCTGGATCACCTCCAACGCTGTGGAGGTCACCCCCGACAAGCAGGGTCGAATTCTCATTCCCGCCTGGCTCCAGAAGTCGGCTGCTCTGGACGGGCGAGTTCTTCTCATAGGTGCCATCGACCGGATCGAGCTGTGGAATCCGGACACATTCAAGAAGGTGACCCGGGATCGGGAGGGGGAATTCGAGCATTTCGCACCGCAGATCTTTGGCTAGGCGCGCATGGGGGCTTGGGAGGCTTCTCCCCCTCTCCCCTGCAGGTCAGGCCGGGGAGGGACCCGGTGTTTCACGAGCCTGTCATGGTGGAAGAGGTTCTCCAGCAGCTGGACCTCCAACATAGGCACGGTCTCTTTCTAGACGGGACCGTGGGCGGGGGAGGTCACGCCCGTGCGCTCCTGGAGCAGTGCGCCTGGTGCCGGGTGCTCGCGGTGGACAGGGATCCGGAGGCCCTGGAGGAGGCTCGCAGGGTGCTGAGAGAGTTTGACGATCGGGTCCGCTTTCTCGCTACGACCTTCGATCGAGCGATCGAAGAGGGACGCGTTGGCGACGAGACACTGACGGGCGCGCTCCTCGACCTGGGTCTCAGCTCCCGTCAGCTCGATGAGGCCGAACGCGGGTTCGCCTTCCGCCCAGGGATTCCCCTGGACATGAGGATGGCCGGAGCCCGACCGTCCGACCGGACCGCAGCGGACCTGCTGAACGAAGAGGGGGAGTCGAGGCTCGCGAAGATCTTCCGCGATTACGGTGAGGAGCCTCGCGCCCGGCGACTCGCCCGGGAGGTCGTTCGCCGCCGTGCTCGGGCCCCCCTGCGCACCAGTGACGATCTTGTCGCCGCCCTCCGCTCGGCGCTGGGGCGGCCTGCACGAAATCGTGAAAAAGCCAGAATCTTCCAGGCTCTTCGCATTGCCGTGAACGACGAGCTGAACATCCTCGAGCGCGCTCTTCCGGTCATTCGGAGAGCGCTGCGCCCGGAGGGAACCCTGGCCGTGATCTCGTACCACTCGCTGGAAGATCGCCGCGTCAAATTGGCATTTCGGGAGTGGAGCCGGTCCTGTGTGTGTCCCGCAGAGCTGCCCGTGTGCCGCTGCCGCGGCCGACCCCTGGGGAGCGCGCTGACTCGACGCCCGATCCAGGCGAGTGACGAGGAAGTGTCTCGGAACCCCAGGGCCCGGAGCGCCCGCCTGCGCGCCTGGAGGAAGGCGGCGTGAGCCGACTGTCGGGCTCCAGCGTGGTGGCTCTGGCCGTGGCCGCCTTTCTGGCCTCGCTGAGTCTGGTGGCCTGGCGGCAGGCGCGGGCATTGGAGGAGTTGATCGTGCTCGACTCGCTGAGGCAGGAAGTCGTATTGGCTCACGCCGAGCGGGCCGCGCTGCTGCAGAGTATCCAGCACCTGGAGGGCCGGATTCGGATCGCGCAGATCGCCAGAGAGCGACTTGGGATGATACAGCCACCGGATTCGGACATCGTCTTCCTCGACCCGGAGGAACAGTGAGCGCCAGGCGGAAACTGGATCGAACCACGACCTACAGGCGCAGGGTGCTGCTGACCTGCTGTCTGGGTGCAGGACTGATCGTGGTGGGACGCGCGTCACAGATCCAGCTCTTCCAGCGGACCGTGTGGGCCGCGGAAGCGGAAAGGCAACATCGGGAGACCAGTCCACTGCCGGCCCGCCGCGGAACGATCCTGGACCGCAACGGCGTGCCCCTGGCCTTGAGCCAGGTGTGGTACACGGTCTCGCTGGCCCCTCACGAGCTGCAGGATCCGGAGGAGGCGGCTCGCGCGCTGGTGTCGGCGCTCGGCATCTCGAGGAGGAACGCGAACCGCGCGGTCCGCTCCGACAGGCGATGGGTCGTGCTGGCGGGACACTATCCGCCGGCCGTCCGGGACTTACTTCGGGGGCAGAAGGGCATCCATCTCCAGCCCGATCCGATCCGGTTCTATCCGCACAAAGACCTGGCCGCGGGCTTCCTGGGGACGGTGATCGACCACGACGGTCGAGGTGGAGTCGAGCAGCGGATGGACTCGATCCTACGCGGCTCACCGGGAGAGGAGATCCGAGCGCGGGATTTCCGCGGAGAGCCCATTCCCGGCCAGAGCTGGCTAGTGAAGGCCCCCCGTCCGGGTGGTGAGGTGCAGTTGACGGTGGACCTCGATCTGCAGGAGATCGCCTATGAATGCCTCGAAGAGGCAGTGGAGGCCACCGAGGCGGAGGGCGGTGACATCCTCATCACCGAACCCGAGACCGGCGAGCTCCTGGCCCTCGTTTCCATCAGGGACGGCTCCACCTCGGCTCTGTCCACCATCCACACCCCGTACGAACCGGGCTCCACGCTGAAGCCCTTCACGGTGGCGGCGATCCTGAGCCACGGGGTAGCGGACCTGGGGGATTCCGTGGACACGGAGGAGGGATACTGGCGGGTCGCCGGCCGGACGATCACCGACGTTCACCCATACGGAAAGCTGACTCTGGCGGAAGCCTTGAAGGTGTCGTCCAACGTCGGAATCTCGAAGATGGCCCAAGGGCTGAGTCCTGAGGACCAGTACGAGAGCCTGAGGGACTTCGGATTCGGCGTCCGGACCGGGATTCGCCTGCCGGGTGAGAGCGAGGGAATCCTGCGTCCTCCCCGTGAGTGGTCGGGCCAGTCGGGCGCCAGCCTGGCGATCGGTTACGAGGTCTCGGTGACGCCGCTGCAGATGACCCTGGCCTACGGG
Source organism: Gemmatimonadota bacterium (assembly GCA_039586555.1). Taxonomy (GTDB): domain Bacteria; phylum Gemmatimonadota; class Gemmatimonadetes; order Longimicrobiales; family Gaopeijiaceae; genus JBDHKE01. The sequence goes on along the minus strand of JBDHKE010000049.1, from coordinate 35,260 downwards.
GCGCTGGCGAATGGCGGACGCCTGATGGAGCCGCGGCTGATTCGAGAGGTCAGGAGTTGGTCCGGAGAGATCCTCGACCGGCCCGAACCCCGGCAGGTGCGTCGAGTGGTCTCAAAGCGCGTGGCCCAGAGGGTGAATGAGGTGCTGGTGCAGGTGGTGGAGGAGGGAACGGGCACGGCGGCACGACTGAACAGCTTCTCGGTGGCAGGGAAGAGTGGAACCAGCCGCATCGCGGCCCCGGACGGTGGCTACGCGCAGGGCAGGTACTTCTCGTCCTTCGCCGGGTTTTTCCCGGCCGAGGATCCACAGCTCGTGATCTTCGTGAAGCTGAACGATCCCAAGGGTGCCTACTACGGAGGGGCCGCCGCGGCTCCGGTGATCCGACGGACGATGGAGGCGGTGCTGGCAGCCCGGCGCCCGCCCATCGACCGTCGCGCGCTGGCTGCGATGAGGCGGTCCGCCTCCGTCGCCAGCCGCAGCACTCCGATCCGCTTCGCGAGTCTGTCCCTGGATGAACCCGAGCCGGCCGTGACCCTGCCCCCGGGCACCAGCACCCGGGGGGGCTGGGTCGTCGTTCCAGAGGTAGCCGGGGTCTCCGTGCGCACCGCCTCCCGCCGGCTGCACCAGATGGGACTTCATGTGCGTTGGAACGGCAGTTCACCCATCGTGGGCGCCCAACCGCGGGAGGGTGCGAGGCTCGCTCCAGGAGACACCGTCACCCTGCTCGGGCGCGAGGCGCGATGATGCAATCCCGAACACCTCTTTCCAGAGTCGTCGATGGCATCCGGGATGCCGGACTCCTCGTGGCGAAGCCGGAAACGGGGGAGGTGACCCTCCTGGGGGTATCACAGGACTCCCGCCGGGTCCAGCCGGGCGATCTCTTCCTTGCCTGGTGCGGAACCGCCTACGACGGGCACGACTTCCTGGCGGATGCCGTACGAAGGGGTGCGATAGCTGCGGTGGTGGAGCGGGGGATTTCGGAGGTGGATATCCCTCAGATCCACGTGTCGGATGGACGCTTGGCTGGGTCCATTGCCGCGGACCTGATCCTGGACTCTCCCTGGAAGCGACTCTCCACGGTGGGTGTGACCGGAACGAACGGCAAGACGACCACCGCGATCGTTGCTCGCCACTTGCTGGCCGCGAAGGCACCCGCCGCGGCGATTGGAACGCTCGGCCTGGTGGGGAAGGACGGGCGGGTGCGGCCCGGAACCGAGGGGCTGACGACGCCGGGTCCGGTACAACTCTCATCGTGGCTGCGCGGGCTGGCTGACGGAGGTGTTCAGTGGGTGGTGGTGGAAGCCTCGTCCCATGCCCTGGCCCAGCGCCGCATGGACGGCATGCGCTTCGACATCGCCGTGTTCACCAACATCTCCCAAGATCACCTCGACTACCACACGGATCTGCAGGAGTACATTGCCTCGAAGGCCCGCCTGTTGGATCTCCTGAAGGACGGGGGCACGGCGGCGGTGAATCAGGACGACCGAGCCTGGGATGCCCTGCCCGACGGGGGACCCCGGGTCTCGTGGGGCTTCTTGGAGGTGGCGGAGGTGCGAGGAGAGGCGCTGGATCTTCGGGAGGACCATTCCCGTTTCGTGCTCCACGTGGGCTCGCGGGCGGCACCCGTCCGGCTCCCCCTGGTGGGCTCCTATAATGTGGCCAATGCGGTCGCGGCAGCGGCGGTGGCGGTGGTGGCGGGGCTGGATGTGGAGGAGATCGCGTTCCGTCTCCAGCACACCCCTCAGGTTCCGGGGCGCCTCGAGGTCGTGCACCGAAGCCCATTCCTGGTTCTGATCGATTTCGCTCACACTCCGGATGCCCTGGCCCGGCTCCTGGATCACCTCCGTCCCACGGTCCGGGGTCGCATGATCGTGCTGTTCGGCGCTGGCGGAGATCGGGATCGTGGCAAGCGGCCCCTGATGGGACGAGTGGTGTCCGAGCGGGCCGACCTCGCCATCGTCACCTCGGACAACCCCCGTTCGGAGGACCCGGACTCGATCATCCACGAGGTGGTCTCCGGAATGGCGTCGGGCGAGTTCCTTCGGATCACTGATCGCAGGGCGGCCATCGGTCGCGCCCTGGAGCTGGCCCAGCCCGGCGATCTCGTCCTTCTCGCCGGGAAGGGCCACGAGCGATACCAGGTCGTGAGGGAGGACCGTCTCCCCTTCGACGAGCGGGTGGTAGTGAGGGAGTTCCTCGCTTCGACAAAGGTGAGCTGACGTGTCGGCGTTCGTCTGGACCGACCGGGAGGTGCGGCGGGCCCTCGGTCTGTCGATCGAGTGGGCGCGGGACGATCTGGAGTATGCGCGGGTCAGCACCGACAGCCGCACCACCCGCGGGGGCGACCTCTTTGTCGCCCTGACGGGCCAGCGCTTCGACGGGCACGAGTTCGTTCTGAGTGCCCTGGCGGCCGGTGCCCGAGGCGCAATCGTATCCCACACCATTCCCGGAGATTCCGGGGCGCGGATGTACCCGGTCGAGGACACCCTGGGGGCGCTTGGCGCGTTGGCCGCTCATCGGCGAAGAGCCCTCGGGTGCAAGGTGGTCGGAATCACGGGGTCGTCGGGGAAGACGACGACGAAGGACCTGACCCGGGGGGCGATCGAGACCACCTACCGGGTCCACGCGACCCGGGGCAACCTCAACAACCGGGTGGGTCTTCCTCTCACGATTCTCGAAGCTCCCGAGACCTCCGAGGTCCTGGTACTGGAGATGGGGAGCAACGAGCCACGGGAGATCGAGATCCTGACGCGAATTGCAGATCCCGATTGCGGGGTGATCACCAACGTGGGGGAGACCCATCTCGAAAAGCTGGGATCTCGGGATGGGGTTCTTCGGGAGAAGCTGGCTCTCCTGGAGCACATGGCCAAAGAAGGATGCGCCGTGGTGGGTGACGTACCTCCTGACCTGGCGGAGCGCGCTCGCGAGGTCAACCCCGGAGTCCGGGTCGCTGGTTGGACGGACCTTGCCGACCGGGATCTTTGTCCCCTCAGCGCGACGACCGGGGATGATGGATGTTTCCGATTCGGATGGAAGGGCTGCAACGTGGCGCTCCGCATTCCGGGTCGGCATGCCGTGCAGGATGCGCTCCTGGCCCTGGCGGTGGCGGAGCTTCTGGGGGTCCCGAGTGAGGCGGCGGTGAAGGGAGTAACGTCGGTCACCCCCGCTGCGCTGAGGGGCGAGATCAAGCGGGTCGGTTCGCTGACGCTGCTGCTGGATTGCTACAACGCCAATCCCCAGAGCGTCCGGGCGGCGCTCGACCTGCTCAATTCCCTGCCGCCGGGTGGGGGCAGGGTGGCGGTCCTGGGAAGCATGCTCGAGCTCGGTGGCAGAAAAGAGGAGCTCCACCACGAAGTGTTGGAGGAAGCGCTGGGGCGGCACCTGGACCTGATCGTGGCCATCGGCGAGTTCGCCAAGGCGGCGGTGAAGTCCACGGGCGAGGAAGGTAGGCGCGGGGACACGGAGGTTGTTGCGGCACCCTCCCTGGGTGAGGCCTATACCCTCCTGAAGCACCGGCTGACGGGGACCGAGGTCGTTCTTCTCAAGGGCTCGCGAGGCGTGGCCCTGGAGGAGCTGGTGCCTCTTCTGGAGCGAGATTTCGGCCCCGGTGGGAAGCCCGAGGGGAAGGAGGCCTGAGCCATGCTGTTCCACCTCCTTCCACAGTTCAGCGATGTGCACATCGTCTTCAACCTATTCCGATACATCACCTTCCGCGCAGCGGGGGCGATGGTCACGTCGTTGATCCTGGCTTTCGTGCTCGGTCCGGCCACCATCCGCTGGCTTCGGAGGATGAGAGTGGGAGAGGTGGTGCGCGTCGAGGGTCCGGACACCCACCACACCAAGGCCGGCACCCCCACCATGGGTGGGGTGCTTATCCTCATCGCTGCCACCGCTTCGACCCTCCTATGGGCCGAGCTCGCCAACTGGTACACGATTCTCGCTCTGTTGGCCTTCCTGTGGATGGGAGGGCTCGGCTTCCTGGACGACTACCTCAAGGTGGTCCGTGGACGGACCGAGGGGTTGGTGGCGCGCTACAAGCTCGTCGGACAGGCCGTGTTCGGGCTCGGCCTGGGGCTCCTTTTTCTGGTGGTTCCGGTGTGGCCCATTCCCCCGAACTGGACAAGTGTCCCGTTCTTCGCCGATTGGGTCGCCGTCTTCCTGATTCCCGTCTACGTCCTGTTCGTCGCCGTGGTGGTTACCGGCACCTCCAACACGGTGAACCTCGCCGACGGGCTGGACGGTCTGGCGGCGGGACTTACGGCGATCGCGGCGGTGACCTTCGGCATCTTCGCTTATGTCATTGGCCGGGTGGACACGTCCGCGTACCTGGGTCTGTTCTACCTCCCGGGTTCGGGGGAGCTCTCGATCTTCGCGGTTGCGCTGGCTGGCGCGGCGGGAGGGTTCCTCTGGTTCAATGCCCACCCGGCGGAGGTGTTCATGGGGGACACGGGCTCGTTGGCCCTGGGCGGAGCCATCGGCACGATGGCGATCCTGCTCAAGACCGAGTTCCTCCTGGTGATCGTGGGCGGCGTGTTCGTGATGGAAGGCCTCTCTGTCATCCTGCAAACCGCCTACTTCAAGTACACGGCCCGGAAGTTCGGAGCCGGGAGGAGGATCTTCAGGATGGCGCCGATCCATCACCACTTCGAGAAGGCGGGCTGGGCGGAGAGCAAGGTCGTGATCCGGTTTTGGATCCTGGGGATCCTCTGCGCCATGGTGGGCTTCAGCACGCTGAAGATCCGGTGAAGAGCGTTGGGAGAGTCGGAGCGTGAACTGGAAGGGACTCGGGTCGCCGTCGTAGGCCTGGGCACCAGCGGGCAGGCGGCAGCGCGCCTGGCCCTCGAACATGGAGGAGACGTCTATGTCTCGGACGTGCGGGACGACTCCGAGGTTGCAGCTCGTGGAGGAGAGCTCGCGGCCCTGGGAGCACGGGTGGACCTGGGAAGGCACGATGTGGAGGCGATCGCCACCTCCCCGACCGTGGTGGTCAGTCCGGGAATCCCTCCGGATTCTCCAGTGCTCGTCGCGCTCCGAGATCGGGGCGTGCGCTGGATCTCTGAGCCTGAATTCGCCTTTCGGTTCTTCTCGAGTGCATTGATCGCGGTGACGGGAACCAACGGGAAGACCACGACTGCTGCGCTGACGGCGCATCTGCTGGAGGCCGCCGGCATCACGGTAGGCCTCGGCGGGAACATCGGAGCGGGCCTGGGACCGCCCGCGTCCGCCCTTGCCCTTCGGGGTCATGCGCCCGACTGGCTCGTCGTGGAGGTGAGCTCCTTCCAGTTGGCCGACATCGTCGCGTTTGCCCCGGAGATCGGTGTGCTGACCAATCTCGCTCCGGACCACCTGGATCGTTATCCGTCGGTGGACGCCTACTACCGGGACAAGGCCCGCCTCTTCGACAACGCCACGGAGCGAAGCCGCTGGATCCTCCCTCTCGGGAGTCCGGCCGTGGACTCCCTCGTCGGGGAGGCTCCGGGTCGGCGGTACTACTTCGGAGCGACGTCGCACGGGTTGGCGGGAGGGTACCTGCGTGACGGCATTCTCACCCTCCGGGTGGAGGAATCGGAGGAGCCGCTGATCCCCCGCGCGGAGCTTCGTCTCCTGGGGGATCACAACGTGGCCAATGCCCTGGCGGCGTCCGTGGCGGCGCGTCTGGCGGGGGGCTCTCCCCCGGAGCTGCGGGAGGGACTCCGGTCATTCGAGCCCCTCCCGCACCGCCTGGAGCCCGTGGCGGACCGGGATGGAGTCCTGTGGGTGAACGACTCCAAGGCCACCAACGTGTCCGCGGCCTGCAGCGCCGTGAGCAGCCTTCAACGTCCCCTCGTGCTGCTCCTGGGTGGTCACGACAAGGGGGAAGATCTGGCGCCCCTGGCCGTGGCGGCGCGAAGGGGTGTCCACGTCGCCGTGGCCTTCGGCGAGGCGAGTGGACGCATCGCCGAAGCCCTCGCCAGCTCGGTGCGAGTGATTCGGGTGGGCGGAGGCCTCGATCACGCCGTAAGGGTCGGTCGGCGGGAGGCACGGCGGAATGACGTGCTTCTCCTCGCCCCGGCCTGCTCGAGCTTCGACGAATTCCACAACTACGAGGAGCGGGGGGACCGCTTCCGGGCTCTGGCGCAGGGGGACGACTGATGACGCCCCCGGTGGACGTGGCACCTGCCGGGCCGGTCTGGCTTCCCGAGACCGGACTGGGAAAAGGATGGGAGCCGGCGGCCCTGATGGCGGTCACTCTCCTTCTCCTCTCCTTCGGCCTCGTCACCCTGTACAGTGCCAGCACCTTTTTGGCGCACCAGGCCGGTGTCGTGGACTATCACTTCGTGCTGCGGCAGGCGCAGGGGGGGGCGCTGGGGCTCGTGGCCCTGGTGATCTGTGCCCGGATTCCCTACGGCTGCTGGCGGCACCTGGCCTGGCCGCTCGTGGGCCTGACTTGGGTTCTGCTCGTCATCGTGGTGCTTCCCGGCACCGAAGGCATCGCGCCGGTAACGAAAGGTGCCCGCCGCTGGCTCTACATCGGACCCGTGAGCATGCAGCCCTCGGAGCTGGCCAAGATCGCGGTGGTGATCTGGACGGCGACCATGGCCGTGAAGAAGCGGGAGCTCTTCCGAAGCCTCCGCCGAGGGCTCCTTCCCTTTCTGGTCATCTGGGGCGCGCTCCTACTGCCCATTCTGCTGGAGCCGGACTTCTCCACCGCGTGCCTGGTGGGGCTCATCGGTGCATTGACGGTATTCGCGGCCGGGGGCCGGATCGGGCACTTCATGTTCCTCGGCGTCCTGACGCTCCCCGTCCTGCTTATGCAGATGGGAGTGGGCTTCCGTTCGGACAGAATCGCGGCCTTTCTCAATCCCGGTGCGGACCCAGCGGGGGCTGGGTATCAGGTCCGGCAATCCTTGATCGCCGTCGGATCGGGGGGACTGACCGGAGTGGGCTTCGGAGAAGGACGTCAGAAGTTCGGCTTCCTGCCCGAGCCGCACAACGATTTCATCTTCGCCATGATCGGCGAGGAGTGGGGGCTGGTGGGCGTCGTGGTGGTCGTCTGCCTGTACCTCGCCCTGATCCTGATCGGCTTCCGCATCGCCCGGAGGGCTGCGGATCTGTTCGGCCAGCTCTTGGCCATCGGCATCACGAGCGCCATCGCTCTTCACGCGTTCCTTCACATGTTCGTGGGCCTGGGTCTGGTGCCGCCCACTGGGCTGACTCTCCCCCTGGTCTCCTATGGGCGCTCCAATCTGCTGGTGACGCTGGCGTCCATCGGCATCCTCACGGCAGTGGCTCGCGGCAGTCTCGAAGGACGGGTGGATCGTGCATGAACGCCGCGGCGCCCTGGTCGTGTTCTCGGGTGGAGGGACCGGGGGGCATCTGTATCCGGCCCTGGCCCTCGGAACGGCCCTGGCCGCCCGCCGCCCGGATGTTCGCCCGTTCTTCATCGGGGCTTCCCGGGGGCTCGAGGCCCGAGTTCTGCCCGAACGGGGCGTGGATCATCTTCTCCTGCCCGTGCGGGGGATCCAGCGGAAGGAGCTCTGGCGCAACCTCATGGTGCTCCCGGCCCTGGCTCGGTCGATGGTCAGAGTCGCTCAGGCATTCCAGCACCTCCGTCCGAGGTTGGTGGTGGTGACCGGCGGGTACGCCGGAGGACCGGCCGGGATCATGGCGAGGCTGATGAAGATCCCCCTCGCACTTCAGGAGCAGAACGCCGTTCCCGGAATCACGACCCGGCTCCTGAGCCGATGGGCGGACCAGATCCACCTGGCCTTTCCCGAGGCGGTGGGGCTCCTCCCGCGAGCGGGTCGGCCTCGGGCTCGGGTGTCCGGGAACCCCGTACGCCCTCCCGTCGCCGTGGCCACCCCCGAAGCCAGGGAGCGGCTGGGTCTCCTTCCTTCGGGACAGGTGATGCTGGTGGTAGGCGGGAGTCAGGGTTCGGCTGCCCTGAACCGGCTGGTCCTGGATGCGGTTGCGGGGGTATCCGCAGGACGTCTTCCCTACCCGGAGGACCTGCAGCTCCTCTGGGCTACCGGGCCCGCGCACGAGTCGGGGATCCGAAGCGAGCTGGAAGCTGGAGGTGTCGGGTCCTGGGTGGTGGTGCGCGGATACATCGACGACATGCCGCTGGCCCTGGCCGCCTCGAACCTGGCCGTGAGCCGGGCTGGAGCCATGGCCACCTCGGAGTTTCTGGCCTGGCACGTCCCTGCGGTCCTGGTTCCTTTGCCGACGGCGGCCGCGGATCACCAGGCACGCAACGCGAGGGCTCTGGCCGAGGCGGGAGCAGCGGTATGTCTGCCACAGGACGAGCTGGACGGGGAGCGGCTGTGGCGGGAGGTTTCGCGGCTCGTGTCCGACCCTTCCACCCTGCGGGCCATGGCCCGGGCAGCGGCGGATCGCGCACAACCTGAAGCCACCTCCCGGATAGCGGCCGCCCTGGATGAGTTGCTGCCGTGCCCGGAGCAGGGCGGAGGATCCATTATGGGAGGGGCCCGTGACTAGGCCCCCGCTGCCCGTCCTGGCCCGCGCTGGGCCGGTCCACTTCATGGGAGTGGGCGGGGCAGGGATGTGCGCTCTCGCCGAGCTTCTCTCCCGAACCGGCTCGGTGGTGTCGGGCTGTGACCTCCGTCCCGGTCCGTCGGTGCGGTCCCTTCGGTCACTGGGAATCGAGGTTCACGAGGGACACGACCCGGGCCATCTGCAGGGAGCCGTGGTGGTGGTGGTGTCGGCTGCCGTACCGCCGGACCACCCGGAGGTCCTCGAGGCCCGCAACCGGGGCATTCCGGTGATCAAGAGAGCGCAAGCCCTGGGCGAGTGGGTGGGCCAGGGCCGAGTGGTGGCCGTGGCCGGGACCCACGGAAAGACCTCGACGACGGCCATGGTGGCTCAGATCCTGGCCCACGCCGGCCTGGATCCGACGGGGCTGGTGGGAGGAGCCGTCGCCGCGTGGGGCGGCAACCTCAGGACTGGCTCGGGCGAGCTGTACGTGGTGGAGGCGGACGAATACGACCGGTCGTTCCACACTTTGGCCCCGGATCACGCCGTCGTCACCAATGTGGAAGCCGATCACCTGGACACCTACGGGTCCCTTGCGGAGGTGCGCGAGGCATTCCGGGTCTTCGTGCACTCGGTGGCCGAGCACGGTCGGGTAGCCATCTGTGCCGACGATCATGGAGCGTCCAGGCTCCTTCCCGAGACCGGGGATCGAGGGTATTCCTACGGGCTGAGCGCCGGGGCGCAGCTTCGCGGGGCTCGAGTGCGCCTCAACGGGGTCGGCAGCCGGTTCACCGTGGCAGAGGACGGTCGGGCCCGGGGGGACGTCACCCTTCCTGCTCCCGGCCTTCACAACGTGCGAAACGCCCTGGGCGCCGCCGCCGTGGCCCGTTCGCTGGAGGTGGGATGGACGTCCATCGTTCGTGGGCTGGCAGGGTTCTCGGGAGTGGCGCGTCGGTTCCAGCAGCTCGGTGAGTCTCGGGGCGTCCTCATGGTGGACGACTACGCACATCATCCCACCGAGGTGAAGGCCACCCTGACGGCCGCACGGGAGGCCTTCCCGGAACGGCGACTTGTTGCGGTTTTCCAGCCGCACCTGTATACCCGGACTCGGGACTTCGCGGTCGAGGTCGAGTTCGGCCAAGCCCTCGCGAAGGCGGACGAGGTCTGGGTGACCGATGTCTACCCGGCCCGAGAGAAGCCGCTGCCCGGGATCTCGGGTGCCCTCGTCGCATCGGCGGCAGAGGGGTCCGGCGCGAGAAACGTGCGATATCACGCAGACCTGGAGAGCCTTGCGGAGGCTCTGGCCCGGGAGCTTCGAAGGGGCGACCTGTGCCTCACCCTCGGGGCGGGTTCGGTGGAACACCTGGGGCCCGCCGTGCTCGAGGTTCTCAAGGGGGACCGGAATGGCTAGGGGTCTTCGCCTTCTCCTGGCGCTGTGCGTGGTCCTGGGATTCGCCTGGGGGGCCTCCTGGATACCCCGGGCCCTGGCGGGGCTGGACCTCTTCAGAGTCACTGAGTTTCGCCTGGAGGGGACCCACTACCTCACCCTCCGGGAGGCCGTGGAGGCGGCGAGCGTACCGGCCGAAGCAAGCATCTGGGACGAGCCGGACCTTTGGGAAGATCGGTTGCGGGCCCACCCTCTCGTGCGTGAGGTGCGCGTGCGCCGGAAGATCCCCGGGACTCTGGTCCTGGAGATCCAGGAGCACGAGCCCGTCGGTCTGGTTCCCATGCCAACGCTGGAGCCGGTCGATGCCACGGGGAGACCTCTTCCCATCGATCCTGCAGTCCACACTCTCAACCTGCCGGTGATCCGGCTGGACCCGGCGCCGGAAGCGGGAGAGCGCTGGATCACTCCCGCCGGACTTCGACTGATGGCCAGCGAGCTCGCAAGGATCGGCCAGATGGATCCGGGCCTCATGAGCACGGTATCCGAGATCGGACTGGACGAGCGAGGCGACATCGTGATCATGACCGGAGATCCTCCGGTCATGATCCGCTACTGTCCGCCACTGAGCCCCCGGCGCCTGACGGAGGGCCTCGTCGCGTGGGTCGATGCAAGGGAAAGAAGACCGGAGTTCCGGCTCAAGGTCATTGATCTCCGCTTCGCGGAGCAGGTAGTCGCTCAATTCTCGATGAATGGACGTTGACGCATGCGTGCGAACCTGATCGCCGGCTTGGACATCGGCGCCACCAAGACCTGTGCGGTGATCGGTGAGCTTACCGGTGACCCCCGAAGGAGGCCGGATCTCAAGGTCCTTGGGGTGGGGCAGTGCCGCACCACCGGAATGCGAACCGGTGGGCTGGTGACCCACCTGGAAGAGACCACCGACAGCATTCGCAAGGCCGTGAAAGAGGCTGAATTGATGGCGGGGTGCTCGGCCGATCGGCTGTACGCGGGCATCTCCGGGGAGCATGTGGAGGCCCGTTCCTCCGCCGGAGTCGTGGCTGTCGGGGGGGACGAGATCGCGGCGCGGGATGTGGAGCGGGTTCACGAGGTGGCGCGGGCAGTGGCTCTGCCCCCGGAGCGGGAGCTGCTTCACGCCATTCCCCAGGAATATCTCGTGGATCACCAGGGAGGAATCAAGGACCCGATAGGGATGACCGGGACCCGTCTGGAGGTGGAGGTCTATCTGGTCACCTGCGCCACTGCGGCCGCGACGAATCTCCGAAAGGCCGTGTCCAGGGCCGGTTACCGGACCCAAGAGCTCGTTCTTGAACCCTTGGCCTCCGCACGATCGGTCCTCACCGAGGACGAGAAGGAGGTGGGCGTCGCCATGGTCGAGGTGGGCGGAGACTCCACCGACATCGCCGTCTACTATGAAGGGAAGATCCGGCATCTGGCCGTGCTACCGGTGGGTGGACACACGGTCACCAATGATCTCGTGAAGGGGCTGTCGATTCCCTTTGCGGAGGCGATGCGCGCAAAGGAGCTTCATGCGGTAGCCTCCGCCCAGCTCGTGGATCCCCAGGAGACCGTGGAGGTCCCGGGCCCCGGACCGGGGCAGAAGCGTCACGTGGCCCGCGAGCTCATCGCCCACATCGTCGAGCAGCGTCTGGACGAGCTCTTCGGCCTGGTCCAGGGTGAGCTGGAGGAGCAGGACCTCATGGGCAAGCTGGGAGCCGGCATCGTCCTCACGGGTGGTTCGACGGCCTTGCCGGGGATCGTGGAGCTGGCCGGGCAAAGCTTCGCGGCGCCTGTCCGGGCGGGTGTTCCCGGCGAGGGACTGGCAGGGCTCGCCGATTCCCTGGCACTTCCCAAGTTCTCCACCGTGGCCGGCCTGGCTCTGTACGGAACCGATCGATACCACGACACCGGCGAGGGGGCGTCGAGTCTGACGTCCGGAGCCCTATCCAAGATCGGTGCGTGGCTCAAGGAGTTCTTCTGAGGTCACCCAGTGTTCTTCTCCCAATCATCCCGGCAAGGAGGGCCAGGACAGATGATGATCTTCGAGTTCGAGGAGACCCCGATTCGGAATGCCAAGATGAAAGTCATCGGTGTGGGGGGCGCCGGTGGCAACGCCGTCAACCGGATGGTGGACGAGGACCTGGATGGAGTCGAGTTCATCTCCGCCAACACCGACGCTCAGGCTCTCAAGAGCTCCCGGGCGCAGGTGACGCTGCAGCTCGGAAAGAAGCTGACTCGAGGTCTGGGCGCGGGAGCGCGTCCCGAGATCGGACGTCAGGCCATCGCCGAGAGCTCCGACGAGGTGCGTCGGGCCCTGGAGGGTGGCGACCTGGTCTTCGTGACCGCGGGGATGGGGGGAGGAACGGGAACCGGGGCTGCCCCCATCATCGGTGAAATCGCCCGCGAGCTGGGAGCCCTGGCCATCGCCATCGTCACTCGTCCCTTCTCTTTCGAAGGAAAGAAGAGGATGCGCCAGGCGGAACAGGGTCTTGCCGAGCTGCGGCGCACCGTGGATACGATGATCGTTGTGCCCAACGATCGGATCCTCTCGGTGGTGCCCAAAGGCACTTCTTTCCGCGAAGCGCTCAAGAAGGCCGACGAAGTCCTGCTGCATGCGACCCAGGGGATCAGCGACCTGGTACGCGTGAGCGGCGAGGTGAACGTCGACTTCGCCGATGTCCGCACGGTCATGGCGGCGCGGGGTCCGGCGCTCATGGGCTCGGGATTCGGGGAGGGAGACAACCGGGCGCAGGAAGCCGCTCAGGAGGCGATCTCGTCGCCGCTGCTGGACAACGTGTCGATCGGCGGCGCCAAGGGCGTCCTGATCAACATCACGGGTGGCATGGATCTCGCTATTGACGAGGTTACCGAGATCGCCACTATTATCCAGGAGGAAGCTGGCGACGAAGCCGAGATCATCTTCGGAGCGGTCCACGATCCCGCCCTTGAAGGGAAGGTGAGGGTCACGGTGATCGCCACCGGGTTCCATGCGGGCGATGAGTTCCGGGAGGACGTGATCCGCCCGAACTTCCGTCGCCAGGCGGAGGCCCAGCGACGGGCGGCAGTGGCCGGTGGCGGGAATGGGAGCGTGCTTCCTTTGAATCGGTTCCCGGAGCGGATCGTGACGCGGGAACAGATCGGGGAGCTCGATATCCCGACGTTCATCCGCAGGCAGATGGACTGACTCATAGGGCGCGGCGGCACCGCGGCGCCCGAAGCGATTGCGCGAGGCAATGGCGCGGTTCAACTCTGGCTTGATCACGTTCGTGCTGATCATCGGCGGCATCCTCACCTACGTGGGGATCGGCGGGCGACCGGCAGTGGACGCGGGTGCCCTGGAACCGGTGTACGCCCGCCCGGCAGAGGACGTCGAGGTACATCGGCTCCGCCCCGGTGAGACGCTGGGCGAGGTGCTGGAGAAGACGCGACTGGGGATCTCTGAGCAGCACGCGCTCCTGTTGGCATTCCAGGAGCAGGCCAGTCCTCGACGCATGAGGGTAGGGACGGAGATCACTCTTCGGCGACGGGCGCAGGATGCCTGGCTCCGAAGGGTGGATGTGACCTTGAGTCGGGACGAGACCGTCTTCCTCACTCGAACCCGCGTGGGATGGCGGTCCGCGATGGTGGAGACTCCCGTCGTGACCGATACGGTGTACGTGGCGGGGGAGATCGAATACGTCCTCTGGAACGCGGTCGTGGACAATCCGGGGCTCTCCCACCTTCCCCTGAGCGACCGGACCCAGCTCATCCACCTGCTGGACCAGGTCTTTCAGTGGCAGATCGATTTCTATCGGCACATCCGGCCGGGCGACTACTACCGAGTCGCGTTCGAACGACAGGTTCGCCCGGACGGGAGCATGAGAAGCGCCACCATCCTGGCCGCGGAGCTCCTGAATCAGGGCCGCGTCTTCACCGCCATCTGGTTCGATCCGGGGGTGGAAAAGGCCTCCTACTTCGACCTGGAGGGTAACTCCGTCCGCAGGGCGTTTCTTCTGAAGCCTCTGGAATTCCGTCGGATCTCCTCCCGCTATTCCAATTCCCGGTACCACCCCATTCTGAAGACCTGGAGAGCCCACCGGGGCATCGATTACGCCGCCAATCCCGGAACACCCGTCCAGACGACGGCGGACGGGGTCGTGGTTCACCGGGGCTGGAAGGGAAGCCTCGGTAACATGGTCGAGGTCCGACACGCCAACGGGTTCAGCACCCGCTACGGCCATCTGAGTGGCTTCCGCAGAGGCGTCGTTGTCGGTTCGCGGGTCCTGCAGGGTGAGGTGATTGGCTACGTGGGAAGCACCGGCCTGGCCAACGGCCCCCACCTCCACTACGAGCTCTGGAGACACGGAAAGCCCGTGAATCCCCTGGCCCTCGACCTACCGCCGGGCGATCCCGTGCCAGAGTCGGAGTGGATACGCTGGGAGACGGACAGGCGGGCTCGCCTGAATCTCCTGACGAAGCTTCCACCGCCCCGCAACTTCCGGTCCGCGGAGGCGGACCGCCTGGCCGAGGACCTCCTGGACCGGGATTGAGGCCCTCGAGATCGGATCCTGATCCATGCGGGTTGCCCTTCTGCGGGGTCGCCGGGTAGCAGGGTGGGCTTGACTCCCGTCTCCTGGGCGCTATTCGCGCTTCTGTCCGGAGCGGCGGTGGGGTTTTCTCTGTGGATCTATCGAAGAAGGGAGCTCTCGGTGTCGGGCCGAGGGCTCCTTTCTGCTCTCCGCGGTGCGACGATCGCCCTCGTGGTCCTCCTGCTTCTGGATCCTCGGCTTCCCGGGTCCGGGTCGCTGCTCCGTCGTCCCCCGTCGTGGGTCCTGCTGGATGGATCCCTGAGCATGACGGTGGCTGCACCAGGCGAGCCATCTCCGTGGCAGCGCGCCCGAGAGCGGGCCCTGGAGCTCCACGGCGCCGGTGGGCGGATCCTGTTGTTCGGTGAGGGGGTGGAGGTTCTCCAGCCCGACTCCCTCGAGCTCTTGGGCCCTAGGGCGTCGATGTCCAGGCTCGCCCCAGCGCTGGAGCGTGCCGCCGAATTCGGGGCCCCGTCCGTGGTGGTGCTTTCGGACATGCGGTTACAGGACCGGGCGGCGGTGGAGGAGAGGGTCGCGAACCTGACCATCCCCGTGCGTTTCGAGCGGTTCGCGGCTGCCGTCCGCAACGCCGGGATCTCCGAGTTCCGGGTTCCGGAGACGGCCGAAGCCGAGGACAGTCTTGCGGCGGAGATCGTCGTGTTCGCCGAAGGCGCGGCCGGCGAGGACTCGATACCCGTGGAGGTACGGGATGGAGAGGCGAGAGTGCTGGGCAGCCGAAGGGTGTCCGCACCCCCGTTGGGGGGGCTGGCCCGGATACGCATGATGCTCCCCCCACCCCGGGACCGGGGTGCGGTGCGATACGAGGTGGTTGCCTCTCTTCCGGGCGATGCCTACGCCGCCGACAACCGGCGGATTGGCGTAACCATGGTGGACCCCCAGGAGGGGGGAGTCGTTCTCGTGTCGCTGGAGCCGGACTGGGAGCCCCGTTTTCTCCTTCCGGTGCTGGAGGGCGTGACGGGGCTCGAGGCTCGCGGGTTCCTGAGTCTGGGCGCAGCGGGATTCCTACCCATGCGAAGCGGCGCGGAGTCCGGTTCTCCCATCGAGGCTCCGGCTCTCGAACCTCGGGTCGAGCGGGCTGATCTGCTGGTGGTCCACGGTCTGACGGGAGAGGTTCCGGAATGGCTGGCCTCCGCGCTGGAGGGATCGCGAAGGGCCCTCGTTTTTGCCCGTGACGGTGCGGGAGCGAATCTAGCGGGCCCGAGCGCGGGTCCCCCGCGCTCGGGCGAGTGGTACGTCTCGCCGTCGCTGCCTGTCTCTCCTGTGGCGGCGGATCTGGCCGGGGTGGCGTTTCGCGATCTTCCACCGCTCGGTGATCTCCTGGAGGTCGCGCGAGCACAGGAGCAGGTTGGTACGCTGCGGGTCCAGCTCCAGGGGCGGGGCCCGGAGCTCCCTGCTCTCATCCTCGTCGCGGAGGACTCTCGACGGAAGGCCGTGGCTCTCGCAACAGGGTTCTGGAGGTGGGCCTTCCGCCCGGGCCCGCCGAGGGCGGCATATCGCCGTCTCTGGTCTGCCGTGGTGGGCTGGCTGTTCGGCAACGAGCCATTCGCCGCAGGATCCGGAGTCCGCCCCACCCGCCTCGTCGTGCCGCGGGGGCAGGCCATCTCCTGGATTGCCTCCGGACTGGAGGAAGACACCTTGAGCCTCGAGCTGATCCGCGACTCCACGGTGAGGCTCGATCAGGCGGTCCGGGTCTCCCGCGACGGGACATTTCGGATCCCGCGACTGCCTCCCGGGGAGTATCAGTACCGAGCTCGAGACGACTCAGGGACGGATGTGGGTCGGGGGGCCCTCGACGTGGAGAGTTACTCCGAGGAGCTCTTGACCCCACCCTCGGAGCCCCCTTCCTTCCAGGGCGGGAGTGCCGGAACGGAAGGCGGTGCCAGGGCTCCTGGAAGGCCCCTGCGCACGCACCCTCTTCCATACCTGCTCATCATCTGCCTGCTCTCCATCGAGTGGATTCTCAGGCGACGGCAGGGGCTCAGGTAAGAAGCAAGAATGGCTCGATTGGTCAGGAAGGAAAGCGAGAAAAGGGGCTTCTGGAAGCGCGTCGTGGACCTCGCCGTTACGGACGTCCGGGTTGTGGCGGGGGGCATGGACCAAGAGGCTCTGGAGGACCTGGAGGAGCGCCTGCTCGCGGCGGACTTCGGCGTGACGGCTACCCTCCGGCTCATGGCTCACGTCGAGAACGTCGTGCGGAGGGGGCAGGTGGGGGGCGGCCAGGGGCTCCGAAGGGCCCTCAAGGAAGAGGTCGAGCGGATCCTCGCTCCGTCCCCGGGCTCCTCGCTATCCAAAGCGACCAATGGGCCGACCGTCTACCTGGTCCTGGGCGTCAACGGCGTCGGCAAGACCACATCCATCGGCAAGCTGACACATGGAGCAACTCCGGCTCTGGGCCGGGAAGGCGGGGGCCGAGTTCGTGCGTGGCCAGCAGGGAGGGGACCCGGCGGCCGTAGCCTTCGACGCCATCGACGCCGCATGTGCTCGAGGAATCGACGTGGTTATCGTGGACACGGCGGGCCGTCTTCACACACGCCAGAATCTCATGGAAGAGCTGAGAAAGGTGGACCGCGTGATCGGGAAGCGGCTCGCGGGGGCTCCTCATGAACGGCTCCTCGTGCTCGATGCGACCGTGGGCCAGAACGCCGTCTCTCAGGTGAGGGCGTTCCAGGAGGCACTGGAGCTCACGGGGATTCTGCTCGCCAAGATGGACAGCACGGCACGCGGAGGGATCATCGTGGCACTTCAGGAGGAGTTCGGCGTTCCCGTGAAGCTGGTGGGCACCGGAGAGGGGATCCAGGATCTGGAGGATTTCGACCCCGAGGCGTTCACCGAAGGGGTCTTCGCCGAATAGCGTCAGGCCGGATGAGCTTCTCCCATCTCGACAAGCCCGTCCAATTCCTCAAAGGCGTCGGTCCGGCGCGGGCCGAGGCACTGGGTCGCCTGGGCATCCTCACCGCCCGGGATCTCCTCTATCACCTCCCCCGTCGCTATGACGACGCCTCCACGATTCAGCCCATCGGCTCGCTGGAAGTGGGACAGGACGCGACGGCGATGGGACGGGTGCGGAGCAAGGGGGTCATCCCGACTCGCTCGGGACTGCGCATCTTTCAGGCGATCCTGCAGGACGAAAGCGGCATGATCACCAGCGCATGGCCCGGCCAACCCTGGATGGACCGCCGCTTGCGTGAGGGCGACCTGGTCCTGGTCACGGGCCCCGTGAAGTTCTTTCACGGTCGCCAGATCCAGCCCCGCGAGGTGACCGTTCTGTCCCGGGCGGGCCGGGAGGAAGCCGACCCCGGCGAAACGCGGGGGACGATCTATGTATCCTATCCCGCGAGTGAAGAGCTGCCGCAATGGGTGTTACGTCGGATCTTCTCCCTGAATCTGGACCGCCTCCTGCCCGAGGTGTTGAAGGAGGAGATACTCGGCTCCCACGATCAGGCCGCCCTCGGGTTACCGTCGCTGGTCGACGCGCTGGAGGCTCTCCACCGTCCACGCTCGCTCGAGCACGTGGAACGCGGCCGGCGACGGGTCGCCTTCGACGAGCTACTCTTCTTGCAGGTCGTCCACGCGCGAGTCCGCTATCAGGAGACGGTGGCGGAACCTGGGATCGAGTTCCAGCGGACGAACGAGCTCGTGAGACCCCTGCACGAGAGCCTTCCCTTCGAGCTCACGGCGGCGCAGGCCCGGGTGCTGCGGGAGATCTACGGAGACATGACCTCGCCTCGTCGGATGAACCGGCTCCTCCAGGGGGACGTGGGATCCGGCAAGACCGTCGTGGCTCTGTTCTCCATGCTGCTTGCCGTGGAGAGTGGCCACCAGGCGGCACTGATGGCTCCCACGGAGCTCCTCGCCGAGCAGCACGTTCGAAGCCTGAACGGTCTGCTGGATCCCATCGGCCTGTCGGTGGTGCTCCTGAAGGGAGGGATGGGAGCGAGGGAGAGAAAGAGGGTCCTGAGGGAGGTTGGCCGGGGAGAGGCGGGCCTCGTGGTGGGAACCCACGCGCTGATCCAGGAGGGAGTCGAGTTTCATCGTCTCGGCCTTGTCGTCATCGACGAACAGCACCGCTTCGGGGTCCGACAGCGCATGGCTCTCGGGGAGCAGGACACCCGCCCGGACGTTCTGGTCATGTCCGCCACGCCCATTCCGCGGTCTCTGGCCATGGCTCTCTATGGGGACCTGGATCTCAGCATTCTCGACGAGCTCCCGCCGGGACGGAAGCCCATAGGGACCGCGCTCCGGTTCCCATCGGCCAGAGAGGAGGTCTACGGCTTTGTCGAAGAGCACCTGGCCGCTGGCCGACAGGCCTACGTGGTCTACCCTCTCGTGGCCGAGTCCGAGAAGGTGGATCTCCTCGCCGCGACCGAGGAGTTCAAGCGCCTTTCCGAGAAGGTCTTCCCTCACCGGCGTCTGGGTTTGCTCCACGGCCAGCTGTCGGCGGAGGAGAAGGACCACGTCATGCGGGCGTTCATAGGGGGCGGGCTGGATCTCATCGTCACCACCTCCGTGGTGGAGGTGGGAATCGATGTGCCGAACGCCACGGTCATGGTGGTGGAGCATGCGGAGCGGTTCGGTCTTTCCCAGCTGCACCAGCTTCGGGGCCGGGTGGGGCGGGGGGCTGACGCGAGCTACTGCATCCTCATCTCGCCTTCGGGGGGCCTGGCGGCCGAGCGGCTGAGGGTCTTCAAGAACACGAACGACGGCTTTGCCATCGCGGAGGCGGACCTGCGGATTCGCGGCCAGGGAGACCTGTTCGGTGCACAGCAGCACGGGAGGGATCCCGTCCTGCGCTTCGCCGATCTCTCCCGGGACGAGGACCTCTTGCTGGAGGCACAGCGGCGAGGCCGCGCCCTCGTGGAAACCGATCCGGAACTTCTCCAGCCCGCGAACCAGCGGCTGAAGAAGGCCGTGGAGGACCGCTACGCGGAGCGACTAAGGCTCTTCAAGGTGGGCTGAGTCGCGGCGGGGTCACTAAGGTGTTTCGGGGCAATGTCTTGGGCACCCCGATGCATTCACTGCCGCGATTGACACCTCGGCGGGCTCGTGCCTACCTTGCCCGCCCGCGACCGCGCTCGTCCTCCCGTACGGGGATCGGACGCGTCCGATCGAGCTTGTGAAAAGCGGCAGGGATCCATGGCATCCAACAGAATCGTGGAGATCCGGGAGCTGGCCGATCATGTGGGCCGGGTGGTGACCCTCCGGGGGTGGGTGGAGGCGACCCGGATCCACCGCAAGGTCGGATTCGCGGTCGTCCGGGACGGGACGGGGATCGTACAGGGGGTCGTCGTGAAGGACGGGGTGCCGGCGTCGGTGTGGGAGCTTCTGGGCTCCCTGGGCCAGGAAAGCACGGTGGGCCTGATCGGCGAGGTCCGGGAGGAGCCGCGTGCTCCCGGGGGGTTCGAGCTGAGCGTCTCCTCGCTCGAGCTGATCGCCCCCAGCCAGGACTACCCCATCCAGCCCAAAGAGCACGGGGTGGATTTCCTGCTGGATCATCGGCACCTGTGGCTCCGATCGCGCAAGCAGCGGGCCATCCTCCGCGTCCGGTCCGAGGTGGAGCAGGCGATCCACGACTTCCTTTACGAGCGGGATTTCGTGCGGATCGATACGCCCATCCTCACGGGGTCGATTGGAGAGTCGGCCGGCACTCTCTTTGAGACGGACTACTTCGGGGAACGGGCATTCCTGGCCCAGACGGGTCAGCTTTACGTCGAGTCAGCCTGCCCAGCCTTCCGGCGGGTCTACTGCTTCGGCCCCACGTTTCGGGCGGAGAAATCCAAGACCCGACGGCACCTCACCGAGTTCTGGATGGTGGAGCCCGAGGTGGCGTTCGCGGACTCGGAAGACAACATGCGGCTCCAGGAGGACTTCGTCACCTACATCGTGGAGCGGGCGCTGGATCGCTGCAGAACTGAGCTGGAGGAGGTGGAGCGGGACACCACCCTTCTGGAGCGGGTTCGGCCGCCCTTCCCCAGGGTCGACTACGGAGAGGCAGTGACGCGCCTCCAGGAGCAGGGGAGCGAAGTGCAATGGGGGGAGGACCTGGGTGGCGCCGACGAGACCATCCTCTCCAAGCAGTACGATCTCCCGCTGTTCGTGTACAACTATCCGAAGAGGGTCAAGGCCTTCTATATGAAGGAGAATCCAGAGGACCCGAGAACCGTGCTGTGCGACGATCTCCTGGCGCCCGAGGGATATGGCGAAATCATCGGCGGCAGCCAGCGGGAGGACGATCTGGATCGCCTGATGTTCCGCATCCGGGAGGAGCGACTGCCCGAGGAGACCTACGGGTGGTATCTGGATCTGCGTCGGTTCGGGAGCTTCCCCCACTCCGGATTCGGGCTGGGCGTCGAACGCACGGTAGCTTGGATCACCGGACGCCCGCACATCCGGGAGCTGATCCCGTTCCCACGAATGATGAACCGCCTCACTCCCTGAGGTCCCCCCGTGCCCAGGATCGTCATCGACATGCAGGACCGGCGGCCCGTGTGGGCTATGCCTGACTGGGCCGTGGACGCGATCCGGCAGGCCCTGCCCGAGGATTGGGAGATGCACGTGGTGGAAACCCCTGCCGACGGCTCGGGCGACGGGGCGACCGCGGTCTCTCGCGAAACGCTCGAGGCGGTTTCCGACGCGACGGTCTATCTGGGCTTCGGAGTACCGGAGGACATCCTTCGGGCGGGACCGCGACTGCGCTGGGTGCACTCGGGCGCCGCGGGGGTGAGCGGTTCCCTCACTCCCGAGATGAGGGAGCGAGACGTGATCTTCACGAACTCGGCGGGAGTGCACGGTGCTCCCGTGGCCGAGACTGTTCTGGCGATGATTCTCTACTTCGCTCGGGGCCTGGATTTCGCCGTGGGCATGAAGGCGCGAGGACGTTGGTGCCAGAAGCCCTTCCTGGAGGAAGACACTCCCGTCGCAGAGCTGGCGGGCAGGACGGTGGGCATCATGGGCTATGGAGGGATCGGGACCGAGGTGGCCAGACGGGCCGCTCCCCTGGGCGCCCGGCTGCTGGCGCTCAAGAGACGGCCCGTGGCGACCCCCGACGAGGTCGTGGAGCTCCTCTACGGTTCGGACGGCCTTGGCAGACTCCTGGCCGAGAGCGACTACCTGGTGGTGGCGGCGCCCCATACGTTCGATACCGAGAACCTGCTGGATCAGAGCGCCTTCGCGGCCATGAAGCGGGGGGCCGTGCTCATCAACGTCTCCCGGGGCTCGCTGGTGGAGGAAGAAGCGCTGCTTCAGGCTCTTCGGGGGGGGAGATTGAGGGGAGTGGCCCTGGACGTGTTCAGGCAGGAGCCCCTTCCCGAGGGCCATCCCTTCTGGTCGATGCCGAACGTCTTGATCCTTCCTCACGTGTCCGGCGTGAGCCGGAGCTTCTGGCGTCGCGAGACCGAGCTGATTCGCGAGAACATCCGCCGCTTCCTGGCAGGCCAGCGGCTACGCAACACCGTGGACAAGAATCTCGGTTATTGACCAGAAGCGGTGCCCTTCAACTCCTCCCACAAGGCGTCCAGAACCTCGAGCGGTGCTCCCGGAATGGGAATCCCCCGCCGCTGGGCTTCGTCCTCCAATCGCTCGAAGCGCTCCCGAAACTTCCGATTGGCGGCGTCGAGCGCCGTCCCGGCATGTCCTCCGGCGAGACGGGTGAGGTTCACCACGGAGAAGAGCAAGTCACCCAGCTCCTCCTCGAGGGCTTCGGGACGGTCGCTGTGGAGAGCTTCCCGCACCTCGTCCAGCTCCTCGGCTACCTTGGCGAGCGCTCCGCGAGCATCGTCCCAGTCGAAACCGACTCCGCTCACGCGCTCCTGGATACGGTGTGCCTTCAGCAGAGGGTCCAACCCCCGGGCCAGGCCCGAGAGCACTCGTTCGCTGTCGGCACGCTCCTTCGCCTTAAGGCGCTCCCAGTCCTCCTGTTCCCCCAATCCGAAGAGATGGGGATGACGGCGGACCATCTTGCGCTCCATCCGACGGACCACCGAGCCGCGGTCGAAGGCGTTCTCTTCTTCGGCCAGCACGATCTGGAAGGCGACGTTGAGGAGCAGATCACCCAACTCCCCTTCCAGCGCTTCGGTGTCGTCGTCCCTGATCGCGTCCGCCACCTCGTGGCTCTCCTCCAGGAGGTGAGGAACCAGGGTCTCTGGCGTCCGGGATCGGTCCCACGGGCAGCGGGCGCGAAGGAACTCGACCACGGCCAGGGCCCGGTCGAGAATCCCTTCGACGGCACCGACGTACCCGTCGGCCGGAAACGGACTGGAGCCGACGGACTCGGGCCTACCGGTGTCGTTTTCCGAGCTCATTCGATCGTGCAAGTCAAGGGTTTATCTGAACTTGAGCACCATGAGCCGATGGGGTCTGCCCACTTGCTCCAGCGCCATTTCTTCGCATCTTTCCTCGACCATGTCAACGGACTACCGAAGCCGCGCATGGGTCGAGGTCGATGCGGGGGCCCTCCGCCGCAACCTGGAGGCCGTGAGGAACGCGGTGGGTCCCGGCGTCGGGGTGATCCCCATGGTGAAGGCCGATGCCTACGGTGTCGGGCTCGCCCGAGCGGTCTCCGTGATGGACGCCGCCGAGCCCCTGGGATACGGGGTCGCCACGGCTGAGGAAGGGCGGGAGCTGCGCGATCTCGGAGTCGACCGTCCCGTGTTCGTCGTCATCCCTCTTCCCCCTGAGAGCTACGAATGCGCGGTGCGCCACCGGTTGACGGTGTCCGTGTCGGAGCTGGCGGCCATCCGTCGTCTGGGGGAGGCAGCGGAACGGTCCGGAACGCCGGCGACCTTCCATGTGGAGGTGGACACGGGCATGGGCCGAGCGGGGTTCGACTGGAAGACGGCACCCGACTGGGTTCCACAGGTGTCCGCTCTCGCCCGCGGGAACCTGACGTGGTCGGGCTGTTTCACGCACTTTCATTCGGCAGACGTGGAGGGTGACTCCTCTCTTTCGCTCCAGTGGCGGCGTTTCGAGTCCGCTTTGATTCGAGCCGCCGCCGGACCGGAGTTCCTGATCCACGCGTGCAACAGCGCCGCGGCCCTCAGAGCTCCCGCGTACGGGTCGGGAGCGGTGCGGCCCGGCATCTTCCTGTACGGCGGTCGGGCGGGAGAGGGCCTGCCGGGTCCGGAGCCCGTGGTGAGTGTTCGGGCGAGGGTGGTTCTGATCCGCGAGGTCGACGAAGGAGTGACGGTGGGATACGGGGCCACCCACGCCGCGAGCGCGAGGGAACGGTGGGCCAGCGTGGCCATCGGCTACGGCGACGGCCTGCCGAGGTCGCTGGGCAATCGCGGGGCCGCCCTGGTCCGGGGACGTAGAGCGCCCATCATCGGACGGATCTCTATGGACGTGACCGTGGTAGACATCAGCGGCATTGAAGGCGTGGAGGTCGGGGATCCCGTAACGCTCATCGGATCGGATGGCCCGGCTTCCATTTCGCTCGAGGAGGTGGCAGAGCTGGCTTCCACGATCAACTACGAGATCCTCACCGGACTCACACGGCGGTTGCCGCGGATCTGGTCGCATGTCGAGTGATCTCGAACGGCTCCTGGCGAGAGCTCGCGAGGTTGGCCGAGCATCGTACGCACCCTACTCCGGCTTCCACGTGGGTGCGGCCCTGGAAGCCGATGACGGGACTGTGTTCGCCGCCTGCAACGTCGAAAACGCCTCTCTGGGGCTCACGATCTGCGCGGAGCGAGCGGCGCTGTCGGCGGCGGTGTCGGAGGGGAAGACGCGATTCCGGCGCCTTGCTCTGGTAACCAACGGGAATCAGGCCATACCGCCTTGCGGAGCCTGCAGGCAGGCCCTGGCAGAGTTCGAGGCTGACCTGCCCATCGTCTCGGAGGCCGGGGCGGATCGCCGCACCTGGCGCCTGGGGGAGCTTCTGCCATTTCATTTCGTCCTGGCGAGACCGGGTGGCGCGACCGGATCCCGGGAAGCCGGTTCCGAAGACGATTGACGGCTTGAGAGGAGACCCTTGAGGCGAAGCATCCTGGGAGCGTTGTGCATCGGGCTCTCCTTGTCGTGGGCGGCCTGCGACGAAGAGCTGCCGACGATCGAAGAGGAGGACCTCTTCCCTTTGGTGGCTCGCACGGTGGAGGTGCGCCTCCCATTCTCCCAGTTCGGGGGAGAGCTTCAGACGTTTGGAGGATTCGGAGCCACTTCGGCGCTGCCGGTCGGGATCGTTGCGCGGAGGTTCGGTGGGACCCTCGATGCCCGGACGCTCGTCCGTTTCGGACGGTACCCCACATCGGCGACGGTGCGCGATACGACGGGCACGAGCCGCTCGGACACGACTCTGACCTTCCGGGGTGGACAGATCCGGATCCTCGTCGACACCGCTCGCGTGGACGGAGAAGGCCCCATCACGCTGGCGGGTGGCGCGATTCAGGCACCCTGGCATCCTCCGTCGGCAACGTGGACGCAGGCCGTGGACACGCTGGAGGGCGCTCTGGACTGGCCGGAGCCGGGAGCTGGGCCGGTCCATCCCCTGGGGACGGTGGATTGGAATCCCGAGGAGGGCGATTCGGTCTTTCTGGACGTGGATTCAGCGATGGTAGCGGCGTGGGCCGACACGGCGGACCTCGCCCGGGGGTTCCGGCTGAGCACGGATACGGAGGGAGCCCGGCTGAGAATCCTGTCGGTCTCGCTTGTCCTTGAGACGAAGCCCAGCGTCAACCCGGACACGACCGTCTTCCTGTCCGTGGGGGCGGAGAACCTCACCTTCGCGTACGACCCACCGCCACCCGTGACGGAGAACGAGCTTCGACTCGGGGGGGCTCCGTCCTGGCGGTCCACGTTGGAGCTTGGGCTTCCCGAGGAGATCGAACCGTCGCCCGCATTCTGCGCTGAGGTGGAGTGTCCTCTTCGGTTGGACCCCGAGGCCGTGACCTTCGCGTCCCTGGTGCTCACTTCCGCGAGCATCGAAGCCGCCTTCCAGCCGACGGACACCCTCTTCATGGACGTGCGTCCGGCGCTGGCTCCTGACCGTCTTCCCAAGTCTCCCCTGGGGGGACCGATCGTGTTCGGTCAGCCGCTGCCTCCCGACTACTTCGCGGAAGGGGAGGCGGCGAAGGTGGAGCTTCCCCTGACGGGTTTCGTTCGGGATCTCGTTCGGGGAGAAACGCTGAGAGGCGATGACGCTCCCACCACGCTGACGTTCCTTTCCTCCTTCGAGCCCCAGGCGCTCGAGTACGCTTCCTTTGACGGTCCCGGGAGGCCTGGCGAGCCCTTCCTGCGCCTCATCGTGACGCTGTCGGACCGGGTGATCTTGCCATGAGAGTCGTTCTCGTCCGGACCACGCTCCTGTTGCTGGCGGTGGTGGGCGGGCCAGGCCATCTAACGGCTCAGTCCATCCTGGCATCGGGGGGACTCGGTCTGCCGGTGGAGCCCCTGGACGCAAGAGCCCGCGCCCTGGGAGGCATCGGCATGGGTCTTTTCGGCTCTTCGGTCCTGCCCGCCGACCCGGCTGCAGCCGTGGAGGTGCCCCTGCCCATCGTGATGGCAACCGTTCAGCCCGTGACGGGCACGGTGGGGGACGGAGATGAGAGGGAGAATCTGAGCGCTACCCGCTTTCCGTTGATCGGCATCGCCTATCCCATGGGAGTGCGGACTATGGCCACGCTGACGTTCGGCAGCTTCCTGGACCAGCGCTGGGCCGCCGAGTCGCAAAAGGTTCTGGATCTGGCCGGGGAGGACGTGCTGGTCACCGACCGGTTCAGCTCCGACGGAGGTGTGTCGGCCCTGCGCGTCGGGGTGGCCAGGGCGGTGACCGACCGGGTGGGGGCCGCGCTGACGGTGGGTGTCTACACTGGCGAACTCAATCGCACCTTCACGCGTCAGTTCGATTCTCTCTCCGTGGGAGCCGATGTCAGCGACTTCGTGACCCGGGGCCGCTGGCAGCTCCGGGGTCCCACGGTGACTGCGGGTGTGGTCCTGGATCCCATCGAGTTGGTGCGCGTGGCGGGGAGCGTCACGTGGTCCGGGGACCTGCGCGCCGAGCCACAGGACGACACCGAGGGAGGGACGC
The DNA here is from genome assembly GCA_039586555.1 of Gemmatimonadota bacterium. GTDB lineage: Bacteria > Gemmatimonadota > Gemmatimonadetes > Longimicrobiales > Gaopeijiaceae > JBDHKE01. The sequence continues at coordinate 8,781 of JBDHKE010000049.1, read as the reverse complement.
TGGACTTCTCCCTGCCCCTCGAGTACCGGGTCGGGGCGAGTGGCGCTTTGACCCCGAGGCTGTCGCTGACGGCGGGGGTCACGTACGCGGACTGGAGCGATACGGGCAAGGATGTAGCGCAGGACGTTGAGGCCCGGGCTTCTTGGTCCATCGGTGGGGGGATGGAGTGGCAGGGTCCCGCGTGGATCGGCCGACGTTTTCCGGTGCGAGCCGGATACCGCCACAGGAGTCTCCCGTTCCGATTCGGGGACGACGAGCCCTCCGAGTCGATCGTGGCCATGGGGTTGGCGCTCAACTTCTCCCAGGTCGAGGACATTCCACTGGCGCGAATCGACATCGCCGTCGAGAAAGGAGACCGCAGCGCCGGCGCGCTCAATGAGTCCTTCTGGCGCACCACGGTCTCCCTGCGTCTATCCAGTCGCGAAGCCACCGGATCCGTTCGTCGTGAGGGTCAGCTACCGGACGTTTGGCTGCAAGGCGAATCAATACGATACGGAACGCGTGCGTCAGGAGCTGGAGGCCCGTGGAGCCGAGACCTCGGGATCCTGGGGCTTCGCTGATGTCTGCGTGGTGAACACGTGCACCGTCACCGAGCGGGCGGACGCCGATGCCCGACGCTTCATCCGGCGGGTACAGCGGGAGAACCCAGGAATCCGGGTCGTGGTGGTCGGCTGTTCTGCGGCACTCCAGGGGGAACGGTACCGCCACATGCAGGGTGTGGTGGGCGTGGTGGCAGGGCACGATCCAGTCCAGGTCGCCTCCGCTGCGGCACAGGGGGGGACGCTGATTCGGCTGAAAACGCGGCGACCGCCCGATTCACGGGACGTTGAGCCCACAGGCGGATCGCTGCTGAGGAGGCGCAGGGGCGCCAGCCGCGGGTGGCTGAAGATCCAGGACGGCTGCGACCGAAGGTGTTCCTTCTGCGCGACGCGGCTCGCCCGGGGACGCAGCCGGTCGAGGACCGTGAACGAGGTGGTGGCTGAAGCACGGCTCATGGCGCAGTCGCATTCTGAGCTCGTGCTTACGGGTGTACACATCGGTCAATACGGGATGGACTTGTCCGGGACGCCGCGCCTATCCGACCTCCTGGCCCGACTGCTGGAAGCCGTCCCGGACGTGCGCTTCAGACTGGGCAGCATCGAAGCGACGGAGGTGGAGGATGGAGTCGTGGACCTGATCGTGGGAGCCAGCGGGCGGTTGGCCCCGCACCTGCACATGCCCCTGCAGAGCGGATCCGACTCCGTCCTGCGCGGGATGAGACGCTGGCACACGCGCGAGACGTACCGACGCCGCACGCTGGAGATCGCGGAGAGGGTTGCGCACCTGGGGCTCGGTGCCGACGTGATCACGGGGTTTCCGGGTGAGACGGATGAGGATCACGAGCTGACGAGGAAGTTGGTGGAAGAGCTTCCCTACACCTATCTGCACGTGTTTCCTTTCTCCCCCCGCAAGGGCACCGTGGCGGCGGAGCTGGCAGATGGGGTTCCCCAGCGGGTGGCGGGCGAGCGGAGCCGGGAGCTGCGGAGCCTGGCTCTAGAAAAGGGAAGGGCCTATCGGAAGCAGAGGATCGGCGATGAGGTCCAGGTGGTTCCCGAGGCCGCCGGTTGGGTCCTCACCGGCGACTACCTGCGGGTGCGCGTTGCCCATGACCACCACCGAGAAGACCGCGGTACGCACGGTTCGCCGCTGCGGGGCACGCTTCGAGGACACGAGGACGATCTGTATATTGATCTGTCCCCGGCTTCCAGCGTCAATTAGTGCATCCATACGATCCATGAGCGAAAACGACCGCCCCAAGCGCGCCTACGTAGAGACCTACGGGTGCCAGATGAACATCAGCGACGGAGAGCTGATGGAGGGGATTCTGGCCTCGGAGGGCTACGACCTCGTCGGGCGGCCCGAGGACGCGGACGTGATCCTGGTGAATACCTGCGCGATCCGGGAACACGCGGAGCGACGGGTGCTGGGGCGGGTGGCGGAGCTCCATCGCGTGAAGCGGGGACGCCCTGAGGTTGTCATCGGCGTGACGGGATGCATGGCCCAGAGGATGGGGGAGAGCCTGCTGGAGAAGGCGCCCTACGTGGACATGGTCATGGGCCCGGACGCGTATCGAGAGCTTCCAAAGCGGCTGGTGCAGATCGAGGACCGCAGGAATGGCGGCCCCGCCAGGCGGCAGGGCGCGGGTCTGGCGGTGGTCCACCTGGACATCGACGAGAACTACGAGGGCCTGGAGCAGCGCCGCCGGTCCAGCGTCGCCGCCTGGGTGCCGATCCAGAGGGGGTGCAATCACCGCTGCACCTACTGCATCGTGCCATACGTTCGGGGCCCGGAGAAGAACCGGAGCGCCGAGGCCGTCCTGGACGAGGTTCGGACCGTGGCGGAGTCGGGAATCACCGAGGTGACGCTGTTGGGGCAGACGGTGAACTCCTACCAGCAGGGCGATTGGACCTTCGCCCGGCTGCTCCGGGCCGCTGCCCGGACACCAGGCCTACGCCGGGTTCGATTCGTCTCTCCGCACCCGAACGACGTCACTCCAGAGCTCGTGGAAGTCATGGCGGAGGAGCCGAGCGTGTGCGAGCATCTCCACCTTCCCGTCCAGTCAGGGAGCGATCGCACCCTCAAGAGGATGCTCCGCCGCCACACCATCGAGAGCTACCTGCAAAAGGTCGACATGCTTCGCTCCTCGATCCCGGACCTCGCGCTGACCACCGACCTCATCGTCGCGTTCCCGGGCGAAACCGAGGAGGAGTTCCGGGAGACCCTGGAGCTGATGCGAACGATCCGCTACGACGACGCGTTCACCTACAAGTACTCCCCCCGGGAGGGCACCCCTGCCACCCGGCTTCCGCCAGACCAGTTCGTCGACCCGGACGTGGCGCAGAGGCGACTGGAAGAGCTCATCCGGCTCATGCGAGAGATCCAGTTGGAAATCAACCGAGCCTCAATCGGTGCGGTGGAGGAGGTTCTGGTGGAGCGCCCGGCTCGCCTGGCGGGTCAGGTGATGGGTCGGACCCGCGGAAACAAGGCCGTGGCGTTCCCCGGCGAGGAGTCGTGGGTGGGCGAGTACGTGCGGGTCCAACTGACGAGCACGAGCGGAGCCACCTTCGTGGGCCGGGCAGAAACAGACAACATGCGGAGTACGGCTTGAGCAGATGGGTGGGTTTGGCCGGGGCCTCCGTGGTTCTGGTGATTGCCTTGGGGTTCGGGACTCTCAACGCCTCCCAGCGCGTAACGCTCGATCTGGGCATCTTCACCCTGTATCGCGTTCCTGTCTCGTTCGTGGCCTTCGCTGGCCTGTTCCTGGGGATGTTCGTGATGCTGGTGGCGGGCATCTACTCGGATCTCCGAGTGAGGGACATCCTCCGGTCCCGCCTCCAGGAGGAGGGTCGAGAGGAGCGGGAACGAATCGACAAGAACCAGCGAGACCTCTTTAAGGAGCCCGACTGACCTGATCGTTCTTCAGCGCCGGACGGGGCCGAGCCGGATGTGACGGCCTGGCTCCCTCCGGTGGTGTGGCTGGCCGCAGCCTACGCCTCGGGCTGCGGCGTCGTTGTTCTCGGCGCAACCCTCCCTCCCGCGCCTCTCCTGCTGGTCCTGGCGCTGCTGCCCATCTGGCTATTCAAGCGCCCGAGCTTCTCCGCGACTCTGTGGTTTGCCTTCGTCTCGGGAGTCCTGTCTGCCTCGTCCTGGCGGTCGGAACGGGCTCGGGACTGCCGGCTCTCCCTGCCTGAGAGAGGGCGTTATCGGGTCGCGGGTCGATTCCTCGGGTACGCCGGAGACGGCGCGGCTCCGTTTCAGCTCTGGAGCGGCCTGCCGGGGGGCTGCACCGGGACGCTCAGGGCCTTCGTGAAGGATCGGGTCTCCGTTCCCGAGCCCGGCGTGCCGGTCCATGGGGTGGCGCAGTGGAAGGGGGGGCGTCGACCGGATGGGGACCCTGAGCGAGCCGGCACGCTGGTCTTCGAAACACTGCGGGAAGGTGGACAGGCTCCGTCTCCCGGGATGGATCTCCTCCGCCTGCGGGGGCGCATTCAAAGCCGAATCCGCGAGATCTATCCCGAAAGGGCCCCTCTCGTAGAAGCCCTCGTGCTGGCCCGAAAGGAGGGGGTCTCGGTGGAGCTCCGCGAGTCGTTCGCTCTCTCGGGCACGGCTCATCTCCTGGCGATATCCGGGTTCCACGTTGGAATCATCGCGGGTCTCCTGTTGAGCCTCGGACGGCTGATGGGCGCCTCTCGCCGGGTCAGTTGGGTCACTGCCGCAGCAGGGTCGTGGGGCTACGTGCTCTTCATCGGAGCCCCTCCCGCGGCGGCTCGAGCGTCTACGATCCTGTCCTTCGTGGCGATCGGCCGGATACGAGGTTCGCCTACGGTCCCGTCGGCAGCCCTGGCCAGCGCCGCCGTGATGTTGCTGATCCTCGATCCCGGATCTCTGGCGGCCGTGGGCTTCCAGCTCTCCTTCGCCGGGGCCGCAGGACTCACGCTGATCCGGCCGGCACTGGAGAGCCGCTGGCTCCGTGGGGGGGATGGGTGGCGCTCAGACGCACCTGCGTGGCTCCACAGGGCGGGAAGAACCCTGCGGGGCGCTACCCTCGCAGGCGTGTCCGCGACCCTTCCGACCCTTCCCCTCGTCGCCTGGCACTTCGGGCGCGTCTCGCTCGCGGGAATCCCCGCCACACTGATGGCGAGCCCCATGGTCGCTCTCGCCATCCCCGGAATCCTGAGCTCCCTTCTCCTGTCCCTGATCCACGAGAGTGGGGCACGGCTCCTGGCGCGGGGCGTGGAGCTCATCCTCGCCTGTCTCGTGGGCACGGTGGAGGGTGTCGCTCGGATCCCGGGTGCCTCCGTATGGGTCCCTCAATGGTGGATCCCGGTGGCACTGATCGCCGGAGCCGCCACTGCGGTTGCTCTGCGGATGATCCGGGACCTGGGCAGCACGGTGCGCCGCTGGATCGCCGCGCAAGCAGCCGCGGCGGCAGTGATGCTGGCGCCTCTCACTGTGGCGGTCTTCGCTGGCCCATCGCTGGAGCTGGTCTTCCTCGACGTGGGCCAGGGAGACGCCGTCCTCGTCCGGTCGCCCCGGGGTCGCTGGGTGCTGGTGGACGCCGGCCCGGCGAGCGACCGATATGACGCCGGGGAACGTGTCGTCGTTCCCTACCTCAAGCGTCGGGGGGCGAGAGGACTCGACGCGCTGATCCTCACGCACCCGGACCAGGACCACATCGGGGGCGCGGCGGCCGTCCTGAGGCACCTCCCGGTGGATGCGGTCATCGATCCCGGCCTTCCGGCGGGGAAGGATCCCTACCTCCAGGCCCTGTCGGAAGCGCGGTCCCGTGGAAGCGGATGGATGCGTGCCCAGCAAGGCCGGGAGATGGAGCTGGACGGCGTTCGGCTGGATGTCCTTCATCCACCCGCGATGAACGCCGAGGACCCCGAAGGGTTCAACGACGCGTCGGTGGTGGTGGCGGTCCACTTCGGCGAGTTTTCCGCCCTGCTGACGGGGGATGCGTCCGTGCACGTGGAAAGGCGGATCGCGCAGGGAGCGGGGGTGGGACCTGCCCAGGTGATCAAGGTGGGACACCACGGCAGCCGAACGTCTTCCGCATGGGAGCTTCTGGAGGCCACTCGGCCCGAGGTGGCCGTGATCTCAGTGGGTAGGGGCAATCGGTATGGACATCCCCATCCCGAGGTGGTGGATCGGCTGAGGCGGGTGGGCGCTCGCGTTCTCAGGACCGACAGGAACGGGACCGTGACGATTCGGGTGAGGAGAGATGGATCGTACCGGGTGCGGGTCGGCCGCTGACTACTCTGTGGGAGGGCACGCCTTCAGAGGCCCGGGAATGGCCGAATTGGTTGACCCGACCTCCGGCCCCACCCAATTTGAGCTGAGACTCGCGAGCTCGTGGTTCCACCTCCAATCGAGACTGCTCGTGGAAAGCCTGTCGAGAGGTCTGCCACCGCGTCGGAGCAGCGCCGAGCTCTCCGGAACCAGCGTCGTCACCATCGAGCGACACATCCTCGAGGAGGGACGGCTGCACGACCACGCCACGGGAGCGTTCAGCAGTCTCCTCTACGACATCGCCCTGGCCGCGAAGATCATCTCCAAGAAGGTGAACATGGCCGGACTGGTGGACATCATCGGCCGGGCCGGGGGGAAGAACGTCCAGGGCGAGGTGGTCCAGAAGTTGGACGTCTTCGCGCAGGAGGTCATCTACAACTCCATGGATCACGCGGGTCACCTCTGCTGCATGGTCTCGGAGGAGTCCGAAGACGTCATCCCGATTCCCCCGGAGTTTCCCACCGGGCCGTACGTGTTTCTGTTCGATCCCCTGGATGGTTCGTCGAATATCGACGTGAACGTGTCCATCGGGACGATATTCTCCATCCATCGCCAGCGCTCCACCGGCCCACGGGGAACCGTGGAAGACTGCCTGCAGCAGGGGAAGCGGCAGCTGGCCGCAGGCTACGTTCTCTATGGATCCTCCACCATGCTGGTGTACACGTCCGGTCATGGCGTTCATGGATTCACCCTGGATCCCACCATCGGAGAGTTCGTCCTGAGTCACCCGAACATGCGGATGCCGGCCGGCTTGAAGAGCTACTACTCGGTGAACGAGGCCTACGCCTCCCGATGGATGCCCGGACAGAGGCGACTCGTGGAACACCTGAAGGCCCGCGGGCATGGACTCCGGTACATCGGCTCGCTGGTGGCGGACTTCCATCGAACCCTGCTGCGGGGCGGTCTATTCATGTACCCCTCCGATTCGAGGAGCCCTGAGGGGAAGCTACGGCTCCTGTACGAGGCGGCTCCTCTGGCCCTGATCGCCGAGGAGGCCGGGGGGCGGGCGTCGGATGGTGGAATGAACATCCTGGAGCTGGAGCCGGACGGTCTTCACCAGAGGACGCCTCTGTACCTGGGCTCGGCCGAGCTGGTCTCGCTGGCCGAGGAGTTCCTGGCGCAGGAGGAGCCGGCCCCCACCCCTGCGTGACCGGCGGAGCGTCCGGCATGAGCCAGGTTTCGCCCTTGCGAAGAGGGGTGAGAAGTGTCAAGCTGACCTGCTCGCCACCCCCATGATTCCTGGCGAATCGCCACCGAAGCCTCAAAAATTTGAAGGTCTCACGGAGAATTTCGGGGTGAGGCAGGTTGCGAAAAACGCTAAGTGGTTGTAAGAAGGATTGTTAAGTCCCCGAGAAAGCTGGCACCGCCTTTGCAGACAGGGGGTGATGATCCTGCATCTCTTTTTCGGAGGTGCGTACGGGAGAACCAGGAAGAACCAGGGAGATTCTCGAATCAGACCTCGAGCGGAAGCGAAAGGAGGGCGTGCCCAGGTTGCGCGAGACCATGAGTCTCGCATCGTGCGTGAGGGACCCCAAGGTCCCGGAAACATCAACCCAAGCTTCAACCATTCCTTCAGCAAGGGGAAAAGACTCGTGAAACGATTTATTTACTTGCTCATGGCAGGCCTGCTGTTCGCGCCGCTCGCCTGCGACGAGGGCGAGGAGGGGACGACCCAGCCGCCGCCGACGCCCGATCCGGGTAGCGTGACGGTCAACGTGTCCGTTGAGGGCACGGGTCTCGCCGGGATCTCCATCGCACTCTCGGGCGCCTCGTCCCAGAGCGGTGTCACGGGCCAGGGCGGGAACTTCACCTTCCCGAGCGTGCCGGTGGGATCTTACACCGTGACGATCAGCGGCTTCCCAGCCGACATCAGCTTCGCCGAGACCCCCAAGAGCGTCACGGTGACTGAGGGCGCTTCCGCCGCCGCGGCTTTTGCGGGTAGCTTCATCCGAACCGCCTCCATCACCGGTACGGTAACCGCGGATGCGGGGGGCATCGAGAACGTCGCGGTGCAGCTTACCGGTACGGAGGAGTTCACCACCACCACCAACGCGTCCGGCCAGTACCAGTTCACCGGACTGCGCGCCGGCAACTACTCGGTGGAGATCAGCGGCTTCCCGGTCCAGGTGAGGTTCCCGTTCACCAAGAAAGCCCTTCAGCTGGGCGTGGGTGACGCCGAGACCGTGGACTTCGTCGGTAACCGCCAGCTGACCGCGTCCGTATCCATCAAGTCCATCACGGTCGGGGCCACGAACGTTCCGGTGACGCCCAGCAACGTCGCCGGCAAGATCGACGTGACGCTGTCCATCGACAAGGGACAGGACGAGCTGGATCAGCTTCAACTCTACCTGTGCGATCTGGGGACGGATCCGCAGTGCGCCGGCGGTGACCTCGTTTACACGCAGACCTTCACGCAAGCCCAGAGCGGGCCCGAGGCGGTTCAAGAGGACGAGGTTGTCGTCCCCTTCGAGACCGATCTCTTCAATGGGTACAATGGCCCCATGGCGGCTTGCCTCATCGCCACGCGGACGCTGGAGGCGGGTGAGGCCTGCTACAGTCCACCGCCGCGGTCAGCACGCAGCTGACCTTCAACAACTCCGACAAGTTCGCGGTTCTCAAGGACCCCGTGACGGGTGCCCTGCTGGTCTACGCGGAGTACGGTCCGGACATCGGCATGGACGACGACCTGGCATGGTGGGCCGGAGACCTGACGGTCATCGTGGCCTTCGTCTCCTACTCCGGCTCCCCGCTGGCGACCGCTACCGTCAGACTATTCGGAGACGAGTGTGGCGTACTTGACACCGATTCCGCGGAGCCCGAGGGCAATGTCTTCACGTTCTTGCTCCCGGGTGACGAGGATCTGACGACCTGTGAGGACGACGAAGAAGACGGAAACGGGCTGGAGATCTCCTCGGCCCTCTACGCTGCGGGCACGCCGTACCAATGCTT